>JADJUF010000049.1:0-300000 GCA_016717005.1 Myxococcales bacterium | reverse complement strand
GAGGAGCTCGGTGACGCCGGGGTCCCGGTGGTCCTGGTCACCGGCCGGCCGGCCGGCTGGGGCCAGGCGTTCATGAGCGTGGCCGGCGTGGCCGCGGTCGTCACCGAGAACGGTGGCGTGACGTGGATCCGTGAGGGCAAGCGGCTGCGCCGGCTCTACGGCGTGCCCGCCAACTCGCTGCCCGAGTGGCGGCGGCGCATGCTCGACCTGTACGCCGACGTCGCGGCCCAGGTGCCGGGCGCGCGGCTGTCGAGCGACTCGAAGTACCGCGAGGTCGATCTGGCGATCGACTGGAACGAGGAGGCGGCGCTGTCCGTGGCCGACGCCGACCGGGTGGTCGGGATGATCCGCAAGGCCGGCTTCACCGCGTCGCGCTCGAGCGTCCACGTCAACTTCGGGCCGCCGCACTTCGACAAGCTGTCGGCGTGCGTCACGGTCATCCGCCAGGTGCTCAAGGGCGACGGCAACGACCTCGACGGCTACGCCTTCGTCGGCGACGCGCTCAACGACGCGCCGATGTTCGGCGGCTTCCCCAAGTCGATCGGCGTGGCCAACGTGCGCGCGTGCTGGGACGAGCTGGCGTTCAAGCCGGCCTACGTCAGCGAGCGGGCCGAGGGCGCCGGCCTGCGCGAGGTCGTCGAGCACGTGCTCGCCGTCGCGCGCGGCTAAGGGCCCACGCGTGAACAACTCGGTCGGTCTCGCGGCCGATCCATCCCGGCTGGCTGTGTTGCCGGCTCCGGTCCTCGGGTCACGTCCAACGAGGACGCTCCCCTCCGGTCCTCGCCGTCGCCTTGCCATCCGGGCGCCTCGTCCGCGATCCTCGATCGACTTGTTCACGCGCGGGCCCTACGTCAGCGGCGCCCGCGTCGCGGTCAGCGCGTCGGCGGCGCAGGTGACGTCCAGCCCGGCGGCGGCGCGGCTACGGCGCCCGGGTCGCGGTCAGCGCGTCGGCGGCGCAGGTGACCGCCCAGCCCGGCGGCGGCGCGGCGGCGATGCGCGCGCACGCGCTGGCGAAGGTGTCGTCGTCGACTACCAGCGTCGGGGCCGGGCCGCCGGCGCCGGCCAGGCCCTGCAGCACGAACTGCGGCGACGACACCAGCACGCCGCACAGCCGGCGCAGCGCCGTCGACGGTCGAGGCGGCGGCCGGGGCGTCCAGCGCGCTGCCGAGCACCGCGGCCAGGGCCGGGGCCTCGGCGGTCGGCTCGATCGACGCCTCGCCGACCAGCCGATCCTTGAGGACGAGGACCACGTCGGCGACCGTGGCGCCGGGCGCGGCCTGGCCGGCGGCGACCGCCCGATCGACGAAGTCGTCGACGGTCACGCGCGTCGGCTTGCGGCAGGTGCCGAACCGATCCTCCCACGCCAGCCGGGCCTGGAAGTCGAGGCCGCGGAAGCCGCGCTCGCCGAGCTTGAGGAACGCGCCGATCGCCCGCTGGAACGGCATCTCGTCGAGCACCGCCGGATCGACCGTGCCGCGGCAGACCGCCTCGTAGGTGACGCAGCAGGCGTCGGCGAAGTTGCAGTAGCTCTGCAGGTCGCCGCACGCCAGCGGCGCGCACGCCTCCTCGTCCACCGGGAACGCCTCGGTCGCGGGCGCGGGCCAGCCCAGCGCGGCGTAGGCCGCCGACAGCAGCGTGCGCGCCGACACCGGCGTCACCGCGTCGCCGGGGCCGTTGCCGTGGCGGGCCGGATCGGGATCGGCGATCACCCACGGGTCGTAGACGGCCGGGTACGGGTACGGGCCGACGCTGCAGCCGGCGCTCGGCGGCAGCCGGCTGAAGTAGTCGGTGCTGACGATCGCGACCAGCAGGTGATCGAGCGAGAAGCCGCTGGCGACGAAGCCGTCGGTCAGCTCCTGCAGCAGATCGCGCGCGGCCTGGTTGCGCGGGAAGTAGTTGGCGATCGTCAGCGGGGTGCCGATGATCTCGCGCCAGGCCGACTCGACGATCGAGGTCGCGACCATGTACGCCAGCGCGGCGTCGGGATCGGCGATCGTGCCGTCGGCGGCGATCGTCAGGCCGCCGGCGCGCAGCGCCGCGAAGCCGCGGGCCAGCGCGGCCTCGAGATCGCGGACGGTCAGGCGGTCGCCGGTGAGCGAGCCGAGGTGTCCGGCGATCCCGGCCGGGTCCGGGCCGACGGTGGCGGGGTCGGCGAAGTCGCCGCAGGCGCGGGTCATGCCCCACGGCTGCCAGCGGCCGGTCTCGATCACGAAGCCGTCGACGCGGAACGGCGCGTGCGCGACCGGCTCGCCGATGCCGAACGAGTTGCCGAACAGCGCGCGATCGACCAGGCCCGGCAGCGGCCAGTGGCGATCGAGCCCGGGATCGTCGGCGTCGGTGACCGAGGCCTCGCTGTTGTGGCAGCCCAGGCACACGAGGTCGCGGTTGAGGTAGGTGGCGTCGAAGGTCGCGCCGACGTCGGCGCGGCGGGCCAGCTCGGCCTCGAGCGGCGGCACGTTCGCGGCGATCAGCGGCTGGCCGACCAGCGCGAACAGGTGAGCGCGGTAGATCGGCGTGAGATCGTCGAGGGCGATCGCGCTCTGCGCCAGGTCGAGCATCGAGAACGCGGCGGGCGCGGTGCTGCCGGCGGGGTTGTCGCGGACGAACTCGGCCAGGGCCGGATCGATCGTGGTGCGTCGGGCCTCGCCCCAGCACCCGGCCAGCGACTGATCGTCGACGCGCGCGACCCGCAGCGCGTCCATCACGTGCGCGGTCCAGCGGGGGCCGCGCTCGGGGCCGGCCAGGAGCGCGCGCGCGACCACGGCCCGCGGCGGCGGCGCGGTCGGATCGGCGGCGACCGCGTCCTCGGCGGCGCGGTAGAGCGCCGCGAACGCGTCGACCTCATGCTGCGAGGTCGGGCGGCGGCCCAGCAGCGCGAGCGTCGCGTCGCGCACGAACCCCTCGGCGGTGCTGTCGCACTCGCGCCAGTCGAGCTGGCCGGGATCGGGGCCGGGGCCGTCGTCGCCGCCGCACGCGGCCAGGGTGATCACCGCCGCCAGCGCGGCGTGGGCGACGGCGCGGGTCACAGCGTCACCCCCAGCACCCGGGCCGTGGCGCGCCGGGCGGCGTCCTCCTCGGAGATCGCGTCGGGCACGTCGGACACCGCGAACGCCTCCTGCGCGAACGGCCAGATGCCCATCGCCAGCAGCGCGGCGATGCGGTTCTCGGCCGGGGTCGCGGCCGTCGTCGCGCGGCCGTCGGGGCCGATCGCGCCGAACACGCCGCGCTCGGCCGGCGTGATCGTCGCGCCCAGGAACGCGGTGACGTAGCCGTACGGGTGGTGGTTGCGGCCGTCGCCGCCCTCCTGCGGCGTCGGCGTGCGCCCGAACTCGGTGTTGAGGATGATCAGCGTGTCGTCGAGCGACAGCTTGCGCGGGTCGGCCTCGCCCGGCCCGTTGATGATCGCGGTCAGCGAGCGCAGCAGGTTGTCGAAGTTGCGCGAGGTGTCGCGGGCGTGGCGCTGGTGGGTGTCGTAGCCGCCGCCGCCGACCGCCTCGGACAGGCCGACGTCGCTGACGCACACGTACCGGGCCGGCTCGGTCGGGTGGGTGAGCAGCGCGCGCGCGGCCTCGAGGCTCATGCCCGGCAGATCGACCGGCGTCGACGAGCCGCACGCGCTGCCGCCCCGGGCCATGAACAGCTCGGGCGCCAGCACCTGCTGCAGCGCCTGGTACTTGCCGACGGTGCCGGCCGCCACGGCGGTGTCGGCGAACCGGGTCGAGCGCACCGGGCCCTGGCCGGGCCAGGTCAGGCGCTGCTGGTACTGCTGCAGGTACACGCCGGTCAGCGCGTCGTAGGCCGGGGCGCCGGCGTCGGTGACGGTCGTGCGATCGAGCATGCGCGCGAAGGTGGCGGCGTTGTCGAGCTTGATCGCCAAGGGGCGCGCGCTGCCGGGGTGCAGGCCGGTCGAGGCCGCCGCCGAGACGTTGTCGCCCGAGATCCCGCCGGTCGCGAACAGGTACGACCACGGCGACGCGCGGCCGCCGCCGTCGCGCTCGACGAAGAACCGCTGGATGTGGCTGCCGAGGCCGGCCGCGGCCGGCTGGCCGACCGGGCGCCCGGTCAGCGCCTGGGGCACCGCGGCCTCGTGCGGCTCGAGGCGGTGGGCCTGGACGATGATGCGCATGCGCTCGAGCAGATCGGTCCGCGGCCACAGCCGGCGCGCGAACGGCCCGAGCTCGACGTCGGCGCCGGCGGCGTCGCGCGCGAAGAACTGGCCGAGCGCGCCGCCGCTGGGCAGGCCGCACGCGGCGTTGGCGGCGCTGTTGTCGAGGGCGTAGTACTGCTGGTCGGGGTAGGTCGGGTCGGTCGGGCGGCCGTAGCCGCGCACGAAGTACAGCGTCTCCCACGGCGACAGGCCACCGTAGAGGAACACCTCGAGCACGCGCCGGGCGCGGCGGGCCTCGGGCAGCACCACCGAGGCGGCGCGATCCGGCGCCTCGCCGAACGGCGCGGCCCAGCTGGTGCCCTGGAAGTAGCGCCCGACCACCACCGCGGCGCCGAGCGCGGCCGAGCCGCGGAGGAAGTTGCGTCGCTGCACGGGCGCGAGCTTCGACCGCGGGCGCCGGCGCGCCAACCCGGCGGCGCCAACAGGCCCTGACCGCGCCCGCGCGACCGCGGCGTCGCCGCCGCGCGGCGCCGATCACAGGGCCATGAACGCGAAGTACCGGTCGGGCAGGTCGTCGAGGTCGCTGGCGGCGCCGCAGCGCGCGCACGCCAGCCGCGGCGCGATCAGCCGCTCGCCGTCGCGCGCGATCGCGCCGACCTCGAGCAGGCGCTCGTCGTCGTGGCCGCACGCGTCACAGTAGTAGGGTGCGACCAGCGAGCGGACGACGCCGCCGGCGAGCACCAGCGGCACCATCGCGGCCTGGGTGATGAACGCGGTCGAGCAGTGGCGGAAGGTCAGGCGGGCGTCGCCGAGCCCGCCGAGCAGCTCGCACCACGCCCGCACGCCGGCCGAGCTGATGTAGCGGACCGCCGCGAGGTCGAACTCGATCGCGCGGGCCCCGGCCAGGCGCTCGGCCAGCGCGTCGAACCGCGTCATCTCGGTGAAGTCGCCGTGGAGCCGGACCAGCGCGCCGTCCGGCTCGACGACCTCGTGGTCGAACAGCGCCACCTGCTCGAGCAGCAGGCGGGTGCGCAGCGGCGGCTCGCCCTCCCAGGCCAGCCCGGCGGCGTGGCCACCATCGGGGTCACCGGCGATGGGGCGGCACCACGCCACGCGGGCGACCGTGTCGGGCCCGACGGCGTCGCCGGCGCGCAGCCGCAGGGTCGCGAGCGCGCCGACCTCGAGCGGCGCGGCCAGGCGCAGGCCGACTCCGCCGGCGCCGACGTTGGCGATGACGGCCGCGACCGTGGGCTCGGTCAGCTCGACCTCGAGGTGGGTCGTGATCCGTCGATCGCGTCGGACCGGCACCGGCGACAGCCGCGACAGGTGCGTGCAGAAGTCGTCGAACGACAGCGGCGGCGCCAGCACCTCGTCGCAGCCCGACGCGGCCAGCGCCAGGGTCGCGGTCCGATCGAGCCCGCCGGGGGCGATCACGATCGCGACCTTCACGGCCGCGAGCGCCGGATCGTCCTTGATCGCGCGGCACGCGGCGAAGCCGTCGCCGCCGGCCAGCTCGGCGTCGACGATCGCGATCGCCGGCGGCGCGGCCCGGACGGCGTCGAGGAGCTGCGCGCAGTCGGCGACGATGCGCCAGGTGATCCCGGCCCGGGCCAGCGGCGGCGACGTCAGGAGGCGGTAGACCTCGACGTTGTTGGTCGCGATGACGCGGACCTCGTCGACCATGGCCCGCATGCTACCAGAGCCCCCACGAGGCGCGCACCCAGTCCGCCATCGCCGGCCGGGCGGCGCTGCGCCGGTGGTTTCCGCGCTAGGCTGCCAGGGTGTCCTGGTTCGCCGACGTGCTGGCCGCGCTCGATGCCGGGCGCGGGGTCGCGCTCGCGACCGTGATCGCCACCGGCGGCTCGACGCCGCGCCACGTCGGCGCGCGCATGGCGGTGCTCGACGACGGCACCGCGCTCGACACGATCGGCGGCGGGCGCATCGAGCTCGAGGTCACGACCGCGGCCCGGGCGGTGGCCGCGGGCGCGCCGGCGGTCCGGGTCCGGCACCACCTCGTGCGCGATCTGGCGATGTGCTGCGGCGGCTGGATGGAGCTGGTGATCGCGCCGGCCGGGCCGGGCCGGGCCGCGCTGGCGGCCGCGCGTGACGCGATCGCGACCCGGCGGCCGCTGGTGCTGACCACGGCCGTGGCCGACGGCGCGCTGGCGATCGCGCCGGCGCCGGCCGCGCCCGAGCGCGCGCCCCGGGTGATCGACGCCCACCTGCACGAGTGGATCGGCGGGCGCGAGCGCGCGATCGTGTTCGGGGCCGGCCACGTCGGCCGCACGCTCGCGCCGCTGCTGGCCAGCGTCGGCTTCGAGGTGATCGTGTGCGACGACGACGACACCGGGGCGCTGGCGACGCCGGTGGTCGGGGCCGCCCAGGTGATCGACTCGTTCGACGTCGCGCAGGTGGCCGCGGCGCTCGGCGGGCTCGGGCAGGACGATCACGTGCTGGTCGTGACCCGCGATCACGCGGTCGACGAGCGCCTGATGCTCGAGCTGATCCCGCGCACGCTCGGGTACCTCGGCATGATCGGCTCGCGCGGCAAGGTCGGTCGGTTCCAGAAGCGCCTGGCGGTGCGGGGCATCGCGCCCGAGGCCTGGCGCGGCGTGCACGCGCCGGTCGGCCTCGATCTCGGCGCCGAGACCCCGGCCGAGATCGCGGTGGCGATCGCGGCCGAGCTGGTGGCGCTGCGTCGGCGCGGCGAGCGCGCGGTCGGCGCGTGGGAGCCGCGCGCGTGAGGATCGGCGCGGTGGTGCTGGCGGCCGGGGCCGGGGCGCGGCTCGGCGGCGTCGCCAAGGCGCTGGTGCCGCTCGACGGCGTCACCTTCCTGGCGCGGATCGTCGCGACCGCCGGCGCGGCCGGCGTCGCGCCCGCCGACGTGATCGTCGTCGTGGGCCCGCCGCACCAGGCGGCGGTGGCGGCCGCGGCCGCGGCGCTGGGCGCCACCGTCGTCGTCAACCCCGCGCCGGCCCGCGGCATGGCCTCGTCGGTCGCGCTCGGCTTCGCCGCGCTGGCGCCGGCGATCGACGCCGCGCTGCTGTGGCCGGTCGATCACCCGTGGGTGCGCGCGACGACGCTGGCGGCGCTGCGCGCGCGCGGCGAGGGCGTGCCGGTCCACGACGGGCGCCGCGGCCACCCGCCGCTGGTGGGCCGGGCTCGGTTCGCGGCGCTGGCGGCGGCCGCCGCGCACCCCGACGGCGCCCGCGGCGTGCTGCGCGGCGCGCTCCCGCTGATCGACGTGATCGATCCCGGCGTGGTGCGCGACGTCGATCATCCCCACGACCTACCGGAGGCCGCGTGCGGCGCCTGATCGCGGTGGCGCTGCTCGTCGCGGCCGGGTGTCCGCAGGCCCGGCTCTCGCGGCGGACCGCGCTGGTCGATCCGGCGCTGACCGATCGCAACGACGGCCGTGGGCGCCTCGCGCGCGAGCTCGAGGCCGAGGTCCGCGCCAGCTACCTGCGGCCCGGCCTCGACGCCGCCGCCGCGGCGGGGATCATCGATCCGGCGGTCGGGCTCGTGGCGATCGGGGTCGGGCCCGACGACGTGGCCGTGGGGCTCGCGCCGAGCCGGCGCTGGCCGGTGACGTCGGTCGGCGGCGTCCCCGCGCGGGTGGTGGCGCGCGCGCTCGAGGTCTACGTCGCCAGCGACGAGACGCTGGGGTGGGCCTACGACGAGGCGTCGCTCGAGCTGTCGGTGTGCGGGCGGGTCGCGACCATCCCGCTGCGGGTGTTCCAGGTCTACGCCCGCGACAACGATCGCTGGACGCTCGTGGCCGAGCACCTGGCCTACCCGCAGCCGATGGGGCGCTGGCTCGACGCCGCGGTCGGCCCCGACGGCGCGCGCCTGCCCGAGGCGATCGAGCGGCAGGCCGAGGCCCAGGCGGCCCGGGCCGCGATCGCCGAGGCGATCTCGCCCGCCGGCGACCGGGTCGCGACCTGGGACGCGTCGCCCGACGCGCTGGCGGTGTGGCCCGATCCGCTGCACGTCGTGCGCGGCAGCGCGACCCGGCTCGGGCTCAGCCTGGCCGAGAGCCTCGAGGCGCGCGCGATCACCGTCGAGGGCATGCGCCTGGCGCTGGGGCCGAGCCGCCAGACCGCGGTCGCGTCCGCGACCCTGGCGGCGCAGATCGTCCACGTCGACGCCAGCGGCGATCACCCGATCGCGCTGCGGCTGCGCGCGACCTTCGTGCTCGAGCAGCGCGGCGAGGCCCGCGGCGCGTGGCGGGTGCGCGCGGCGATGGTGTCGGTGCCGATCACCGCCGGCGCGCTGGTGGGCCGCACCGTCGGGATCACCGCCGACAGCCCCCACGACGGCGCGGTCGCGGTCACCTGCCCGCAATAGCGGCCGCGGCGGCGGTGACTTCGAGTAGGCTCGGCCGGTGCTCGCCCGCTCGTCCGCGCTCGTGTTCGCGCTCGTGGTCGCCTGTGGCGGCGACGACGCGGGCGTCTCGGTGATCGACGCGGCCCCGCCCGACGGCGCGGTCGCGGTCGACGCCCCGCCGGTGGTGATCGACGCGCCGGTGCCGATCGACGGCACCGCCGCGTGCGCGAGCCCCGACGACTGCGCCTGGATCGACGACGAGCTGCGCACGGTCGTGGCGGTGCTGTCGGGCGCGCAGCCGACCCCGGCCGGGACCACGCTGGTGCGGCGCGCGTCGGCGGCCGAGCGGACCGCGGCCCGGGCCTACCTGACCGGCGAGCTGGCGCGGCTGGGCCTGACGGTCGAGGCCCGCACCTACGGCACCGGCACCAACCTGGTCGTCCACCTGGCGCCGACCGTCGGCGCCGACGTCGGGCCGCCGCTGGTGGTCGGCGGCCACTTCGACGGCGTCGCCGCCAGCCCGGCCGCCGCCGACAACGCCACCGGCGCCGCGGTCGCCGTGGTCGCGGCCGGCTACCTCGCCGGGCGCCCGCGGACCCGGCCGATCGAGGTGGTGCTGTTCGACCAGGAGGAGGCGGGGTTGATCGGCAGCGGCGCGTACGTCGCGGCGCTGGCCGGCGCGCCGATCCACAGCATGCACAACTTCGACATGATCAGCTTCGACGGCGACGGCGATCGCGCGGTCGAGCTGTGGTCGCCGGCGCCGGCGCTCGAGGCGCTCTATCGCCTCCACGCCACGGGCCGCGGCCTGACGATCCAGCCGGTCACGTTCGCGCTGTCGGACCACGAGTCGTTCGGCGAGCGCGGCCTGCCGTCGGTCGGCGTGTCCGAGGAGTTCGTCGCCAACGACCACACGCCCCACTACCACCGCGCCACCGACACGCTCGACAAGATCGACTTCGCGTACCTGGGCGCGGTCGCGCGCCTGGGCCTGGCGGCGATCGAGGACGACGCGAACGATTGAGCGCCTAGCGCGCGCCGTCGGGCGCCGGCGCCTGCGCGGTCGCGCGCTGATCGGCGGCGAGGTCCTCGCGCACGCCGGCGACGTCGCGCCACCACGGGGTCGGCCCGTCGAGGTGGGCCGGCTCGAACGGGCGGCCGATCGGCGGCGTGATGATGCGCGCGCCGCGGGCCGCGGCCAGCGCGACCAGGGTCTCGGCCGGCTGGGCCCACGGGTGCAGGCCGAGATCGAAGGTGCTCCAGTGCACCGGCAGCAGCGTGCCGCCGCCGAGCATCGCGAACGCCGCGAGCGCGTTCTCGGGGCCGAGGTGGATCGTGCCCCAGGCCGGGTGCCACGCGCCGATCTCGAGCATCGTCAGGTCGAACGGGCCGTGGACCCGGCCGATCGCCGCGAACTCGGGCGTCAGGCCGGTGTCGCCGGAGAAGAACACCTTGCGCCGCGCGGCCTCGATGACCCACGACGACCACAGGGTCGTGTTGCGCGCGCTGCCGAGCCGCCCCGAGAAGTGCTGCGACGGCGTCGCGGTGAAGCCGACGCCGTTGACCGTCGCGCGCTCGCCCCAGTCGAGCTCGGTGATCAGCTCGGGCGCGACGCCGAACCTCTCGAGCAGCATGCCGACGCCGAGCGAGGTCACGACCGGCACGCGCCGCTGCGCGAGCTCGAGCCACGTGGTCTTGCACAGGTGGTCGTAGTGATCGTGCGAGACCAGGATCGCGTCGAGCGGCGGCAGCTGCGCGATCGTCACCGGCGCGGCGTGGAAGCGGCGGGGCCCGACCAGCGACGGCAGCGGGCCCAGGCGGGTGCCGAACACCGGGTCGGTCAGCACGCGGGCGCCGTCGAGCTCGAGCAGCATCGTGCTGTGGCCGAGCCACGTGACGCGCAGGCCGTCGCTCGACACGTCGGCGCCCCAGCCGGCCAGCGGCGACTCGACCGGGATGTCGCCGGGCGGCTTGCGCCTGGCGCCGCCGAACAGGAACTCGCGCATGATCGTCCCGCCGCTGCCGCGCGCCAGGCCCGCGGTCACCGGCGCGGTGTTGCGGAACCGGCCGTCGTGAAACTGCGCGGACGCGCGGGCCCGCTCCAGCCGAAGTCCTTCGAGGCGCATCCGGGTACCTTGACCCGGCGACGAGGTTTGTCGAACGGCGCCGGTACTACACCAGCACGCCGGGGTTGAGGATCCCGGCCGGATCGAGCTCGCGCTTGACCGCGGCCAGGGCGGCGCCGAACAGCGGCGCGCGCTCGCGCTGGTACCACGGGTGGTGGACGCGCCCGACGGCGTGGTGGTGGGTGATCGTGCCGCCGCAGGCCGCGATCGCGTCCGCCGCCGCCGCCTTGACCGCGCGCCAGATCGCCAGCTCGTCGCCGACCTTGGTCGGCGCGACGAACGTGTAGTACGGCGCGGCGCCGTCGGGGTAGACGTGGGTCAGGCGGCAGGCGACCAGGCCGCCGCCGACGGTGCGGCGCAGGGCCTCGGTGGTGGCGGCGGTGACCGCGCGGTGGAACTCGTCGAAGCGATCCCAGGTGCACGCGGTCTCGAACGTGTCGGCCAGGACGCCGAGCGACACCAGCGCGCTCTGCAGGTACGGCGCGTCGACGAAGGCCTTGCGCCAGGTCCCGGCCTCGGCCGCGCGGCCGGGGCCGTCGGCGTCGGCGTCGGCGTCGGTGTGGGTCGGCCCCGACGCGATCGCGCCGCCGGCGGCGCGGGCCAGCTCGAGCGCGCGCGCCAGCCACGGCTCGAGCGGGTGGTCGGCCGACTCGAAGGCGAGCAGCAGCACCGCGGTGCCGTCGAACGCCACCTGGTGCAGCAGGCACTCGGCGGGGTCGAGCAGGCGGCAGTTGCTGGGCTGGAGCCCCGACTGGGCCAGCGCCCGGACCGCCGCCGCGCCGGCCGTGAACGACGTGAACTTGACGGTGGCGCCGGCCCGCCAGCGCGGTCGCCGCTGCACCCGCATCCAGGCCTCGGTGATGAGGCCGAGCGCGCCCTCGGAGCCGAGCCACAGGCGCTCGGGCGCCGGGCCGGCCCCGGACGCTGGCAGCCGGCGGGTCGCGACCGTGCCGCGCGGGGTCACGACCGTGAGCGCCTGGCAGAAGTCGTCGATGTGGGTCGGCCCGGTCGCGAAGTGGCCGCCGGCGCGGGTCGCGAGCCAGCCGCCCAGGGTCGAGTGCGCGAACGACTGCGGGTAGTGGCGCAGCGTCAGGCCGTGGGGCGCGAGCGCGGCCTCGAGCGCCGGGCCGCGGATGCCGGCGCCGATGCGCGCGGCCAGCGAGGTGGCGTCGACCTCCTCGACCGCGGCCAGGCGCGCGAGATCGATCGTCACGACGCCGGCGAAGCGATCGCGCTCGGCCACCGGCAGCTCGACGCCGCCGACCACGCTGGTGCCGCCGCCGTAGGGGATGACCGCGAGGTTGGCGTCGGCGCACCAGTCGAGCAGCGCCGCGACCTCGGCGGCCGAGCCCGGGCGCGCGATCAGATCGGGCGCGCCCGCGAAGTCGCCGGCGAACCCGCGCACCAGATCCGGATAGCCGCGGCCGTAGGCGTGGGCGGCGCGATCGCGGGGCGCGTCGGACACCAGCGCGGCCAGCGGCGTCGGCGTGGCGGCGGCCGTGAGCCGCCCGATCGGCACCCGGGCGTCGGCGTCGCGCGGCAGCGGGCGCAGCGTCGGCGCGGCGCCGCCGGTCAGCGCCCGGGCGGCCAGGGCCAGGCGGCGGCGAGCGTCGTCGTCGGGGAAGCGCTCGGCCTCGCCCCAGGCCCACAGGCTCATGGTCGCGGTCACGCCCGGTGGTACCACGAACGTCGCGCGCCGCCGCCCCGGCGCCAGCGGCCCGGAGTAAGCTCGCCGCCATGAGCGAGTTCGCGACTCTCGAATCACTCCTGACCGAGGCGGGCCTCCGCGACAACGCCGAGCCGCACGGCGAGGGGCTGTTCCGCATGCAATGGGGCTCGGCGATCGTCATGGTCGGCGCGTCCGGCTCGGCCATCGTGGCGATCGCGCCGCTGTTCAAGGCGCCGCCCGACGACCAGCGCGAGGTGTTCTACCGCCGCCTGCTCGAGCACAACGCCTTCATGGGCGGCATGGCCGCGTTCGCGATCCAGCCCGACGGCTGGGTGGTGCTGCACGCCGGGCGCTCGCGCAAGGGCCTCGACGCCCACGAGCTCGCGACCCTGGTGTCCGGCGTCGGGCGCTTCGCCGACGACTTCGACGACAAGCTGATCGCCGAGTTCTACGCCGCGGCGGCGCCGGCCGAGGATCAGGCCGACGGCGACACGGCCGCGCCCGCGGCCGAGTAGCCATGCTCTGCCCGATCTGCGATCGCGACAACGATCTCGACGCGCGTCGGTGCAAGGCCTGCGGCGCCGACTTCGAGGATCCCGAGGTGGCGGCCCAGCTGGTGCGGCCGATCCGCGCCGGCACCAGCGCCGACGACGACGAGCCCAACCTCAGCGGCGATCGCTACCTGGGCGTCCGCTGGATCGGCCTCGAGGTCGGCGGCGACCTGCGCAAGATCGCGCTCCTGGGCGGCATCGCGTTCGCGGTCGCCGCGCTGGTCCCGATCGCGCTCGATCTGCAGCACGTCAAGGCGGTCTGGTCGGTGCTCGGCAGCGGGCCGACCTTCGTGCTGGTCGTGCCGTTCGTGCTGGCGCTGGTCGGCATCGCCCTGGCCACGCCGCTGGGCAAGCGGGTGCCGCCGGCGGTCGTGGCCGCGGTGCTGGCGCTGGGCGGCGCGCTGACGATCGGCCTCGTGGTCGCGCGCCAGGGCGGCACCAGCGCGCTGTCGACGCGCACCTGGTGGGGGCCGTGGTTCGGCGTCGCGATCATGGGCGCGGGGCTGATCATCCGGATCCTGCGCCGGCGCGATCCCTACGCCCGGTGGATCGTCCTGGGCGGCGCGGCGATCGCGCTGATCGGCATGATCGTCCCGTTCACCGACAGCCGGGTCGCGCTGCCCGCGGAGTACGAGCTGTTCCTGCGCGGGCGCGATCTGGTCGACACCAGCATCGCCTCGGCGTCGAGCGAGGGCTTCGAGGGCGCGCCGATGGTGCGGTTCATCTCGATCTGGCACCTGGCGCTGTTCCCGCTGGTCGGGGTCGCGGCCGGGTTCGCGCTCGGCATGTCGAAGGGCCCGTGGGACTCGTCGGGCCTGGTGCTGCGGCCGATCGGCTGGGCGCTGGTGTTCTGGCTGCCGGCGTCGCTCGCGCTCTACACGATCAACATCATGGGCTGGCACGGCTACGACTACGCCCGCTGGAACGGCCAGTACTACGACTGGGAGAAGTTCACGACCGCGCTGTTCTTCGGGCGCGCGCGGCTCTTGTTCGTGACCATCCCGGCCGCGGCCTGGCTGTCGGTCGGCCTGGCGGGGCTCTACGCCAACCTGGTCGTGCCGCGCCTGCCGGGCGCTACAGCCGGACCTGGTCGAAGCGCGTCAGCTCGGTGAACGCGTCGAACCGCGCCTGGATCTGCGCGCCGGTCAGGCCGCGCAGGCCGTCGACGGAGAACTGCTCGACCGCGAACGACGCCATCACGCTGCCGACGATCATCGCGGTGCGGATCGCGCGGGGCTCGAGCGTGCCGGCGTAGGCCAGGTAGCCCATGAAGCCGCCGGCGAAGCTGTCGCCGGCGCCGGTGGGATCGCGCACGTCCTCGAGCGGCAGCGCCGGGACGCCGAAGGTGCCGGCCTCGTGGAACAAGAGCGCGCCGGCGTCGCCGCGCTTGATGACCACCGACGACGGGCCCATCTTGAGGATCGCGGCCGCGGCCTTGCACAGGTTGTGCTCCTCGGCGAGCTGGCGGGCCTCCTCGTCGTTGAGCAGGAGCGTGTTGACGCGGGCCAGGGTGCGCACGAGCTCGGCGCGCTTGCCGCCGATCCAGAAGTTCATCGTGTCGAGCGCGACCAGCACCGGGCTCGCGGTCTGCTCGACCACGTCGCGCTGGAGGATCGGGTCGATGTTGCCGAGGAACACCAGGTCGGCGTTGCGCTGGGCCGGCGACAGCTGCGGCTGGAAGGTCGCGAACACGCCCAGGCGGGTGTCGAGGGTCTCGCGCGAGGCCAGGTCGGCCGAGTAGCGGCCGCTCCAGTGGAAGGTCTCGCCGGCGCGGCGCTCGATGCCGCTGGTGTCGACGCCGAGGTCGGTCAGCTCGTCGATGTGGCGCTGCGGGAAGTCGTCGCCGACGACCGCGACCACCGACACGTCGCGCGTGAAGTACGACGCGGTGCGGGCGATGAACGACGCCGACCCGCCGAGCAGGTCCTTGTGGAGGCCGAAGGGGCCGTCGATGTCGTCGAGGGCGACCGAACCGACGATCAGGAGGGAACGATGGGCGCTGCGGGTCTTCATCGCGCGGGCCGTGTACCATTGCCAGCGGTGGCGATCAACGACGACCGCGACGCCTTGACCCAGGCCGGGCGGCACGCCGACGCCGCGCGCGCGGCCGCCGCCGTCGGAGATCACGTCGGCGCGGCCCGGCTGTGGGAGCAGATCTGGGAGTTCTCGGCCGCGGCCGCGGCCTGGGAGGCGGCCGGCGAGCTGGGCCGGGCGCTCGGCGCGGCGATCGAGGGCAAGGATGAGCGGCTGGTGGCCGACCTGCACGCCCGCCTGACCGCGACCGACGCCGGCGCCGCGCGCGCGCTCGAGGTCTACGTCCGCCACCGCCGCCACGGCCCGGCCGCCGAGCTGGCCGAGCGCACCGGCGATCGCGACCGCGCGATCGAGCACTACCAGCGGGCCCACCGCGACCTCGACGCCGCGCGCCTGCTCGAGGACGCCGGCCGCGATCGCGAGGCGGTGCGGCTGCTCGAGCGCGCCCTCGAGCTGGCCCTGGCCGACGAGCGCGCCGAGATCGTGCTGCGGCTGGGCCGGATCCTCACCGCCCGCGCCGCCTACGACGTCGCGGTGCGCTACCTGCAAGAGGCCACGCGCACGGCCGCGGTCGCGGTCGAGGCCCGCCGCCACCTGGTCGTGGCGCTGGCCGGCCTGGGCCTGACCGACGCCGCCCGGGACGCGCTGCGGCGCCTGCGCGCCGACGATCCCGACGTCACGCCCGAGCTGTCCGAGTTCCTGCGCGCGGCCCAGGCGGCGCGGCCGACGGTGATCGATCGCCAGCGCGAGATCGTGGCCGGGCGCTACCGGCTCGAGGGCCTGCTCGGCGCCGGCTCGGCCGGGCGGGTGTTCCGCGCCACCGACGAGACCACCGGCCGCACGGTCGCGGTGAAGATGTACTTCGCCGCCGGCGCCCGCGGCAGCGCCGCGTACGAGCGGTTCGTGCGCGAGACCCGGATCGCCGCCGGCCTGCACCACCCGGCGCTGGTCGAGGTGCTCGACGCCTCGCTCGACCACGGCTTCCTGGTCATGGAGTACCTGCCGGGCGGCTCGCTGGCGCAGCGCCTCGCCGCGGGCGATCGCCCGACCGGCGCGCAGGTGCGGCGGCTCGGGATCGAGCTGCTCGGCGGCCTCGAGCTGGCCCACCACCGCGGCGTGGTCCACCGCGATCTCAAGCCGGCCAACGTGTTCTTCGACGGGCGCGGCTCGGCCAAGCTCGGCGACTTCGGCGTCGCGCACCTGGTGGATCTGGGCCAGACCCAGACCGGCGGGCTGATCGGCTCGCTCGCGTACATGGCGCCCGAGCAGATCACCGGCGCGCCGATCACGATCGCCGCCGACCTCTACGGCCTCGGCGTCACGCTGTTCGAGGCGCTGACCGGGCGGCTGCCGTTCCTCGGGCCCGACTTCGTGGCCCAGCACCTGGGCGAGCCGGCGCCGGCGCCGACCGCGGTCGCGCCCGAGCTCGCGCCGGGCTGGGATCCGATCCTGCTCGGGCTCCTGGCCAAGAGCCCGAGCGATCGGCCGCCGTCGATCGCCGCGGTCCGGGCCGAGCTCGAGACGCTCGATCTGGGCGCGCGCCCCGGCTCGGCGCTGATGGTCCCGCGCCCGCGCCGCGACAGCCGCCCGCACTCGATCGCCGAGCTGGCCGCCGACGAGCCGGTGGTCGAGGCCGGGCGCTACCGGTTCGAGAGCCCGCTGGGCGCGACCGCGTGGTCGACGCTGGCGCGCGCGGTCGACGCGGTGCTCGATCGCTCGGTGGTGATCGAGCGGTTCGAGGACGGCGACGTGGCCGATCGGGCGATCGCGTGGATGACCGCGCTGGCCCGGGTGGGGACGCCGTTCGTGCAGCGGGCGCTGGCGTTCGATCGCGCGACCCGGACCGCGGTGTTCGAGGCGCCGGCCGGCGCGCCGATGACCACGACGACCGAGCCGGTCGCGGTCGCGGACGGGCTGCGCCTGCTCAAGCGGCTGGCGCGCGCGTGCGTGGTGATCCACGAGCAGGGCGCGGTCCACGGCGGCATCGCGGCGACGACGGTGGTGGTCGCCGACGACATCCCGACGGTGATGGTGGCCGGGGTCGGGCCCGGCGCCGGCGCCGGCGCCGGCGCCGCCGTCGACGTCGACGCGGTCCTCGGCCTGGCGGCGCGCACGATCACCGGCGCCGAGACGCCCGAGCCGGCGGCGGCGCTGGTCGCGGCGCTGGGGCCCGGCGTCGACGAGCCCACCCGCGCGCGCCTGCGCGGCCTGGCGCGCACGACCGGCGCCGAGCTGTACGAGTGGGCCGACGCGCTCGAGATCGCGCAGCTGCGCGCGCGCCGGTAGCGCGCGGCGCTCCGGACCGCGCCGATCTGCGCCGCCGTGTCGGCGCGCACGCGCCGGTCCGAGCCGACCCGGGGCCCGTCGATCCGCGCGCGGCCTCAGCGCGAGCGCGCGAGCACCAGCACCAGCCAGTACGCGCCGGGGCCGAGGTCGGGGTGCGGCCCCTGGGCGACGCCGATGCCGATGCGATCGACCTGGAGATCGCCGAGCAGATCCTTGGCCACGACCGCGTCGAGATCGCTGACCGCGGTGACGACGTTCGCGGCCTGGCGGTAGCGCCCGGCCTGGGCGTCGAGCCCCTCGGTCACCGCGCGCCGGGCCTCGGCGTGCGGCACGCCGCGGGCCAGCGCGGCCGCGAAGTCGCCGGCCAGGCGATCGAGCAGCGGATCGGCCGTCAGCGCGGTCCCGGCGGTGAAGCGCTCGACCAGGAACGCGTGGGCCGCGACCGGGTCGAGCGGCGGCGGGATGCGGATGAACATCTGGGTGACGAACAGCTCGCGCCGGCCGGCGACCTCGGCCCCGAGCGCGACGCCGATGCCGACGTGGGTCGCCGCGGTCGACAGCGCGTTGGCGCGGTGGCCGGGGCTGTTCATCAGGCCGGCCTGGGCCTCGGCCGGGCCGTAGGCGCGGGCGATGTTCTCGAGGATCACGCCCGACAAGATCCCGGCGGCGTCGGCGCGATCGGCGGCCGAGCCGGTGGTCGGCGAGACGTGGCCGACGAAGCCGTGATCGCGCATGTCGACGCTGTGCGCCCGGGCCACCGCGGCCACCGCGGGCTCGGCGGCCAGCGCCGGCAGGCCGGCCGCGGCCCGGTCGCGGTTGAGCATCGCGAGCAAGCGCGCCTCGGCGCCGTCGACCGAGGTCACCGGCGTGGCGTCGTCGGGATCGACCGCGGCGACCAGCTCGGCCGGCGGGGTCTGCCCGCACCACAGCGGGAAGTTGGCGAGCACGGTCGAGCCGGTGCGATCGCTGGCGGCGATCTCGACCTGGTGGCGGCCGGCGCGATCGGGGCAGCGCAGCTCGCCGGCGAACGAGCCGTCGGTGGCGACCGCGAGCGCGACCCGACGGACCTTGCCGTCGGTGCCGGTCACGAAGGCCTCGGGCTCGACGAACCCGGGCGCGATCGTGCCGGTCAGCGCGGCGTGGCCGGCCAGCGCCAGCGCCCGCGGGATCGGCTGGGTGTCGACGAACGACGCCTGCAGCATGACGATGATCGCCGCGCGGTCGCCCCGATCGGCGGTGCCGACGCCGAACCGCCGCTGGGGTTCGGCGTGGAGGATCTCGGCGAGGCGCGGGCGCAGGTGCTCGACCAGCATCGCGGTCTGATCGAGCGGGCCCCAGACCACGAGCATGTTGGGCGAGGGCTCGATGATGCCGTGGTGCTGCAGCGCGAACTCGACGAGCGGGTAAGGCATGACGCCCTCGCTCGGGATGATCGCGGCCAGATCCGCGGCCGCGCCGTACATGCGGCCGTCGGCGAGCGGCGTCGCGGACGGCGGCGCGAGCGCGGCGATCTCCGCGGCGATCGCGTCACCCAGCGGCGACGCCGGCGCGGGCGACCGCGGCGGATCGTTGTACGCGGCGGCCCCGGCGCTCGCGGGCGCCAGGCGCAGCGCCTCGGGCGTCGCGGCCGGGCTGGCGGCGGTTGCGTCCTCGCCGGGGGAGGCCCGCCAGCTCGGCTGACCGCCGACCTTGCGCGGCCCGCCGCTGCACGCGACCGCGAGCAGCGCACCCAGCGTGATCGTGCGCCGCATCGACGGCGATCGTAGCAGGCCAGGTCGGCCGATGCTCGCGCTCACGGAGTGGACGCGGGCGGCGTCGGCGGCGCGGGCTTCGGCGCCGGCACCGCGGTCCCCGGCGCCGTGGCCGGCACGCGCGCGGCGGACGGCGGCGTGGCGCCGGTCGGCAGCGGCGAGGTCGGCGTGAGCACGGGCGCGGCGCCGGGCGCGGGCGCGGTCGGGCCCGTCGGGGGCGGGGCCTCGCCGGTCGGCGCGGGCGCGGTCGGCGCGGGCGCCGTCGGCGCGGGCGCGGCCGGCGGCGGCGTCACGCCGCCGGCGATGTCGGCGAACTGGATCGTCAGCATGCGATCGAGCGAGTGGAAGTCGGCGTAGCGGATGCGGTTCCACGCGGCCGCGGCCGGCTGGCCGCCCTTGGGGTAGTCGACCCGGACCACGTTGAGGTGCCAGGTGTCGCCCGGCTGCGGCGGCAGCCGCACGTTCATCGCGGGATCGAGGCCCTTGACCGCCGCGAGCGGGATCGCGATCTCCACGTCCCAGCCCTCGTCGTCGAGGTTGCCGGCGTTGACGGTGCCGCGCACGGTGACCGCCGACTTCATCCCGGCCGCGAAGGCCTTGTCGTCGTTGGGGCGACCGATCGCGTACCAGGTGTCGAACTGCACGTTGGTCGGGCTGACCTGCAGCTCGACGTAGCCCTTGCCGCTGTTGTCGGCGTCGATGAACACCTCGACGACGTCGGCCTTCCAGATCGGCTCGTCGGTCTTGGTGTAGGTCGACGCGACGTCGTTGTCGGTCGCCGACACGAACACGTACAGGTGCTCGTCGTCCCAGGTCAGCTTGGCGGCGGTCGGCCCCTTGGGCTCGGGGCCGCCCTCGGCCGTGGCGAAGCCCGAGGTCGAGGCCGCGGTCTGCCAGGCGGCGTCGTCGGCCTTGCCGTCGATGGTCAGCGGCGCGCCGGCCTTCTTGATCACGACGGTGCCCGGCGGCGGCGGCACCTTGCTCAGATCGATCGCGAAGGTCGCCACCGGCACCGCGCCGTCCTTGCTCGGGGCGCCGGTGACCGCGAGGCGATCGGTGACCTTGGGGCTGCCCTTCTTGTACAGGCCGACCACGAGCGTGCCCTTGGGCGAGCGCCAGTCCTTGCGCAGGACGAAGGTCTGCTTGTCGCGGATCACCTCGCCCGCGCGCCAGGTGTCGGGCGGGTGGCCCTTGCGCATGTCGGTGAGGTCGACGTTGGCGTAGTCGCCCTGCTCGCCCTGGAGGTGCGAGAACACGCGGTAGCCCTTGGGCGGCGCCTTGTTGACCTGCCAGTAGTGGACGATCGTCAGCTTGTCGCCCGGCACCACCGGCCCCTGGTGGGCCAGCTCGACGGTGTTGCCGAGGTAGACGATGCCGTCGCCGAACGTGGCGTCGACGCGCGTGGCGATGTCGGCCGGCGGCGCCGGCAAGAGGTTCTCGGCGACCAGGGCCGGATCCACCGCGGGCGCGGGCGGCGACTTGTCGACGCAGCCGACGAGCGCGGCCAGGGCGAGGACCACCGTGCGACTTGGACGGAGCGAGCGCATGAGCGGCGTTGTAACACGAGGCTCCGTGCGGTCGGGCTGGAACGCCGAGGGGAGGGCCGGAACGGTGGGGGACCGGCTCCCGCGCCACACGCCCTCGTCACCCGGCGGCGTCACCCGCGGCGGGCCAGCCAGCCGTAGAGCGCCGGGACCACGAGCATGTTGAGCGCGGTCGACGACAGCAGGCCGCCGAGGATGACCACGCCCATCGGCGCCTGCAGCTCGTTGCCGGGCTCGCCCCCGGCCAGCACCAGCGGCACCAGCGCCAGGCCGGCGCACAACGCGGTCATCAGCACCGGCGAGAGCCGCTCCATCGAGCCGCGCTCCACCGCCTCGGCCGCGCTCGCGCCCTCGCTGCGGCGCAGGTGCTCGTAATGGCTGACCATCATGATGCCGTTGCGCGTGGCGATGCCGAACAGGGTCACGAAGCCGACCAGCGACGCGATGCTGATGACGCCGCTCCCGAGGTAGACGGCGACGACGCCGCCGATCAGCGCCAGCGGGAGGTTGACCATGATCAACAGGGCGTTGCGGAGCGAGCCGAACGACATCAGCAGCAACACCAGGATCCCCGCGACCACCGCCGCGCCGAGCACGGCGATCGTCCGCGACGCCGCCTGCTCGCTCTCGAACTGCCCGCCGTAGACCACGTAGTAGCCGGCCGGCAACACCACGCCGCGCTCGATGCCCGCGCGGATCTCGTCGATCACCCCGCGCAGGTCGCGCCCGCTGACGTTGGCGGACACGACGATGCGGCGCTGGACGTTCTCGCGCATGATCAGGTTGGGCCCGACGTCGTCGCGGATGGTCGCCAGCATCTTCAGCGGCACCCGCACCCCGGCCGGGGTGTCGATCGGCGTGGCGCGGATCGCGTCGAGATCGGCGCGCTGATCGTCGCGGTAGCGCACGACGACGTCGTAGGTGCGCTGGCCCTCGAGGACGCGGGTCACGACGGTGCCGGCGTACGCGGTCTCGACCAGCTCGGCCAGCTCGCCGCTGCGCAGGTGGTAGCGGGCGATGGCCTCGCGGTCGAACACGATCGCGACCTGCGGCACGTCGACCTGTTGCTCGACCGCGAGATCGACCACCCCGGGCACCCGGGCCATCACCGCCTTGACCGCCTCGGCGCTGACCCGCAGCTGCGCCAGGTCGTCACCGAACACCTTGATCGCGATGCTCGAGCGGGTGCCGGACAGCATGTGATCGATGCGATGGGCGATCGGGCCGCCGATCGTCGTGACCATGCCGGGGATGGTGGTCAGGCGCTGGCGCAGCTCGGCCAGGAACACCTCCTTCGGGCGGTCGGTCGCGCGCAGCCGGACGTCGATCTCGGACGCGTTGACGTCCTGGGCGTGCTCGTCGAGCTCGGCCCGGCCGGTGCGCCGCGCGGTCGACACGACCTCGGGGAACGACAGCAGCACCTCTTCGACCCGGCGGCCGAGCTGATCCGACTGCTCGAGCGACGTGCCCGGCAGGGTCACGGCGCTGATCGTCAGCGCGCCCTCGTTGAACTCGGGCAGGAAGGTGCGGCCCAGGAAGGGCACCACCGCGACCGCGACCGCCAGCATGGCCAGCGCGCCGATCACGACCACCGCCGGGCGGCGGATCGCCCGCACCAGCAGCGGGCGGTAGCCGCGCTTGAGGGTGCGCACCAGCCACGCGTCGCCGTGGGCGGCGGCGGCGGCCCGGCGCGGCAGGACGTACGCGCACAGCGCCGGCGTCAGCGTCAGCGCCACCACCAGCGACGCGAAGATCGCCACCAGGTAGGCGGCCCCGAGGGGCCGCAGCAGCCGGCCCTCGACGCCGCCCAGGAAGAACAGCGGCAGGAACACCAGCATGACGATCAGCGTGGCGAAGACGATCGAGCCGCGGACCTCGCGCGACGCCTCGAAGATCACGTCGTCGGGGGCGCGCCGGTGCGCGGCGGCGCGGGCCGCGTTCTCGCGCAGGCGCCGCACGACGTTCTCGACGTCGATGATCGCGTCGTCGACCAGCGCCCCGATCGCGATCGTCAGGCCACCGAGCGACATGGTGTTGACCGAGATCCCGAGCGCGTCCATCGCGATCACCGCGACCAGGAGCGACAACGGCAGCGACGCCAGCGAGATCAGCGTCGGCCGCAGCTGGAACAGGAACAGGAACAGGATCACCGCCACCAGGATGGCGCCGTCGCGCAGCGCCACCGACACGTTGCGGACCGCGGTGCCGATGAAGTCGGCCTGCCGCGCCTTGTCGCGCTCGATGATCATCCCCGCCGGCAGCGCGCGCTGGATCGCGTCCAGCTCGCGATCGAGCCGCGCGGTCAGCTCGAGCGTGTTGGCGCCGGGCTGCTTCTGGATGCCGATGACGACCGCCGGCCGGGCGTCCGACGAGCCGGCGCCGCGGCGGATCGCCGGCCCCAGCGCGACGTCGGCGACCTGGCCCACGACGATCGGCACGCCGTCACGGACGTCGACCACGGCGCCGGCGATGTCGGCCTCGCTGGCGAGCCGCCCGACGCCGCGGATCAGCGCCTCCTGGCCGCCGCGGACCAGGAAGCCGCCGGTCGAGTTGGCGTTCGACTGGCGCAGCGCCTCGAGCACGTCGGGGAGGCCGACGTCGAACGCGCGGAGGCGCTCGGGCGCGACCTGCACCTGGTACTGGCGGACCTCGCCGCCGATCGGCACCACCTGGGCCACGCCGGGGATGGCCAGCAGCCGCCGGCGCAGGGTCCAGTCGGCGACGTCGCGCACCTCCATCGGGGAGTGCCGATCGCTGCGCAGCGCGATGAACAGGATCTCGCCCATGATCGACGAGATCGGCGCCAGCGTGGGCGCTGGCATGTCGGGCGGGAGCTGGGCGGCGACCAGCTGCAGCTTCTCGTTGACGATCTGCCGCGCGATGTACTTGTCGGTGCCCCACGCGAACTCGACCCAGACGATCGAGATGCCGATGCCCGACGCCGAGCGCACGCGGCGCACGCCGGTGGCGCCGTTGACCGACGACTCGATCGGGAACGTGACCAGCGTCTCGACCTCCTGCGGCGCCAGCCCGTGGGCCTCGGTCACGACCGTCACGGTCGGCGCGGTGAGGTCGGGGAACACGTCGACCGGCATGCGCAGCGCCGTGACCGCGCCGTAGGCGCTGATCGCCACGGCGGCGATCACGACGAACAGGCGATTCGTGATCGACCAGCGGATGATGCGATCCATCAGCGTCATCGGGGCCTCAATGGACGTGGCCGTGGGCCGGGACCGACCCGGCCGCGGCCTGCAGCTTGATCTCGTAGGCCCCGCGGGTGACCACGTGCTCGCCGGCCGCGACGCCCTCGAGCACCTCGACCCACTCGTTGCTGCGGAGCCCGACCCGCAGCGGCCGGCGCTCGAACGCCTCGCCCTCGATCATCACGTACGCGATCGACCGGCCGGCGTCGTCGACCAGCGCCGACGCCGGGATCGCCAGCGCCGTGCGCGGCGCGCCGGTGGCGATCACCAGGCGGGCGAAGTTGCCGATCCGGAGCTTGCCGGCGCGGTTGTCGAGCTCGAAGATCACCGGCGCCGTGCGGCTGCGCGGGTCGATCACCCGGCCGATCGTGACCAGGCGCGCGTTGGTCTCGTCGACCGTGAACGGCTGCGCGTAGCCCTCCACGGTGAACCACGCCGCGCGCGCGCCCTCGACCCGGGGGAGGTCGGGCTCGAACACCTTGGCCACCAGCCACACCCGGTCGAGGTCGATCACCGAAAACAGCGCCCGGCCCTCGTCGACGTTCTCGCCGGACGCGGCCGAGATCGCGACCAGCGTGCCGTCGATGGGCGCGCGCAGCTGGAACCGCCGAGCGCCACCGCCACCGGCCGCGCTGGCGTCGAACTGGGCGAGCCGTCCCCGGGCGCCGGCGGCCCGGGCTTCGGCGATCGTGACCCGGGTCCGGGCCTCGTCGCGGACCCGACCTGGCGCGGCCTGATCCGCGACCAGGCGCTCGGCGCGGGCGAGCTCGGCCCGGGCCGCCTCGACCTCGGCCCGATTGGCCTCGACGTCCGCGGCCATCGTGGCGCGGTCACCCCCGGCGGCCGCCCGCGGCGAGATCGAGGCCAGCACCTGCCCGGCCTTCACCGGCATGCCGAGGATCGGCGCCGGCTCGCTCAGCGTCACCCGGCCGGCCACCGGCGCGCCGACCTCGGCCTCGCGGCCCGCGACCGGGCGGATCTCGCCGCTGGCGCGCACGCCGTCCTGCAGATCGCGCGGCGCCGCGGCCACGGTGCCGAAGTCGGTCTTCCACTGCTGCTCCTTCAGGAAGGTGATCCGGCCCGGCGGCTCGGTGTCGTCGCCGAGCTTGGCGCGCGCGGCGGTCTCGTCGGCGAACACCTCGCACGCGCCGGCAGCGAACGTCTCCTCGACCTGGGGGCTCGCGACCGAGAGCCGCAGCTCGCACGGTCCGACCTTGGTCGGGGTCAGGGCGGGGCGAAAGATCCCTGGGTTGGAGGGGGCGTCGACGGCGCCGCTGACGTTGGTGCCGTCGGCGTAGGTCAACGTCAGGGTCACGCGTCCATCGGTGACCGCGCGGAACGTCGGCATCTCGGTGACGTGGGCCGCGAAGCGCGCCTCGCTGCCGACCAGCAGCGGGCGGTACTCCATGAACAGCTCGGTGCGCTCGGCCCAGATCGTCACGGACTGGCCGGGCAGCTCGGGCGTCTCGGTGGCGCCGTGGCCGTGGTCGTCATGGGCGGCGTCGGAGCCGCTCCGGCCACAGCCGAGGAGGAGGATCATCGGGAGCAGTCGACGTCGCGGCATGATGGTCCTCACGGGCGGCGCCCCAGCGCGTGCCACAGGTCGAGCTCGGCCAGGCGCGCGTCGCGGCGCAGCTCGAGCTCGCGCAGCCGGGCGCCGCGGGCCACGCGATACGCGTCCAGCAGGTCGATGATGCCTGACGCGCCTTCGCGATAGCCGGTCTCGGCGGCCCGCAGCAGCGGGTCGAGGCGCGCGAGCTGCGCGCTGCCGAGCCGCTCGGCCTGGGCGCGGAGCCGCACCAGCGCGTCGCGCGCGATCGAGATCTGCGCCGGCACCGTCGCGACCAGCCACTGTTGCTCGGCGGTCGCCACCTGGTGGGCGGCCCGGGCCTGGGCGGCCGCGCCCTGGCCCCGATCGAACACCGGCAGCGACACCGAGACGCCCAGGGTGACGCCGACCGCCGCGCCGGGCGCGCCGTCGGTGGCCATCGCGCCGACGACCACGTCGAGGTCGGGGATCCAGCCGCGGCCGGCGAGCTGGCTCATCGCGGCGGCGCCGGCGGCGCGGGCCGCGGCGGCGCGGTAGTCGCCGCGACCCTCGACGGCCCCGGCCATCAGCGCCGCGATCGGCGGCGGCTCGACCGGCAGCGCCAGGTCGGAGGTGGGGGCGACCGCGGCCACGCCGATCAGCGCGCCGAGCTGCGCTTGCGCCACGGCCACCGCGCCCTCAGCCGTCGCGAGCTGGTCGTCGTAGGCCGCGAGCTCGAGCTCGATCCGCTGGACGTCGTAGCCGGCGCCGGCGCCGGCGTCGCCGCGCTTGCGGACGATGTCGACCGCGCGCACGAGCAGGCCCCGGTCGGCCTGCAGCAGCGCGACCACTCGGGCGGCGTAGGACGCCTCGGTGAACCGGCGCAGGCCGTCGATCACCCGCTCGGCGCGCACCGCGTCGACCTCGGCGCGCACCGCGTCGACCTCGGCGCGCGCTACCGCCACCCGCCGGGTGCGGCGCCCGGCCAGGTCGATCGGCATCGCCACCCGCGCGTAGCTGGTCGCCGCGCGCGCCTCCGACAGCAGCTGCTCGCGCTCGAGCTGGAGATCCGGGTTGGGGCGCACCCCGGCCGCGACGACCTCGGCGTCGCCGCGCGCGATCGCGGCCATCACCCGCGCCCGCTCGGGCGCCGCCCGCTCGAGCGCCGCGATGAACCCGGCCTCGTCGAGCGCGACCGCGTCGCCCTGGGCCCGGGCCAGCCGCGGGCTGGTCGAGGCCACCAAGAAAACTATCGACAATAGTAAGACGTGACGCACCCAGGCGGCTCCTTCGCGCGCGGCCGGTCAGCCGAGCAGCGTCTCGAGGGCGTGATGGATCGGATCGGCGAACGTCGCCAAGCCCAACGCCACGGTCGCGCCGAGCGCGACGGCGACGATCGCCAACCGGCGCGCCGTGTCATCCCCGGCCGGCGGCGCGGCCAGCACCGCCTCCACGCGGCGGGCCAGCGCCGCCGCGGTAGGCGCGTAGCTGACGCCGGCCACGGCCACGACGTCGCCGCGACACATCGCGATCAGCGCCTGCGCGACCGCGGTCGGATCGGTCACCCGGGCCGCGTCGCGATCGCGCAGCCGCTCGGTCGCGTCGTCCCAGCGCCCGACCACGAAGCCCGGCGCCAACGGCGCCGCCACCAGGGTCGCCGCGGCGAGCACCCGCCGCCACAGCACGTCGCGCGCGCCGACGTGCGCACGCTCGTGCGCCAGCATGGCGGCGCGCTCGTCATCGGTGAGCGCGCGCAGCGCCGCGGTCGAGGCGTAGATCATCGGCCGCCGGGCACCGGCGACGAAGCAGAACCGGCGCGGCGAGTCGACGACGCGGACGTCGTCGATCGTGCGGGCGACCGCCGCCAGCGCGCGCACCCGCGCGCGGGCGGCCGTCAGCGTCGCGAGCAGCAGCGCCGCCCGCCCCAGCGTGACCACCAGGGCGGCGGCGGCCACCGCCACCGCCCACGGCCGCGCCAGCCAGGCCCCGCCGTGGGCGACGCACAGGTGCGCGTGGTGATCGTGGGCCTCGCAGTGATCGACGGTCGTCGCCGAGTGCAGGATCAGCATCGCGACGACCAGCGCGCCGGCGATCGGCGGGACCATCGCCGCCAGCGCGGCGGCGCGGCGCTCGGCGCCCGGCCCCGCGCCGCGAGCGACCGCGCGCCGACCGCGAGCAGGCCGCAGCTGAGCGCCGACGCGATCAACGTCACCAACAAGAACACCACGCTGAACCCGACGACGCTCCCGAGCGCGGTCACTGCTGCCTCCGCTTGGCGGCGATCAGCTGCTCGAGCGCGGCCAGGTGCTGCGGGCTCAGCCGGCCGCGACGTCGACGAACGCCGCCAGCACGGGCCCGGCGCCGTGCTCGAGCAGCGGGCCCACCGCCGCCTCGACCACCCGGCGCTGGTACTCCGCGCGATCGATCGCCGGCCGGTACACGAACGCCAGGCCGTCCTTGTCGCGCGCGAGGAGCCCCTTCTTGAACAGGCGGTCGAGCGTGGTCATGACCGTGGTGTAGGCGGGGCGCGCGCCCAGCCGCGCCTTGACGTCGCGCACCGCCAGCGGGCTCAGGTCCCACAGGATGTCCATGACCCGTTGCTCGAGGTCCCCGAGGACCCGCGCGGCGTCATCGAACGAGCGCATCTATCGCTTCTAGCCCATGCTCCTACGATTGGCAATCGTAGGCCCGCGCGAGCGCACGCTTCGACCTGAGGTACGCTCGCGTCGTGGCCCGGCGCTCCCCGATCGCCTCTGGTGTGATGCTGGCGGCGTTCGCGGCGATCGCGTTCGGCGCCACGACGCCGGTCGTGGCGTGGGCGGGGCGCGGGCTCGGTCCCTTCACCACGGCCGCGTTGATGTACGCGGGCGCGGCGCTCATGCGCTGACGTTGCGGCGCCGCCCGCGCGGCGCGCCTGCCGCAGGAGGGCGACTGGGTGCGTGATCGGCAGCGGTCGCGCCGGTCCTGCTCGCGTGGGGCGTGCAGCGCGCCGGCGCCACCGTCACCGCGCTGTTGCTGAACCTCGAGGCGGCGTTCACCGTCGTGCTCGCCCGGCTGTGGTACCGGGAGGTCATCGGCCCCCGGGTCGCGCTGGCGCTGCTGGCGATGGCGGCCGGCGGCGCCGCGGTGGTCGTGCCCGGCTCGGCGTGGACCGTCGGCGCGACGCTGGGCATGATCGCCGTGGCCGGCGCGACCCTGGCGTGGGCGACCGACAACGCGTTGACCCGCCCGCTGGCCGAGCGCATGCCGCTCGACGTGCCGCGGCTGGCCTGGGCCGGCGACGACGCTGTCGCCCAGGGCGCGGGCTGCGGCGTGCGGCGCCACCGGCTACGGCTCAGCCTGGTGGACCTCGCCAGATCCGCGCGCGCACCGCGTCGGTCGCTGGGCCTGTCTGGCGATCCACGGGCGACGTAGCCGGGCTGATGGCCTGGGGTGGCTCACGGACCGAGCGCCGCGCGCCCACGCTCCCGCGATCGAACATGATCCCTGCCGGCCACGATGACGATCACGATCACGTCCCCCCGAGGCGTGGCGAACACGCCCCCCCCCCGGGCCTGCTGCCGTCTGCCACGCGCGAGCACGCGCCGACCGCCGACCGCCCGCCCTCCCGCCGGCAGAAGTCGTCGCCGGCGCCGCGCCGGTCGCGACCCGTCAGAACGAGAAGACGGCGGGGCCGGCCGACATGCGCGGCGCGCCCTCGGGCAGCACCAGCGCGCGGCCGGGCTGGGCGTTGTTCGACGAGCCGCTGTCGGCGAGCACGATCACGACGTACACGCCGACGGCGGCCAGCACCCAGAACACGGGGCTCTTGTAGAACGGGCGGCTCGACTTCTTGGGCGTGTCGCCGGTCGGGCTCGCGGGCGCGGGCGCGGCGCCGTTGGCGGGCGGCGTCGGCGAGGCGGCGGCGCTCGGGGGCGGCAGCGGCGTGGCGCGGAGCGCCTGAAGATCGACGGCCGCGACCCGGTCGAGCTCGGGATCGTTGGTGCCCGTCGGCGCCGGCCGGGTGGCGGCGGCGGCCTGCTCGGCGGCGCGGCGGGCGGCCTCGGCGGCGGCGGCCTGCTCGGCGGCCTGGCGGGCGGCCTCGGCGGCGGCGGCGTCGGCGGCCGAGGCGGCGGGCGTCAGCCGGGTGATCGAGGCCTCGACCTCGGCGCGGTTGGCCGCGTTGGGGGAGCGGTCGAGGTACGCGCGGTAGGCCTTGATCGCGGCGCCGGCGTCGCCCTTGCGCTCGAGCGCGAGCCCGATGTTGTAGTCGTTGACCGGCGACGGCAGGATCTGATCGGCGGCGCGGAACTCGGCGACCGCCTCGTCGTACTGGGCGGCGTTGAACCGGGCCATGCCGGCCTGGTAGTGCGCGCGCGCCTCGACGCGCGGGTCGGGCTGGGCGTGGGCGACGGACGGCGCGAGCACCGCGAGCACGAGCGCGAACAGCGGGATCAATCGGAGGTAGATGGGACGCATGGGACCTCGGGGAGCGGCGGGAGGGACAGCTTGGTCATCGTGCCAGAACCAAGGGGAGCCGGATCGCCCGAGCTGGGTCGGTGTGATCGCGGTTACCCCATGCAGTCGGGGGACAGCGCGTTGGCGGGGTCGGTGCAATCGATCTTGGGCGGGCGCGTGCCGCCGTTCGCGTCGAGCTTCACCTTGACCTCCTCGGTGAGCCCGTCGACGGTGACGGTCTTGTCCTTGTAGCCCTTGGCCTTGACGCGCACCTCGTGGGTGGTGCCCGGCGTGACCTTCAGGTTCTTGGGGGCCTTGCCGAGCTCCTTGCCGTCGACGTAGATGATCGCGCCCTTGGCGTTGGACGTGATGAGCACGACCACGTCGAGCGACGGCGGATCGTCGATCCCGGCGTCGACGTCGCTGGTGGGCACGGCGGTGGCGGCGTCGACGTCGCTGGTGGGCACGGCGGTGGCGGCGTCGACGTCCTCGAGCGCAGCCCCGGCGCCGGCGTCGATGGTGGCGGGCGGATCGATCGCGCCGCCCGCGCCGGCGTCGGGCTCGGCCATCGCGACGCCGCCGCCCGCGTCGATCGTCGCGACCGGATCGGTCGTGCCGGCCTCGGACTTCTTCTTGCCCGACAGCACCACCACCGCGGCGATGCCACCGCCGACGATCACCAGGATCAACAGCGCGGCGATCAGGCCGACCTTGCTCTTCTTGGGCCCGGCGGCCTCGCTCATCGCGAACTGCGACGAGTCGGCGTTGAAGTACGGCGCGCTGGCCGCGGGGTTGGGGCCCGCGTACGGCCCGCTGCCCGGCGGCGGATAGCCCGGCGTCGGGCCGCTGCCCGGCGGTGGATAGCCGTTGCCCGCCGGCGGGTAGCCCGGCATCGGGCCGCTGGGTTGGCCGTAGCCCTGGGCGCCGTACGGGGGCGGCGTCGGCGACGACACGCCCGGCACGCCACCCGCCATCATCGTCGCTGCGCTGGCCGCGCCCGGCGGTCCCGCCATCCCGGGGCCCGCGACCAACGTCGCCGGCATCATGCCGGTCGCCGGGCTGAACGCCTCCATGTACGAGCTCATGCCGGGGCCGACGAGCGTGCGGTAGACGCCGACGAGCGCGTTGACGAACTCGTCCATCGACCGGTAGCGCTTGTCGGGATCCTGGCCATCGCCTTGGCGATGACCTCGGGCAGGCCCGCGGGCAGGGTGCGGCCGGTCTTGGCGGCGCGCTGCGCCACCGGCTCCGGCTCGGTCGTGATGTGCTGGGTCAGGATGCCCATGAACGACTCGCCCTGGAACGGCAGCGAGCCGGAGAACACCTCGTAGCAGATGACGCCCATCGCGTAGATGTCGACGCGCGCGTCGACGCCCTGGCCCATCGCCTGCTCGGGCGCCATGTAGAACGGCGTGCCGAAGATCGTGCCGGTGCGGGTCAGGTTGTTCTGGCCGTCCTGGCCGGCGACCTTGGCGATGCCGAAGTCGAGCAGCTTGGGCACGTCCTCGCCGTTGGGGCCGAACGTGACGAAGATGTTCTCGGGCTTCATGTCCCGATGGATGATGTTCTTGGCGTGGGCGGCGGCGAGGCCGTGGCCGGTCTGGATCAGGATGTTCAGGAGCCGATCGGTCGGCATCGGCTCCTTGATCATGTCGTTGAGCGGAGCGCCGTCGAGCAGCTCCATGCACAGGTAGATGCGGCCGTCCTTGAGCTGGCCGAAGTCGTCGATGCCGATGATGTTGCGGTGGCCGATCGACGACGCCGACCGCGCCTCCTGGCGGAACCGGGTCACCGCCTCCGCGTTCGAGACGATCTCGGGCCGCAGCAGCTTGATCGCGACCTTCTTCTCGATGTGGATGTGCTCGGCCGCGTAGACCTCGCCCATCCCGCCCTCGCCGAGCTTCTTGATGATCTTGTAGCGACCGTCGAGGACCTCGCCGACCAGCGACGCCTCGGCGCCCTCGGCCGGGGCGCCTGCCGCCGGGAGGGACGACGACGAGCCAGCCTGGGGCAGATCGCCCGACGACCCGCCCGGGCCCATGCGCGTGTTGCCACCAGAGCTCATGTGGCCGGTAGTATATCCCGACGGGGGCCCCGGTGCTGCACCGGGCTACGGCATCGGCGTCGGGCTGCAGACCCCGAGGCCGAGCGGGCCGGCGCCCGGGTCCTGGTTGATGAGGCAGACCTCGCCGTCGGGGCACGGCGGCAGATCGGGGCGCCCGCACGCCCCCGGGGGCAGCATCGGCGGCGGCGCGCCCGCGGTGGTGAGCTGGCACTGGCCGAACACGCACTGGGGCGCCTCGCCCGCGACGCAGGTCGAGACGTCGGGGCAGGGCACGTCGGCCATGTTCGGCGGGCAGTTCAGCGCGCCGACGAAGCCGTCGACCTCGCTGGCCAGCACCGCGGTGTCGCGGCCGCCGCGGGCGCAGCCGCAACAATCCGCGGGCACCTCGACGCAGTCGGTGTCGAGGGTGCAGCCAGCGGGGGCGCCGTTCTCCGCGCAGGCGCACGTGAGGCAGCCGGACTCGTCGGCGGCGAACCCGGTCGCGCACGACAGATCGCAGCTCATCGGCGCGCACTCGGCCATGCACGTCCCGGCCTGACAGCGCGCGACCAGCGGCGCGCAGCTCCCGTCGGTGGGCGGCGTGCACGCGACGTTGGCGCAGGTCTCGAGCCAGCCGCTGTCGACGCCGGTGGCGTAGCTCGGGCAGTCGCAGCAGCTCGGCCCGGCCAGCACGCAGTCGTCGTCGATCACGCAGCCCGCGGTCGGCACCAGGTCGTCGCCCAGCTCGCTGGCCTGGTACGACGCCGGGCACGCGGCGGCCGCGAGGGCGAGAGCGAGGACGACCAGGCGCACGGTGGCCACGAGGATGAGCAGCTTCCGTGCCGGGCGCAAGCGTTCGGGATCACGGCCGTCCGGCTCAGTTTTCTGAGCCGGCGGCGGGGCCAGGCACGGAGAAGAGAGGGGGACGGTGTCAACTCCGACAACCTTTCGGGCCGCGCGTCCCAACGCTCGCGCCGGCCGCGGGGGCGGCCGCGGGCACGGCCGATCGCGGCGGCTGGGAACGTTGGCAGCATCGCCGGCCGCGACCCAGGGGTCGTCCGGCGGGCACCGGCGTGGCTCCCGCGTTGTCGATGAACCGCCATCGGGGGGTGCTCGGATCAGAGGGATCGCATAGCGTGCGCGCCGTGGGTTCGAAGATCATCACCAAGACCGACCGCGCCATGGAAGACCGCCTGCTGGCGGTGTCTGGCGATCCCGAGCGCGCCGACACCCTGTCCAAGGCCCGCGCCTTCAAGCGCACCTGGCTCGAGCTCGCCGACGCGCTGGCCCGGGTGCAGAAGGGCGAGTCGTGGCGGCGCTGGGGCTTCACCGACTTCGACTCGTACTGCCGCAAGGAGCTGCACATGCGGTCGTCGACGGTGGCCAAGCTGCTCGGCAGCTACCGCTTCCTCGAGTCGAGCGCGCCGAGCGTGCTCGAGCGGGCGCGGTCGATGCCCGAGGAGCCGATCCCGTCGATCGCCGCGATCGAGTTCGTGCAGAAGGCCACCGACCGCGGCGCCGCCGACGAGGCCACGCTGGCCGACATGCGGCGGTTCGCGTTCGAGGAGGGCGCCGAGGCGCCGATGCTGGCCAAGAAGTTCAAGGAGGTCGCGTTCCCCGAGGCCGACGACGAGCGCAAGGAGCGCGTGCGCGGCCAGCTGATCGGCGCGGCCCGGCGCCTCGCCGCGCTGCTCGTCGAGGAGGACCTGCCGGTGACCAAGGCGCTCGCCAAGCGCACCGAGGAGGCGGTCGGCGAGCTGCTGGCGGCGCTCGAGGCGAACTGACGCAGGGACGGTGTCAACTTTGACAACGTCTGGTCGCGGCTGACCGGCGGACCCTCCGGTCCGCTGCGATCCCCGCGCGGCCCGGCGGCGAAGTCCGCCGTCGAGGTCAGCTGCCGCGCCGCGACCGGATCGGTCGCGATCCTGGGGCGTGGTGACTGTCGCCGGTCGGGCCCAGGGTCCACCATCGCGAGACCCACGGCCGGTCGAGACATTCTCGGCCCCAGGAGCGTTCGATGAGATCGATGAAGCGAAGTCCGATGGTCCGCAGCCTCGCGATGGCTACGCTCGTGTGTTTCGTCTCGGTCTCGTGCGGCCCCAAGGCCGGGTCGCGCCCGCCCACCGGCGGCGGCTCGGGCGTCGTCACGCCCGGTGGTCAGCCCCTGGTCCAGGACGACAAGCCGGGCTTGACGATGCGGCTGTCCGATGGCCGGGCCGGGGCGCCGGCCGCCGACCGATCGCAGCTCCCGCCGACGCAGCAGCTCGATGACGCCGCGGCCAAGGCGATCCTCGATCGGGTCGCGCCGGTCGGCGCCAAGCCGGACGACACGCAGGCGTTCGCGCTGCGCGACCGGTCGCAGCCGCCGCCGCGCACCGGCAAGACGATCAAGGGGCACGTTCCCGGTGCCGAACCCGCAGGCGGGGCCGCCGCCGGCGACCAACGACGCCGGCAAGCCGCTGACGCTCCTGCGGTGGGCGCCCGAGGGCGACGTGCCGCTGGCGCCGCAGCTGCAGCTGACGTTCTCGCAGCCGATGGTGGCGGTGACGTCGCAGGACGACGCCGCGGCGGTGGTGCCGGTGACGCTGTCGCCGACGCCGCCGGGGCGCTGGCGCTGGCTCGGCACGAAGACGATCGTGTTCGATCCGACGGTCCGGTTCCCGCAGGCGACGACCTACACGGTCGCGGTCGCCAAGGGCACGAAGAGCGCCACCGGCAACGTGCTGGCCGACGCCAAGCGGTTCACGTTCACGACGCCGACGCCGCGGGTCGAGGCCAGCTGGCCGGGCGGTGGGCCCCAGCGCCTCGACGCGCCGATGTTCGTGCGCTTCGATCAGCAGATCGATCCGGCCGCGGTGCTGGCGACGATCACGGTCAAGGGCGGGGGCAAGACCTACGCCACGCGGCTGCTGACCGACGCCGAGATCGCCACGCACGAGGTCGTCAAGAGCCTGGTCGACTCGACCAAGGCCGCCGAGCAGGACGGCCGCTGGCTGGCGTTCGCGGCCACCGAGCCGTTCCCCAAGGACACCCACGTCGAGGTCACGGTCGGCCCGGGCACGCCGTCGGCCGAGGGCCCCAACCGCACCGCCGATCGTCAGGCCTTCAGCTTCGACACGTACCCGCCGCTCCAGATCGTGCGCGCCGAGTGCGGCTGGGGCGAGTGTCCGCCGGGCGCGCCGTTCCAGATCGAGTTCAACAACCCGCTCGAGGTCGATCGCTTCGACGCGGCGCAGGTCGTGACGACGCCGGCGATCGCGCGCGCGGCGGTGACCGCCAACGGCAACTACGTCATGGTCCAGGGCCTCACCGCCGGCCAGACCGCGTACCAGACCGTGGTGTCGGGCGGCGTGCTCGACCGCTTCGGGCAGACGCTGGGCAAGGACGCCGAGCTGCGGTGGAAGACCGGCAAGGCCTACCCGAACTTCTACGGCCCGTCGGGCCTGGTCGTGCTCGATCCCGGCGCGCGCGCGCCGACGCTCGACGTGTTCACGACCAACTACGACGGGCTCAAGGTCGCGCTCTACGCGGTCGCGCCGTCGGACTACGCCGCGTTCGGCAAGTACATGAACAACCAGTGGCAGCGCAAGAAGCCGACGCTGCCCGGCAAGAAGGTGTTCGATCAGGTGATCAAGGTCGGCGGCGCCGACGACGAGCTGACCGAGACCCACGTCGAGCTGGCGCCCGCGCTCAAGGGCGGCCTCGGCCACGTCATCGCGGTGATCGAGCCGTCGCCGTGGCGCGAGCGCTACGATCCGCCGCGGCTGATCACCTGGGCGCAGTCGACCCGGCTGGGCGTCGACGCGGCGGTCGACGCCGGCGAGCTGCACGCGTGGGTCAACCGGCTCGGCGACGGCGCGCCGGTCGCCGACGCGGCGCTGTCGATCGAGCCGTGGGGCATCGCGGCGACGTCCGGCGACGACGGCACGGCCGTGATGGCGCTGTCGGCGCGCGGCCTGACGGGCCCGGGCATGCTGGTCGCGAAGAAGGGCGACGACGTGGCGTTCGTGCCCGACGGCTACGGCTGGTGGGGCGACGAGCCGCAGTGGCGCAAGCGCGACGTCGACGATCAGCTGCTCTGGCACATCACCGACGACCGCCAGATGTACCGGCCAGGCGAGGAGGTGCGGGTCAAGGGCTGGCTGCGCGTGCACCAGGGCCGCGAGGGCGGCGACGTCGCCGGCATCGCCGGGCTGGTGTCGTCGGTCAGCTACAAGGTGATCGATCCGATCGGCAACGAGCTGACCAAGGGCACGGTCAAGGTCAGCGCGCTGGGCGGCTTCGATCTGATGTTCAAGCTGCCGGGCACGCCCAACCTCGGCTACGCGTCGATCCAGCTCGAGGCCAAGGGCCGGCTGTCGGGCTCGGGCTACCACGGCTTCCAGATCCAGGAGTTCCGGCGGCCCGAGTACGAGGTCAGCGCCAAGGCCGACGACGCGATCAAGGTGATCGGCGGCAGCGCCGACGTGACGGTGCAGGCGAGCTACTTCGCCGGCGGCGGCCTCGCCGGCGCCGACGTCAACTGGTCCCTGACCGCGACCGAGACCACGTTCACGCCGCCCAACCGCGACGACTTCACGTTCGGCAAGTGGGTGCCGTGGTGGGGCTGGGGCCGGCGGTGGTGGGACGACGGCGGCGGCTGGACCGCGCCGCAGAGCTGGAACCACCAGGGCAAGACCGACGCCACCGGCGCCCACGTGCTGCACCTCGACTTCCTCGGCGTCAACCCGCCGACCCCGATGACGGTCAGCGCCAACGCGTCGGTGACCGACGTCAACCGCCAGGCGTGGAACGCGGCCACGACGCTCTTGATCCACCCGGCGGTCCACTACGTCGGCCTGCGCAGCAAGCGGCCGTACGTCGACAAGGGCCAGCCGATCGAGGTCGAGGCGATCGACGTCGACCTCGACGGCCAGGCCGTGCTCGGCCGGCCGATCGAGCTGCAGGCGGTCCGCCTCGACTGGAAGTACGACAAGGGCAGGTACGTCGAGACCGAGGAGGACGTGCAGTCGTGCGCGCTGACCTCGGCCGCCGCCGCCGGCCTGTGCTCGTTCACGACGCCCGAGGGCGGGCAGTACCGCATCACCGGCGTCGTCACCGACGACCGCGGCCGCAAGAACCGCACCGAGCTGACGGTCTGGGTCTCGGGCGGCAAGACCCCGCCGGCCCGCGACGTCGAGGAGGAGCAGGTGACGCTCATCCCCAACGCCAAGGAGTACCGGCCCGGCGACACCGCCGAGCTGCTGATCCAGGCGCCGTTCTACCCGGCCGAGGGCGTGCTCAGCGTGCGCCGCTCGGGCATCGTCTCGTCGTCGCGCTTCACGATGACCGGGCCGACCCACAAGGTCACGGTGCCGATCACCGACGGCTACACGCCCAACCTGTACGTCCAGGTCGACCTGGTCGGCATGAGCGCCCGGGTCGGCGACGACGGCCAGCCCGACGCCACGCTGCCCAAGCGCCCGGCCTACGGCGTCGGCACGATCAACCTCGCGGTCCCGCCGCGGCACCGCACGCTGGCGGTCACGATCACGCCGCAGGCGGCCAAGCTGGCGCCGGGCACCAAGACTTCGCTCGGCGTCACCGTCAAGGACGCGGCCGGCAAGCCGGTCAGCGGCGCCGAGGTCGCGGTGATCGCCGTCGACGAGGCCGTGCTGTCGCTCACCGGCTTCCAGTTCGCCAACCCGATCGACACCTTCTATCAGCAGCGCGACCTGGGCGCGACCGACCACCGCCTGCGCTCGTTCGTGAAGCTGGCGCAGCCCGACGTCACCGGGCTGGCCGCAGGCCAGGCGCTCGGCGGCGACGGGTACACCAAGAACATCCCGGCCGAGGGCCGCACCTTCGAGTCTACGGTCGGCGCCGCCGCCGGCAGCGATCGGGACGCGGACGGCGTGCCAGACGTCGCCGACAAGGAGATGGCGGCGTCCGGCGCCAAGTCGGCCAGCGCGTCATCGGCGTCACCGCCGGGCATCGCCGTGCGCACGAACCTGAACCCGCTCGCGGCGTTCGCGCCCGAGGTCAAGACCGGCGCCGACGGCACCGCCACGGTCGCGCTGACCCTGCCCGACAACCTGACGCGCTACCGGCTGATCGCGATCGCGGTCGCCGGCGAGCGGCAGTTCGGCAAGGGCGAGAGCGCGCTGACCGCGCGGCTGCCGGTGATGGTGCGGCCGTCGCCGCCGCGGTTCCTCAACTTCGGCGACACGTTCGAGCTGCCGGTCGTGGTGCAGAACCAGACCGACGCGCCGCTCGCGATCGACGTGGCCGTGCGCGCGACCAACGCCCGGCTCACCGCCGGCGCCGGCCGGCGCGTGACCGTGCCCGCCAACGACCGCGCCGAGGTGCGGTTCCCGGCCGCGGCCGTGATGGCCGGCACCGCGCGGTTCCAGCTGGTCGCGACCTCGTCGGCCGGCGCCGACGCCGCCGAGGTGGCGCTGCCGGTGTGGACGCCCGCGACGACCGAGGCCTTCGCCACCTACGGCCAGATCGACGCCGGCGCGATCAAGCAGCCGATCGCGCTGCCGGGCCAGGTCGTGACCCAGTTCGGCGGGCTCCAGGTCGAGACCTCGTCGACCCAGCTCCAGGCGCTCACCGACGCGTTCTTGTACCTGATCGCGTACCCGTTCGAGTGCAGCGAGCAGATCAGCTCGCGCGTGGCCGGCATCGCCGATCTGCGCGACGTGCTCGCGGCGTTCGCGGCGCCGGGGCTGCCGAGCAAGGACAAGCTCGAGGCCCGCGTCGGCGACGACCTCGAGCGCCTGTACGCGCTGCAGAACGGCGACGGCGGGTTCCCGTTCTGGCAGCGCGGCTACGAGTCGTGGCCGTACCTGACGGTGCACGTCGTCAACGCGATGGTGCGCGCCCAGGCCAAGGGCTTCACGATCGAGCGCGGCCCGCTCGACCGCGGCCTCGAGTACCTGCGCACGATCGAGCGGCGCTACCCGAGCTACTACGACCAGCAGACCCGGCGCACGATCACCTCGTACGCGCTCTACACCCGCACGCTCGCGGGCGATCGCGACGTGGCGCGCGCCCGGGGCCTGATCAAGGAGGCCGGCGGCGTCGACCAGCTCTCGCTCGAGGCGGTCGGCTGGCTCCTCGGCGTGGTCGCGCAGCAGGCCGACGCCGCCGACGAGCGCAAGGCCATCGTCCGCCACCTCGACAACAAGGTCACCGAGACCGCCGCCGCCGCGAACTTCACGACCGCGGTCACCGACGGCGCCTACCTGATCCTGCACAGCGACCGGCGCGTCGACGCGATCGTGCTCGAGTCGCTGATCGCCGAGGCCCGCGCCAGCGACCTCATCCCCAAGCTGGTGATCGGCCTGCTCGGCCACGCCAAGGCCGGGCGCTGGGAGTCGACGCAGGAGAACGTCTTCGTGCTGTCGGCGCTCGACCTGTACTTCCACGAGTACGAGCAGGTGACGCCGGACTTCGTGGCGAAGGTGTGGCTGGGCGACGGCTACGCCGGCGACCACGCCTTCAAGGGCCGGCAGACCGATCGGTTCGCGATCGACATCCCGATGCAGACCGTCGCCGACAAGGCCAGCAAGGGCCCCGCCGACCTGGTGATCCAGAAGGACGGCAAGGGCCGCCTCTACTACCGGGTCGGCATGACCTACGCGCCGGCCAACCTGCAGCTCGCCGCCGCCGACTACGGCTTCACCGTGCTGCGCCGGTACGAGCCCGTCGACGATCCTGCCGACGTGGTCCGGAATCCGGACGGTTCGTGGAAGATCAAGGCCGGCGCCCGGGTGCGCGTGCGCCTGTCGATGGTGGCCGAGAGCCGCCGCTACCACGTCGCGCTGGTCGATCCGCTGCCGGCCGGGCTCGAGCCGATGAACCCGGCGCTGGCGGTGACCGGCCCGGTGCCGCAGGATCCGCAGCCCGCGAAGGGCGGCAACCGCTACTGGTGGTGGTCGCGCACCTGGTACGAGCACCAGAACATGCGCGACGAGCGGGTCGAGGCCTTCACGTCGCTCCTGTGGGAGGGCGTCTACGACTACACCTACGTCGCCCGCGCCACCACGCCCGGCACGTTCGTCGTGCCGCCGACCAAGGCCGAGGAGATGTACCACCCCGAGACCTTCGGCCGATCGTCCTCGGACAAGGTCGTCGTCGAGTAGCCGCGCGATCCTGCGCCGCGATGGCGGGCTCGGCGTCGCTTGCCGGCCTGTCCATCACCCGGCGAGCTGAGCCGGCCGGCGAGCGGGTCAGCCGGGGCGGCCCGGCCGCACCGATCCCGGGACCAGCCGCGCGATCGCCGTGCTCAGGCCGTCGGCGTCGAAGGGCTTGGCCAGGAAGCCCGTGGTCTCGGTCCCGCTCGGCAGCAGGCCGGGCTCGGGCGTGTAGCCCGACATGAACAGCACCGGAAGGTCGGGGCGATGCGCACGCAGCTGCGCCACCGCCTCGGGCCCGTTCATCCCCGGCATCAGCACGTCACACACCACGACCGTGTACGGGCGGGATGCCGCCGCGAACGACGCCACCGCCTCGCGACCGCCGTGCGCGATCACGAGCTCGAAGCCGAGCGCGCGCAGCACCCTGCCGACCGTGCTCGCCACCAGCGGGTCGTCGTCGACGACCAGCGCCGTCCCCTCGAAGCGGACGGCCGCGCGCGCCGGCGCCGGCGCCTCGGCCTCGGGCGAGGGCCTGAGGTAGATGCTGAACCGGGAGCCCAGGCCGGGCGTCGACTCGACGCGCAGGCCAGCCTGATGGCTCCGGACGATCCCCGAGACCGCCGCGAGCCCGAGCCCGCGGCCGGTCTGCTTGGTGGTGAAGAACGGGTCGAAGATGCGCTGCACCGTCTCGGGGGGCATGCCGGTCCCGGCGTCCGCGACCTCGAGCACGACCGCCGGCCCCGGGGCGAACGACGCGGTCAGCGGGCCCGCCGCGAGCTCGTCCGCGCCGACGTGGCGGTGGTCGAGGCGCACCGTCACCTCCCCCCCACCGCCCATCGCCTCGGTCGCGTTGATGACCAGGTTGAGCAGCACCTGGCGCAGCTGACCGCGGTCGCAGACGACCGCCGGCACGCCGGCGGCGAGGTCGAGCTGCAGGCTCGTCCCGCCGCGGGCCGAGATCCGCAGCAGCGGCGTCAGCTCGTGGATCAGCTGGTGCAGGTCGGTGGGTTCGACCGGCGTGACCTGCCGCCCCGTGTAGGCGAGCAGCTGCTGGGTGAGCTCGCGCGCGCGCAGCGCCGCGCTCTCGATCGTGGCGAGCGCGGCGGCCGTCTCCGGCGGCAGCCCGAGCCGCAGCACGCTGGCCTCGCCGAGGATGACCGCGAGCAGGTTGTTGAAGTCGTGGGCGACGCCGCCGGCCATCACCCCCAGGCTCTCGAGCTTCTGCACCGCCAGCAGCTGCTGCTCGAGCCGCTTGCGCTCGGAGATGTCCCGGCTGTTGGCGACCACGCCGCGCACCGCCGGGTTCTCGAGCTGGTTGCTGGCGATGGCCTCCATCCACAGCCAGCGACCGTCCTTGGTCAGGTAGCGGTACTCGACGGTCGCGAGCGCGTTTGGCTGCGCCAGCACCTCGCCAAAGACCCGCGCGACCTCGGCGTGGTCGTCGGGGTGGATGAGCTCGAAGGTGTCCTTGCCTCGCAGCTCCTCAGGGGTGAACCCGTTGATGCGGAGCGTGGCGGGCGAATTGAAGACCAGCCGACCGTCACCATCGAGCAGCGAGATGATGTCCGCCGAGTGCGTCGTCAACGCGCGGAACATCTCCTCGGTCCAGGCGTCATCGCGCATGGGTCGAGCAGACACGCTGGCGCGGCTGAGGTCACGCCCGGGGCGGTGCATATTGTGCGCGGCGCCGTCCGGTGGATCGATCCACCGGCGGTCAGTACGGCTCGACCACGAGCGCGCCGGCGTCGACCTTGAGCACGACCGGCGCGCGCTCGAGGCGGCCGTCGGGGCCGACCCGGGCCGGGGCGCAGGCGCCGTTGTCGAGCGTGGCGGCGGCGAGCGCGGCGATGAACGCGGCGCGGGGATCGCGGCCGCCGATCAGCGCGGCGTGGGCGCGGGCGGCGGCGACGAGGCGCCAGGCGTCGAGGGCGGCGGCGGCGGCGGGCGAGGGATCGCGGCGGCGGCGGGCGCGGAACGCGTCGACGAAGTCGGTGGCGGCGGCCGCGCCGAGCGCGAGCGGGCACGGCTCGAGGATCAGCGCGCCCTCGACCGCCGGGCCGCCGCGGGTGATCAGGCTCGGGTGGTTCCACGCGGCGCTGCCGAGCAGCTGCACGACCTGCGGCAGTCGCCCGCCGTGCTTGCGCGCGAGCGCGTCGAGGTCGGGGAAGTCCTCGCTGTGGACCTCGACGCCCAGGTACGGCAGGAAGCTCGCGACCAGCGCGGCGCGCTCGTAGCGATCGGGCACGTACAGGAGCGCGAACGGCACGTCGGGCGAGAACGTCTGCCAGCCGCGGCGGCCGGCGCGGCGCAGGTGCGCGGCCAGGCGCGGGTTGGTCTTGGGGTCGAGGCCCAGGAACGCCTTGACGTCGGCCTCGAGGGTCTTGCCGTCGGGCGCGTACGCGCCGCGGGCGGTGACGGTGAGCCCGACGGTGGCGGCGGTGGCCGCGAACGCCTCGGCGGCGGCGGCGCCGACCTCGTCGTCCGGGGCCAGCACGCCGACGGTGGCGACCCCGAGCTCGGCGGCGAACGCGGCGGCGGCCCGGGCCTCGCCCTCGGGCGAGTCGACCAGCCGGAACAGGCCGCGCGCCCGCAGCTCACCGTCGGTCGGCGACAAGAGCGCGATCGGCACGCGCAGCTCGACCGCGCGCGCCGCCGCCGCCTCGGCCTCGCGCACCCCGACCGGGCCCAGGATCGCGAGCGCGCCGGCGGCGACCGCCTCGTCGACCACGGCCGCGGCCCGCGCCGGATCACCCGCGGTGTCGAGCACGAGCCGCCGGGCGCCGTCGTCGGGCGCCAGCTCGATCGCGGCCCGCAGCTCGTCGCCGATCGCCGCGTGCGGCCCCGACAGCGGCAGCAGCACCGCGATCGTGTCGGTCGCGATCACGGGCGCGGGGACGCCGGCGTCGGGCGCGATCGTCGGCGCGGGGGCGCCGGCGTCGGGCCGGTCCGCGCGCACGTGGCGGGTGCCCAGGCCGGGCTCGATCGGCGCCGGCGCCGGCGCCCGACAGCCGAGCGCGGCGATCGTGGCGGCGACGGCGAGCGGCGCCCTGGCGCGCCGCGCGGGTGCTGCTGGGCGGCCGCGACGCCCCGCCCTCTCCAGGGGCCGCGCGCCAGCGCTTCGAGCGCCGGGCCGGCGCCCGTCGTCGTCGCGCCGCGCCCGTGGCAGGCCTCGCCGTGGACGAAGCACCCTAGCCATCGAGCAGATCGCGCATGCGATCGATCAGGCCCTTCTTCTCGGCCGGGCGCGGCGCCAGCTCGCTGCCGAAGGTGCGGGCCAGCTCCTCGAACAGCTCGCGCTGCCGCGCGGTCAGCGCCTGCGGCGTCACGACCACCACCCGGGCGAGGTGATCGCCCCGGGTCGCGGCCTTGCCGGGGCCGCGCGGCACGCCGCGCCCGCGCAGCCGGAACACCTTGCCGGTCGAGGTGCCCTCGGGCACGCGCATCTTGACCGGGCCGTCGACGGTCGCGACCTCGACGACCGCGCCCAGCGCCGCCTGCGGCATCGTCACCGCGACGTCGGACACCACGTCGAGCCCGTCGCGCTTGAACACCGGGTGGTCCTTGACCCGGACGACCACGTGCAGGTCGCCGGCCGCCGCGCCGCCCTTGCCGGGCTCGCCGTCGCCGTGCAGCACCTTGACCCCGCCCTCCTTGGTGCCGGCGGGGATCGCGACCGAGAACTCGCGGGTCGGGCCGCCGCTCACGCCCGGCGTCAGCGGCACCGTGATCGCCTTGGTGCAGCCGAACACCGCCTCCTCGAAGGTGATCTCGAGCGTGTAGCGCAGGTCGCGCCCGCGCTGCTTGCCGCGGCGCTTCCGCAGGCCGCTGATCACGTCCTCGACCGCGTCGACCATCGAGCCGAAGCCGCCGCCGCCGTCGCCGTCGTGGCCGAAGCGATCGTAGCGCGTGCGCTCGCGCGCGTCCGACAGGACCGCGTAGGCCGCGTTGATCTCCTTGAAGCGCTCGGCCCCGGTCGGGTTGAGATCCGGGTGGTACCGACGCGCGAGGTCGCGGTAGGCCCGCTTGATCTCGCCGTCGTCGGCCTGGCGGCCGACGCCGAGCACGTCGTAGTAGTCACGTCGCTTGCGAGCCATCAGCGTCCTCCGCGGTCTCGCCGGCGTCGACCGCGGCGTAGAGCATCTCGCCGATGCGCTGGGCCGACGACTCGAGCCGGACGATCACGTCCTCGACCTCGAACAGCGTGCCGTCGGTCAGGATCCGGCGGGCCTCGTCGATGTCGCCGGCGATCATCGCCCGGTCCTCATCGGTCAGCATCGCGCCGAACTCGGACAGCGCGCGCTCCGACGAGTACAGCAGCGTCTCGCCCCGGTTGCGGGCGTCGGCCAGGGCGCGGCGATCCTGATCGTCGCCGGCGCGGTCGACGGCCTCCTGCACCAGCCGGTCGATGTCGTCGTTCGACAGGCCGCTCGTCGGCGTGACCGAGACCCGCTGTTCGCGGGCGGTGCCGAGGTCGCGCGCGCTCACGGTCAACAGGCCGTCGGCGTCGAGATCGAACGCGACCTCGATCTTGGGCACGCCGCGCGGGGCCGGCGGGATGCCGGTCAGCTCGAACTGGGCCAGCGACTTGTTGTCGACGGCCATCTCGCGCTCGCCCTGGAAGACGTGGACGTTGACGAACGGCTGGTTGTCGACCGCGGTCGAGAACACCTCGGTGGCGCGGCACGGGATCGTCGTGTTGCGCGGGATCAGGCGCGTGAAGACGCCGCCGGCGGTCTCGACGCCGAGCGACAGCGGCGTCACGTCGAGCAGCAGGACCTCCTCGACCTCGCCGGTGAGCACGCCGGCCTGGATCGCGGCGCCGACCGCGACCACCTCGTCAGGGTTGACCGTGCGCGACGGCTCGCGGCCGAAGAACTCGCCGACCAGGCGCTGGATGCGCGGCATGCGGGTCTGACCGCCGACCAGGATCACCGCGTCGAGCTCGCCCGAGACGAAGCCGGCGTCGGTCAGCGCCCGCTGACACGGCTCGAGCGTGCGCTGCACGAACGGCTCGACCAGGTGCTCGAGCTCGGCCCGGGTCATCTGGGCCTCGAGATGGCGGGGCCCGGCCGCGGTCGCCGCCAGGAACGGCAGGTTGATGTCGGTCGTGAGCGTGCTCGACAGCTCGACCTTGGCCTTCTCGGCCGCCTCCTTGAGGCGCTGCAGCGCGAGCCGATCGCCGCGCAGATCGTGGCCGCCGTTGTCGGCGGCGAACTTGTCGAGCAGCCAGTCGACGATCGCGTTGTCGAAGTCCTCGCCGCCGAGGAACGTGTCGCCGGCGGTGGCGCACACCCGGAACACGCCGTCGGACAGCTCGAGCAGCGACACGTCGAACGTGCCGCCGCCGAGATCGTAGACCGCGACCCGCTGGGCCCGCGGCAGGTCCTTGCCGTAGGCGAGCGCCGCCGCGGTCGGCTCGTTGATGATGCGCAGGACGTTCAGGCCGGCGATCCGGCCGGCGTCCTTGGTGGCCTGACGCTGGGCGTCGTCGAAGTAGGCCGGCACCGTGATCACCGCCTCGGTCACCGCCTCGCCCAGCCACGCCTCGGCGGTCTCGCGCATGCGCGCGAGCACCATCGCCGAGACCTCGGGCGGCGAGTACGTGCGCCCGCGGGCCATCACGTGGGCGTCGCCGTTGTCGGCCGCGACGATCTCGTAGGCGCAGGTGGTGAGCTGGCGCGCGACCTCGTGGTCCTCGAACTTGCGGCCCATCAGGCGCTTGACCGCGTAGACGGTGTTCTCGGCGTTGGTCACCGCCTGCCGGCGCGCGGCCTGGCCGACGAGGCGCTCGCCCGACGCGGCGAACCCGACCACCGACGGCGTCGTGCGCGAACCCTCGGCGTTGGCGATCACCACCGGGGTGTCGCCGTCCATGACGGCGACGCACGAGTTGGTCGTGCCGAGGTCGATGCCGACGACGCGCGACATCAGGCGATCACGTGTTCTCGGCCGGCCCCGGCTCGGACGGTGGCGCCTCGGCCCGGGCGCGCGCGACCACGACCAGCGACGGGCGCAGCAAGCGATCGGCCAGGCGGTACCCCTTCTGCAGCACCGAGACCACCGAGCCCGGCGGGGCGTCGCTGTCCTGCTGGCCGATCGCCTCGTGCAGGTTGGGATCGAACGGCTGGCCGTCGGCGTCGATCGCCGTCACTTCGCACTTCTCGAGCGCGTGGGTGAACTGCCGGAGCACGAGGCGGACACCCTCGAGCAGCGAGGCCGCGTCGACGCCCTCGGTGTGGGCCAGCGCGCGCTCGAGGTTGTCGACCACCGGCAGCATCTCCTTGAGCACCCGGGTCCGCGACTCGGCCTTGGCGTCGTCGAGGTCGCGCTTGGCGCGGCGCCGGTAGTTCTCGAGGTCGGCGGTGGCGCGCAAGAACTTGTCCCAGTTCTCCTTGGCCTTGGCCTTGGACGCGGCCAGCTCGGCCTCGAGCTCGGTGGCGCGATCGACCGGCGCGGGGTCGGGTGCGTCGACCTCGACCAGCAGGCCGCCGTCGGCGGGATCGTCAGGGGCGTCGGAGGCAGGAACGTCGTCTTCACTCATCGTCGGGTCACCATAGCCAGGATCTATCCTACCGCCAGAGGGGCACCGTGGTCGGGCCGACCGCCCGATTTTGCACGGCGAACAAGCCTCAGCCGATCGAGGCTCGCCAGGGCGCTGGCGGTGGGGCCCGCCGCGCTGGTGGGCCCGACCGCCACGTCGCCCCGGCGGCTCAGCTGGCGTGGCCGGGCGCGTCGGCGCGGCGGGCCCGCCAGCGCACGCCGAGGTCGTGGACGAACTCGTAGAACGTCGGCAGCGCGAGCAGCGTGAACAGGGTCGAGGTGACCAGGCCGCCGATCATCACGATCGCGAGCGGCCGCTCGAGCTCGGTGCCGTGCAGGCGCAGCACCAGCAGCGGCATCAGGCCGAGGATCGCGGTGGCCGCGGTCATGATCTTGGGCCGGACCCGGCCCAGGCACGCCTCGCGCAGCGCGACCGGGAACGCGCGGCCCTCGGCGCACAGGTCGCGGGTCTGGGCCACCAGCACCAGGCCGTTCTGCACCGCGATGCCGAACAGGCCGATCAGCCCGACCAGCGCCGACACGCTCCAGGTCTCGCCGGCCAGCCACAGGGCGACGATGCCGCCGACGAACGCGTCGGGGAGCGTCGCCAGGATCACCAGCGTCTCGGCCAGCGTGCGCACCGCCAGGTACAGCAGCACGAACACCGCGAGCACGGCGATCGCGATCGCGATCACCAGCGCGCGCTGGGCCCGGGCCTGGGTCTCGACCTTGCCGCCGACGTCGACGAAGTAGCCCGGCGGCAGCTCGAGCTCGCGCGTCAGCGCCGCGCGCACCGCCGCCGCGGTCGAGCCGAGATCGCGGCCGGCCACCGAGGCCTCGACCGCGACCCGCCGGCTGCCGGCCTCGCGCTTGATCGTGCCGGGGCCGAAGCCGGGCTCGATCCGCGCCAGCTTGCCCAGCGGGATGCGCGACTGATCGTGGCCGTCGACCAAGAGCGCGTTCAGCGCCGCGCCGTCGTTGCGGTGATCCTCGGCCAGGCGCACCACCAGGTCGTAGCGGCGCTGGCCGACCGCCACCTCGCCGACCACCCGGCCGGCCAGGCCGATCGCCACCGCGTCGGTGACGTCGCCCGGGGTCAGGCCGACCCGCGCCACCGCGGCGCGATCGATCTCGACCTGCAGCTGCGGCAGGCCGGTGGGGCGCTCGGCGCGGACGTCGGTGACGCCGTCGACCTGGCCCAGGATCGCCGCGGCGCGCTCGGCCAGCTCGCCGAGGGTCGCCAGGTCGGGGCCGAAGATCCGCACCGCGAGGTCGGCCGTCGTGCCGCCCAGGCCCTCGTCGATGCGCATGCCCAGCGGGGTCGTGAACGACGCCGACAGCCCGGGGATCGGCTCGACCGCCTCGCGCATCGCCGCCTCGAGCGCCGCGGTCGAGCGCGCGCGGTCGGGGCGTAGCACGATCAGCACGTCGGACAGCGTGTGCGGCATCGGATCCTCGGTGTGCTCGCCGCGGCCGGTGCGGCGGACGACGTCCTCGACCTCGGGGAAGGCGCGCAGCACGTCCTCGACGCGGTGGTTGAGGCGATCGACCTCGTCGAGCGAGGCCTCGGCCGGCAGCGAGGTCTGCATCAGCACCGCGCCCTCGTCGAGCTCGGGCATGAAGTCGGAGCCGAGCTGGGTCGCCAGCCACAGCGCCGGCACCGTGATCGCGAGCGTGCCCAGCCGCACCCAGCCGGCGTGGCGGAGCGCGCCGTCGAGCAGCGGCCGGTAGCCGCGCTTGATCCAGCGGACCAGCGCGACGTCCTCGGGGCGATCGGCGCGGCGCGGGCGCAGCATCGCCGCGGCCAGCACCGGCACCAGCGCCAGCGCCAGCACCAAGGACGCCAGCATCGCCGCGATCACGGCGCCGGCCAGCGGCGCGTACATCCGGCCCTCGATGCCGGTCATCGCGAACAGCGGCACGAACACCGCGACGACGATCGCGGTGGCGAACGCGATCGGGCGGCCGACCTCGAGCACCGCCGCCAGCGCCCGCGCGCGTCGGTCGGCGGCCGGGTGCGCCGACAGCCGGTGGACGACGTTCTCGGCGACGATGATCGCGGCGTCGACCAGCAGGCCGACCGCGATCGCCAGGCCGCCCAGCGTCATCGTGTTGAGGCCGATGCCGGCCAGGCGCAGGAACACGCCGGCCAGCGCCAGCGACAGCGGCAGGGTCAGCGTGACCAGCAGCGCCGCGCGCAGGTTGCCGAGCAGCCCGAACAGCACCAGCACCACCAGCCCGGCGCCGATCAGGACCGCGCGGCCCACGCCGCCCAGCGCCGAGCGCACCAGCTGCGATTGATCGTAGACCACGCGCACCTTCACGCCCGGCGGCAGGCCCGGCTGCAGCTCGGCCAGCGCGCGGCGCACGCCGTCGGCGACGGTCACGGTGTCGGCGCCGAACTGCCGCACGACGCGGCAGCTCACCACCTCGCCGGCCAGCCGGTGGGCCAGGCCGCGCCGCACCGCCGGCCCCTCGCGCACGTCGGCGACGTCGCCCAGGAGCACCGGCGTCCGGCCGCGCACCGCCACGACGGTCGCGGCGATGTCGGCGACGCTGTGGGCCCGGGCGTCGGCGTGGACCGTCCACTCCATCGGGCCCTGGGTGACGAAGCCGCCGGCGGCGGTGGCGCTGGTGCCCTCGGCGGCGTGGACCAGCTCGGCCAGCGTCACGCCGCGGGCCGCCATGCGATCGGGGTCCACCTGGATCTGGAACTCGCGCAGGTAGCCGCCCAGCCGCTCGACCGCGGCGACGCCGGGCACCGCCAGGAGCCGGTTCTTGATCTCGTGCTCGGCCAGATCGCGCAGCGTCATCAGGTCGGCGGTGCCGGGGTCGGCCTCGATCGTGAACTCGAAGATCTCGTTGAGCCGGCCGCTGAGGCTCGACAGCAGCGGCGCGCTGGTGCCGGGCGGCAGCGCGACCTGGCTCAGCCGCTCGGCGACCCGCTGCCGCGCGCGCTCGTAGGCGACGTCGGGCTCGAACTCGATCGTCACCTGCGCGACGCCGGCCGACGACGCCGACCGGACCCGGCGCACGTCGGGCAGGCCGGCCAGCGCGGTCTCGATCGGGATCGCCACGCGCAGCTCGAGCTCCTCGGCGGCCATCGCCGGGTTCTGCGCGATCACGTTGAACACCGGCGCCGACAGGTCGGGGAAGACGTCGCGCGGCAGCTCGCGCAGCCAGGTGGCGCCGAGCGCGGCGCCGGCCAACGTCAAGAGCACCGCGATCAGCGGCGTCCCGAAGCACGCCAGGATGACGCGATCGATCAGCGTGACCGGTCTAGTGGTGGTCATGATCGCCTCCGGCGCCGCGGGCCTTGTCGGCCTCGGCCTTGAGCAGGAACGCGCCGTCGACCACGACCTCGTCGCCGGGGGCCAGGCCGCTGAGGATCTCCAGCTCGCCGGCCAGCTCGCGGCCGCGCCCGACCCGGCGCGCCTCGAACGCGCCGGGCCCGACCGGCACGAACACCACCCACGCGGCGTCGACCCGCTGCACCGCGGCCAGCGGCACCGTCACGACCGTGCCGCCGCTGTCGCCCAGCGCCAGCGCCACCATCGCCGACATGCCGGGGCGCAGCACGCCGTCGGCGTTCGCGACGTCCATGCGCACCGGGATCGTGCGCGACGCGGCGTCGACCTCGCGGCCGATCCACGTGACGACGCCGTCGATCGTGCGGCCGGGCAGCGCGGCGAAGGTGGCGGTGCCGGTGCTCCCGACCCGCAGGCGCACCGCGTCGCGCTCGAACACGTGCGCGACCAGCCACAGCGTCGACAGATCGCCGATGCGGTACAGGGTGCGCGTCGGATCGGCCAGCTGGCCGATCACCACGTCGCGCGCGATCACCGTGCCGGCCACCGGCGCGCGCAGCACCAGGCCGGCGCCGCCGCGGGCGCCGGCGTAGGCTCGGGCCGCCGCGGTCGCGACCTGGGCGTCGGCGGTCGCGGTGGTGAGCGCGGCCTCGGCCTCGAGCACCTCGCGCTCGGTGACCAGCCGCTCGGCGGCCAGCCCGCGCAGCCGCGCGAGGTTGCCGCGGGCGACGGTGACCCGCGCCGCCGCGGCCTGGGCCTCGGCCCGGGTCAGGCCGGCGTCGGCGCTGTACAGCTCGACCAGCGGCTGGCCCAGCGCGACCTCGTCGCCGGCCCGGGCCAGGACCTTGACCACCCGCGCCGGCGCCGGCGCAGCGACCTCGGCGTACGCGTCCTGGTTGACCTGAAGCTCGCCGAGCGCCGCCACCTGCTCGCCGGCGGGGCGGGCCTCGGCCCGTGCGGTGGTGACCCGCAGATCGCGGCGCATCTCGGGCGCGATCTCGACGCGGTCGGGCGCCGCCGGGTGATCGCCGTCGGCGTGCGGATCGGCCGCGCCGGGGTCGTCGTGGTGATCGGCGTGGCCGGCGGGCGCGGCGCGCTCGCGGTCACCGCACGCCGCGAGCGCCAGCAGCGCCACCAGGGTCGCGGGCCTCACGGCGTCACCCCGGCGGTGAGCAGCGCGGCGACGCGCGCCTGGGCGCGGTCGCGGAGGTGCTCGAGGTACGCGCGGCGGCCGTCGAGCAGCTCCTGCCGCGCCGCCAGGGAGTCGGTGATGGTCAACGTGCCAGTTTCGACGCCGCGGGTCAGGAGCGCCTCGCCGTCGTCGAGCGCCGGCAGCACGTCGGCCTCGAAGCCGGCGACCGCGGCGCGCGCGCGCTGGTAGACCGCGAACGCGTCGGCGACCTCACGCCGGGCCGCCCGGGCCGCGGCGGCGCGCTCGGCGGCGACCCGCGTGGCGCGGGCGGCGGCGATCGCCGCCGGGCCCTGGCCCCGATCCCACAACGGCCAGGTGATGCGCACGCCGCCCAGCACCCGCTGCTCGTCGGCCTCGCGATCGTAGGCCAGCGACAGTTCGACCCCGGGCCGCGCGTCGGCGTGGGCCAGGCGCGCCTCGGCGTGGGCCAGCGCGGCCTCGGCGTCGAGCCGGCGCAGCTCGGGGCGCGCGTCGACCGCGGCCTCGAGCGCCGCCAGCGCCAGCGGCGGGTCGACCTCGAGCGCGCCGATCACCGTCAGCGCGTCGGCGGCGGACAGGCCGATCAGCCCGGCCAGCTCGCCCAGCGTGCGCGCCCGCTCGACCTCGGCGGCGCGGCCCGCGGCTCGGGCGCGGCCGACCGCGATCTGGGCCCGATCGACGTCGAGATCGGTGGCGTCGCCGGCGGCGCGGCGGCGGGCGGCGACCGTGGCGGCGCGCTCGGCCAGCGCGGCGGCGTCGGCCAGCGTCGCGACCAGGCGCTCGGCGTAGAGCGCGTCGACGAAGGCCCGGGCGGTCGCCCGCTGCGCCGCGCGCGCGACCTCGTCGGCCTCGGCGGCGGCGTGGGCGATCGCGGCGGCGGCCAGGGCCAGGCGGGCGCGGCGCGGCGCGCCGCTGCTGATCGGCTGGGCCAGCTCGAGGTGCAGGTCGACCGTGGCGGCGTCGGCGAACCGAGGGCCGACGGCGATCGCGAGCGCCGGGTTGGCGGCGCGGACCCGGGCGCCGACCCGCGTGGCCTCGGCCTCGACGGTGTGGCCGCGCGCGGCGATCATCGTCGGTCCATCGGTGGCGGCCCGGGCCAGCGCGGCGGCGAGATCGACCACGACCTCGTCGCCACGGGCGGGTGCCGTAGACAGCATGAGCGCGGCGGCGATCAGCCGCGCGAAGGGGACGGGGGCATAGCACTCCTCGGGCGCGCGGAAGGCTCCGCCGCCGATGCAGGTCGACCGGATCGGGTGAACTCAGCCAGCGCGCGTGATCGGGACCCGCAGGATCTCTTGCGGCTCCGGGGCGCTCGGCTCGGACTCGGTCGGGAACGTGAGCGTGCGCAGGTCGATCGGCGGCGGCGCGACCGCGGTCGCCGGGGCCGTGCTCGCGGCGATCGGCAGGCGCGCGCAGGCGCAGCTCGCGCACAGCGGCGGACAGGCGCCGTCGTCGCACGGCTCGTCCGCGCAGGCCCCGTCGCACGACGCCTCGACCGCGCTCGCCAGGCCGCCGAGGTTCACCAGCGCCAGCACGACGAGCAGCAGGCGCAGGAGCGGCACCGGCGCAGCCTAGCACGCCGGCCCAGGTCGCCGACCGCCGGGCCGCTCGGGGCCGCGCGGCCCGGGGCCGTCGCCGGGTCAGCCCTCGTCGATCAACAGCTGGCTGAGCAGGTCGGCGGTGAAGTCGACCACGCTCATGACCTTGCCGTAGTTCATGCGCATCGGCCCGATGATCGCGATCGCGCCCAGCGGGTGCTCGCCGGGGCCGTACGACACCGCCACCACCGACGAGTCCGACAGGGCCGCGTGGGCGGTCTCGGCGCCGAGGAAGACCTGGATGCCCTCGGCGGTGCGGGTGCGGTCGAGGAGCTGCAACAGCACCTCCTTGTCCTCGAGCGTGCGCAGCAGGTGGCGCATGCGATCGAGGTGATCGGGGTCGGCGCTGCGCGGGTCGACCAGGTTGGCCTGGCCCGAGACCACGAGATCGGCCGGGCGCGCCGGCTCGGCCGCGAACAGCGTGCGGCCCAGGCGCAGCGCGGCGGCGACCTCGCCGTCGAAGACGTGCTTGGCGTCGGCCAGCTCGCGCTCGACCCGGCCGCGGGCCTCGTCGAGGGTCAGCCCGGCCAGCAGCGTCGACAGGTAGTTGTGGATGCGATCGAGCCGGGCCACGTCGATCGGCTCGGTGACCGAGACGACGCGGTTCTCGACCCGGCCGTCGGTGCCGACCAGCACCGCGAGCAGCTTGCCGGTCCGGATCGGCACGAACTCGATGTGGCTCATGCGCGTGACCTGGGGATCGGGCGCGGCGATGATCGCGGCGTGCTGGGTCAGCTCCGACAGCAGCCGCGACGCGTTCTGGACCACGTCGTCGGGCGAGGCCCCGGTGACGCGGGCCCGGATGTCGTCCTTCTCCTTGGGCGACAGGCCCCGGACCTTGAGCAGCGACTGGATGAAGAACCGCAGCCCTTGCTCGGTCGGGACCCGCCCGGCCGAGGTGTGGCGCTGTTCGAGCATGCCGATCTCCTCGAGGTCGGCCATCACGTTGCGCACGGTGGCGGGCGACAGGCCGATCTCGTGGCGGCGCGTGACCGTGCGCGAGCCCACGGCGTCGCCGCTGTGGAGGTACTCGGCCACGACGGCCTGGAGGATCTTGCGCGCGCGGCGCGACAGCTCGGGCGATGTCATGGCTGTGGCCCGACGACAGTGTACACGGTTGCGCGTCGATCAGCCGCTGGTGATCCGGGCGGCCAGCTGGTCGGCGAACAGGAAGCCGCGCAGGGTCGGGCGCAGCCGGTCGTCGGCCGCGGTCGCCAGGCCGGTCGCGGTCGCCCAGGCCACCACCGCCGGCGCCGCCGCCGCCAGGGCCACGCCGTCGCTGGTCCGCATGCCCAGCCAGACCAGATCGCGGGCCAGCTCGGCGGCGTCGCACGGGCTGTGCTCGGCGATCCGGTCGTCGGGGCGCTGGTAGCGCGCGAGCGCACGGTGGTTGTGCCAGCGAGCGCCGCCGCCGGCGGGATCGCGCCAGAACGACGCCGCGCCGACGCCGAGGCCGAGGAACTCGCCGCCGGCCCAGTACCGGGCGTTGTGGATCGCCCGCCGGCCCGGCCGGGCGTACGACGACACCTCGTAGTGCTCGAAGCCGGCGGCGGTGAGCGTGTGGTGGGTGGCCTCGAACAGCGCGGCCAGCTGCTCGTCGCCCAGCACCGGCAGCCGGCCGGCGCGGTGGCGCTTGCCGAACGCGGTGCGCTCCTCGATCGTCAGCTCGTAGACCGACAGGTGATCGACGCCGCTGGCGGCGGCGGCGTGGACCGAGGCCGGGGCCGCGCCGTCGGGCGGCGGCTCGATCCCGGGCGGGCCGAGGATGACGTCGGCCGACAGCGACCCGAAACCGGCGGCGGTGGCGCCGGCGATCGCGGCCGGGCCGTCGCCCATGCGGTGATCGCGCCCGAGCGCGGACAGCTCGGCGTCGTCCCACGACTGCACGCCGATCGACAGGCGGGTCACGCCGGCGGCGCGCCACGCGGCCATGCGCGTGGGCGTGCAGTCGATCGGGTTGGCCTCGACGGTGACCTCGGTCGGCGCGCCCGGGAAGGTCGCGCGGATCGCCGCGATCAGCTCGGCGACGCAGGCCGGGTCCCACCACGACGGCGTGCCGCCGCCGAGATAGATCGTCGCGAGCCCGCGGCCCGCGAACCGCGGCGCTTGCGCCGTCAGCTCGGCCAGCACCAGCGCGAGGTACGCGCGGTGCGGCGGCTCGCCGGCCGCGACGACGACCGGGAAGTCGCAGTACGGGCACAGGCGCCGGCACCAGGGGAAGTGGACGTAGACGCCGACGTCCATCGCCGCATCATGCCATCGGCCCGGGCCCGGGCCATACTGCCGACGATGATCTACCTGGACAACGCGGCGTCGACGCGGATCGACGAGGCCGTGCTCGCGCGGATGGCCGAGGTCATGCGGACCGACTACGGCAACCCGTCGGCGGCGCACCCGTTCGGCGCGGCGGCGCGGCGGCGCATCGCCACCGCCCGCGGCCAGGTGCTGGCGGCGCTGGGCGACCCCGACGGCGCGGCCGGCGAGCTGGTGTGGACCTCGGGCGGCACCGAGGGCAACGCGCTGGCGGTGCTGGGCGCGGCGCGCGCCGCCGGCCCGGGCGCGGTCGTGATCTCGGCGCTCGAGCACCCGGCGGTCGCGGCCTCGGCGGCGCTCCTGGGCGACGGCTGGCCGGTGCGGGTGGCGCCGGCGACCGAGGCCGGGGTGATCGACGTCGATGCCACCGCCGCGCTGGTCGACGCCACGACGCGCGTGGTCGCGGTGATGCTGGTGTCCAACGAGCTCGGCACCGTCCAGCCGATCGCCGCGCTGGCGGCGGCGGTGCGCGCCCGCGCGGCCGGGTGCCACGTCCACTGCGACGCGACCCAGGGGCTCGGCAAGGTCCCGATCGACGTCGGCGCGCTCGGGGTCGACAGCCTCGGCGTCGCCGGCCACAAGCTGCACGGGCCCAAGGGCACCGGCGCGCTGTGGCTCCGGCACGGGCGCGCGCTGGCGCCGCTGTTCGGCGGCGGCGGGCAGCAGCGCGGGCTGCGGCCCGGCACCCAGGACGCGCCCGGCGCCGCCGGCCTCGGGCTCGCGGTCGAGCGCGCGGTCGCCGCCCGCCCCGACGCCACCGCCCGCTGGGGCGCGTTCGCGCGGGTGCTGACCGACGCGGCCGCGGCGACCGGCGTGCCGTGGCGGGCGCTGGCGCCGGGCCCGCGCGCGCCGCACGTGGTCAGCCTGGCGTTCGCGCGGGTCAGCGCCGACGGCCTGCGCGAGGTGCTGGCGTCGCGCGGCGTGATCGCGTCGTCGGGCTCGGCCTGCGCCACGCCCGGGGCCAAGCCGTCGGGCTCGCTCGCGGCGATCGGGCTGCCGACCACCTGGGGCATGGTGCGGCTGTCGTTCGGGCTCGACACGACCCGCGCCGAGGTCGAGGCCGCCGCGGCGATCCTGCGCGACGTCGTGGTCGATCTCGCGAGCGCGTGAGCCGCCGCTACTTCTGCTCGAACACCAGCGCGAACTCGCTGACGATGCCGTCCTTCGACGGCGGGAACGGCCAGCGCTTGATCGCCGCCGCCAGGCAGATGCCGAGCGGGTGGTCGGCGCGATCGGACAGGCGCACCTCGGTGACCGGGCCGGCGGCGCTGACGGTGATCGTCGCCTTGATCTTGGTGACCTTCAGGAACGGATCGGCCTTCATCGCGCGCTCGTAGCAGCGGCGCGTGCCGGTCTCCATGCGCGCCGACATCGTGAAGACGTCATCGGGCGACAGGTCGCGCAGGTTCGGGTTCGACGCACCGCCGGCGTCGACCTTGACGGTCGCCGCGGTGCCGGAGCCGGTGCCGGTGGTGCTGCCGGAGCCGGTCGGGCGCTTCCCCGAGCCGGTCGGCACCTTGGCGGTGCCGGGCCCGGGATCGGCGGTGCCGGCGGTCCCGCCGCTCGGGCGCAGCGGATCGTTGGGGCGGTAGCCGAGGTTCGAGAAGTCGTTGTTGCCGCCGGTCGTGGCGTTGCCGCTCGTGTCCTCGTTGCCGCCCGACAGCACGATGGCCGCGATCACGATCAGCGCGATCGCACCGAGGCCGAGGCCGAGGTACAGGCCGTGGTGACGACGGGGCGGCGGCGGCGCGACCGGCGGGAGATCCGCGAGCGTCTCGGCGTCGAAGCCCGGCGCGCTGGCCGGCGCGAACGCGGGGCTGGCGCCGGTGCTGCGCCCGACCTGGCTGACCTGGCTGACCTGGCTGACGGTCGCGGTGCCGCCGATGGCCGGCACCGAGGCGGTCGCCGCGCGCGCGACCGGGCGGGCCGCGGCCGCGGGCGCCATGAGGTCGGCCAGCCGGACGACGCGGGACACCTCGCCGATGTCGAGATCGTCCTCGTCGATCGGCGCCGGGCCGCTGGCGGTCGCGTCGTCCTCGAGCAGATCCTCGGCGCCGTCGACCTCGTCGCCGTGATCGAACCGGGCGTGGGCGGCGGCGGGCGCGGGCGCGACCGGCACGGGGGCGAACATCGGCGCGGGCGCGGGTGCGGGCGCGAACATCGGCGCGGGCGCGGGTGCGTCGGCGCTCGGCGCCGGCGTGACGACGGGACGCCCACCACCGAACGGCGTCGGCAACGCCGCGCGCGGCGTCGGTGCGATTGGCTCGATCGCGGATGGCGCGAGCTCCGGCGGAGCGTGGGCCGCGGCCGGCGCGGCGGGCTGAGGACCGAGGCCGACACCGCCGGGCGGCGTCGCCGTCCGCGGCAGCGCGGGCACGCCGGCCAGGGGCGTCCCGGTCCTGGGCAGCGCGGGCACGCCGGCCAGGGGCGTCCCGGTCCTGGGCAGCGCGGGCACGCCGACCGCAGGGGTGCGGGTCTTGGGGAGCGCGGGCACGCCGACCGCGGGCGTCCCGGCCCTGGGGAGCGCGGGCACGCCGACCGCGGGCGTCCCGGCCCTGGGGAGCGCGGGGACGCCGACCGCGGGCGTCGAAGGCGTCGCGGGCCGCGACGGCTCGGCCGCGGGCGGGGCGGGCTCGGTCGGCGTCGGCACGCGCCACGCCGACGGCGCCGGCGCGCGCGCCGGCGGGAGCTGCGCGATCGCGGCCATCGTGCTGGTCGGCACGGCCGGGGGCGCCGCGGCGGCGTCGGCGGCGGCCTCGGCCTCCATCGCGGCCAGGGTCGCGGCGAACAGCGGCTGCGGCTCGGGCTCGTTGACCGCGCCGGGGCGGGTCGCGGCGCGCGTCCGGGGCGCGCTGCGCAGGCCGCGAAAGTGGCTGACCTTCTCGACCGGCAGCCAGTCGTCGAAGCCCTCGTTCCAGCAGTGGAGGTCCTCGTCACCGCCGCGCGCGGCCACCCACGCCTGGGCCTCGGTCAGCGTGAACGGCCCCTCCTGGTGCCCGTCCTTCGAGACGTACCACTCCTCGTCGAGCGCGGCCGGCGGGGGCGCGCCGGCCGGGGCCGCGGCGGCGGCGGGCGGCGGCGGCGGGCTGCCGATCGGCGCCGGCTGGGTCGGCATGGGCGAGCGCAGCGCCTCGGGGCCGCTGTCGTCCATCCCCTCGCGGACGGTGATGACCGCCGAGCAGTTCTTGCAGCGGATCTTCAGGATCTTGCCGCGGACCCGCTCGTCGGCGATCGCGTAGCGAGTCTTACAACGGTCGCAGAGGAACTTCATGGGCGCCGAGCGAAGCGCGCTCGTCCGCCACGCCCGCTTCCGCGGCGGTCGTTTCGGTCAGAGGGGAGCGCGGACAACCCGCATATTGTGCAGAAATCGCGGGCGGATCGCAAAGGCCAGCGGATTCGATCGCAAGGGGTCACGGCGGCGCGTCGTCGCCCGCGTCGAGCCCGAGCCCGGCGTCGGGGCGGGCGCGATCGCGATCCTCGATGGCGCGCCGGTTGATCCGCAACGGGACGGTCAGCAGCTGGGCCACGTCGATCACCGCGCCGCCGGCCCCGTGGATCATGAGCCCGCCGATCGTGAGGTCGTCGCCCGACCGGGCGACCTCGAGGCGGAGGTCGAGCTCGGCCAGGCCCGCGCCGATCCAGGCCGCGCTGGTGTCGGTCAGCTCGTACGCGTCGACCTCGGCCAGCTTGATCAGGCGCCCGCCCTCGAGCGTCAGCGCGGTGACCACGATCGTGCGGGTGTCGACGGTGGCGCGCTCGCTGATCGCGATGAGCTCGTCGCGGCCGCTGGCGGCCCGCAGCGGCGCCGCCCAGCGCAGGCCGGGGACGTCGTAGCTGGCGACCCGGCGGGGCTTGCCGTCGGTGAGCGAGAACGCCAGCACCTGATCGCCGCTGGCCGCGACCGCGTCGGCGCCGTCGAGGCAGGCCGCCCGCGCGGTCGCCGGCAGGCCGGCGCGATCGACCGGCAGGGGCGGGCGCGTGCAGCCGCCGTCGGCGGGCGTGACCGCGGGCGGGCGAGCGGCCAGGACCAGGGCGCCGACGCGATCGGCGTACATCACGAACCGGGCGCCGGGCAGCGCCGAGCCGACCCACACCCGCGGATCGCGGGCGGTGCGATCATCGACGACCGCGGGCCCGAGCGTCCGCACCAGCGTCGACCGCTCGGTGCCGACGCCGATGCCGTCGGCGGTGCGGGCCACGGCGACCTGCACGACCGCGATGAACGTCGCCACGCCCTGGCGGTCGCCGCCGATGATCAGGCCGGCGTCGCGGACCAGGCTGAGATCGACCACGCCCGGGATCTGCATGAGCGCGATGCGCGGGCCCGACGGCAGCGCCGACAGGATCTGGGCCATCGGCATCGCCAGCTTGTAGGGTCCGATGCCGTCGGCGGTGATCGCGTGCGGGGGCAGCGCGCGCACGTCGCCGCGGGGCGGATCGATCACCCGGCGCGGCGGCGGCTCGCGGCGCTCGGGCGGCGCGGGGTGATCGCCGCCGCAGGCCGCGCTCAGCGCGACGACGACGACCAGCGAGCGCGCGACCAGCACGCCGATGAAGCTACCAGACGCGGCGGCGCTCGCCAGCAGCAGCGCCGGTCCCCGGCGTCAGAGCAGGCGGCTCATCAGGATGCCGAGCGCGATGCCGGCCGACACGCCGAGCACCAGCACCGGCGTGAGGTTGCGCGGCGGCGCGGCCGCGATCGGGGCCGTCGGCGGGACGACCGCGAGCGGCGCGGCCGGCGGCTCGACCGGCGGCGGCTCGGCGACCGGCGGCGCCTCGGCGATCGGCCCGGCGATCGGCTCGGCGGTCAGGGTCGCCAGATCGATGCGCGGCTTGGGCGCCGTGATCTCGCCGGGCTCGGGCGGCGCGCCCCAGCTCGACGGGCCCGGCGTCGAGTCGCGCGGCGCCGGCAGCGGCAGCGACAGCTCGCCGTCCTCGCTGCGGTGCGGGACCGGCGTGCGCATCAGGCGGAGCTGCTCGAGCTCGAGCCCGAGCGCGGCCGCGACCTCGGCGTCGGCCTCCTGGTACTCGTCCCACTCGCTCTTGGGCTCGTCGGGCGCCGCCTGGTAGCCGTCGAACATCTGGCCGTCGAAGTCGAGCTCCTCATCGATCTTGGCGAGGTCGGACTCGGCGATCAGCTCGGGCCGGCGCTGGCCGCCGGCGGCCTCGGCCAGCTCGTCGAGGTAGCGGGCGATCCGGACCGGCCCCGAGTGGAGCCGCGCGTCGCGCAGGAAGCCCTCGAGGTCGTCGGCGAGATCGTACGCGCTCGGGTACCGGCTCTCGGGGTGGCGCTCGAGCGCGCGCATGATGATGCCCTCGAGCTGCCCCGGGAAGTCGCGCTTGATGAACGTCGGCGCCTCGATCTCGCCGGCGGTCAGGCGCCGGACGACCTCGTGGGCCGGCCCCTTGAACAGGCGCCGGCCGACGGTGATCTCGTAGAGGACGACGCCGAGCGAGAAGATGTCGGAGCGGTAGTCGACGACGCCGCGGGTCGCCTGCTCGGGCGACATGTACGACAGCTTGCCGGGGATCATGCCCTCCTCGCGCGGCCGCTGATCCTTGGCCCGGGCGATGCCGAAGTCGATCAGCTTGAGGAAGCCGTCCTCGGTGACCAGCAGGTTGGTCGGCGAGATGTCGCAGTGGACGATCTCGAGCCCCTGCCCGGCGAACGCGGAGCCCTCGCTGCCGCGCTTGGCGTGGAAGTAGCCCATCCCGGCGGCGGCCTGGCGGATCAGCTCGACGGCGTGCTCGAGCGGGAGGAACCGGCCGAAGCCGAGCCCGCGCCGGCACAGCTCGTTGAGCTCCTCGCCGACGATGTACTCCATCGCGATGTACGGGACGCCGCCCTCCTCGTCGACGTCGTAGACGTGGACGATGTTGGGGTGGTTGAGCACCGCGCCGATGCGGGCCTCGTCGAGGAACATCTCGACGATCCGGGGATCCGCGGCCAGCTCGGGCTTGAGCCGCTTGATCACCACCTCCTTGTCGAAGCCGGCCATCGCGTTCTGGCGCGCGAGGTAGATCTCGGCCATGCCGCCGGTGGCGAGCGGGCGCAAGAGCCAGTAGCGCTTGCCGAACGCGATCGGGGCGGCCGGTTGGGCCTGGGCGTAGCTCACGGGGCCTCCACGGCGAGGCCGGTGCGCGCGCGCAGGCTCTCGGCGATCGCGCGCTGGGCGCCCGGGCTGGCGTCGGCGAGCTCGATCGGCGCGGTCGAGGCCAGGCCGTCGGCCGGCGCCAGCATCGCGGCGAGCGTCGCGGTCGCGCCCTCGCTGAGCCCGTCGAGGTCGTAGCCGCCCTCGAGCGCCACGACCCAGCGGCCGCCGCACAGCGCGTCGGCGGCGGTGCGCACCCGCGCCGCCAGGCGGGCGAACCCGTAGCGCGACACCTTCATGCCGGCCAGCGGATCGGCCTGGTGCGCGTCGAACCCGGCCGACACCAGGATCAGATCGGGGCGGAACGCCGCGAGCGCCGGCCCGAGCACGTGATCGTACGCGGCCAGGTAGTCGCGATCGTCGCCGCCGGCCGGCAGGCCGACGTTGACGGTGGCGCCGCGCGCGGCCGGCCCGCCGATCTCGTCGGGGGCGCCGGTGCCGGGATAGAACGGGAACTGATGGATCGACTGGTACATCACGGTCGGGTCGTCCCAGAAGATCTGTTGCGTGCCGTTGCCGTGGTGGACGTCCCAATCGAGGATCGCCACCCGCGCGGCGCCGGCCGCGCGCGCCGCGGCCGCGGCCACGGCGACGTTGTTGAGCAGACAGAAGCCCATCGCGCGATCGCGCTCGGCGTGGTGCCCGGGCGGACGCACCAGCGCGTAGCCGGCCGACAGCGTGCCGGCCATGACCTGGATCGCCAGCTCGGCCACCGAGCCGGCCGCGGCCAGGGCGGCGTCCCAGGTGCGCGGCGAATAGTAGGTGTCGCCGTCGAGCCAGCCGCTCGCGCCGGGCAGCGTGCGCGCCAGCGACGCGAGGTAGTCCGCGCCGTGGACGCGCCCCAGCTCCTCATCGGTGGCCGCCCGGATCGGCACGTGGCGCGCGCGGGTCGCGAGGTCGGTCGCGGCGACGGCATCGCGCACGGCGGCGATCCGAGCGGGACGCTCGGGGTGCCCCGACGGTGCGTGGTGGTGGATGAACAGCTCATCCAGGACGTAGCCGAGCATCGCGCGTGCGCGACATTACACGATGCCGGCCCCGCGTATCGTCGCCGCGGTGCGCTTTGGACGGCGTGGTAGCGTGGTCGTGGGCCGTCGCCCGGAGACACGACCATGCGCTCGCTGCCCGTCCTCACCCTGTCGTTCGTCGCGCTCACCATCGGCTGCGTCGAGACCGCCACGGGCCCCGACCTGGTCGGGGTCTGGCAGGTCACCGCCCAGACCGAGAACCCCACCGGCTGCACGCCCGGCCCCGCCGTGACCGGGCCGCCGTACATCCAGTTCACCCAGGAGGAGCTGTTCGGGCAGACGTTCTTCCAGTGGGCCGCGTGCACGTCGCCGACGACGTGCGAGATGCCGAATCCGCTGTTCGATCTGGCGTACGCCAAGGCGATCGCCGGCGGCTTCGAGGCGCAGGCGTACACCGCGAGCGGCGACGCGACGGCGTGCTCGCTGGGCGCGGTGGTCTCGACCGCGATCGTCGCCGCGGACGGGGCGCTGACGATCGAGACGCGGACACTGACGAAGTCCGATGTCACGGGGACAACCTGCCAGACCGAGGAGGCGCAGGCCGCCCTCAACGCTGGCCAGCTGACCTGTGGGAGCCTCGCGGTCCTGACGGCGACGCGTCCGTGATCACACCGGGAATCTTCGGACGGACCATCCCTAGATCATCACCGCGGCTGGGTGATCGCGTGCGGTTACGTCAGTGTTATTCGCAAGGAGAGGAGCGTTCTGACCCCATGATTCGGCGGAATCGTCGGAGCCCGCGCTGGATTGTCGTTCATGTTGGACGTACAGTAGGTCCATGGAGCGCTGGCCAAAAGGATCTCGCCCACGGCGACAGCGACGGGCATGGCTGACGGATCAACGTGGCCGGACCTACCGCCTGGGTCCGACCGTTGCCTTCCAGATCTACTTTCAGCCGTGCGAGGGCAAGCTCTGGTCACGGATGTTCCGCGAGGGCTCGCCGCTGCGGGTGCCGGCGCTGGTCACCCGCGACGAGTTCATCGCCGAGGTCGGTGACGTCGCCGGCGCGTACCAGCTCCAGCCGGTCGACGCCAACGGCAAGCAGTGCGGCGACCCGCCGGCGATGGTGTTCCTGCCCACGCCGACGACGCGCGAGGCGCCGACGCCGCCCCCGGCGGTGCGACCGATCCTCCTCGACGACGAGCCCGAGGCCGACGTCGTCGTCCACGACGCCTGAGGTAGCTGGAGGCCGCCGGGCGAGGCGCGCGTCGCCCCACCCGGTGCTCGCCGGGCCTGGCGGCGCGGATCAGGGCGCGGTGCGGGCGAGGGGCGTGAGGCGGAGCAGCAGCGGGATGACCTTGCCGCTGGTCACGATCTGCATGTGGCCGTACTGCGAGCGCACGTAGAGCAGCCGCGCGCGGCGCTCGCGCTTGGTGAAGTCGGCGGCCGCCGCAGGCAGCGCGTCGCGGACGACCGCGAACGGGTACTGCTTGGCGAACGCGGCCGACGCGGCGGCGGTGTCGGCGCCGATCGCGATCAGGCGGTGCTGGCGGGCGCGCGCGCCTGAGCCGATGAACTCGTCGAAGGCTTGCTCGCCGCCGTACATCGCGTCGAGCAGGATGAGCTGCGCCACGCGCTTGTGATCGACCCAGCCCATCATCGTGCGGAACGCGCCCGAGTGCCCGACGACGATGATCGGGCCGTCGGGGAGGCGGATGTTGGCCCGGGTGATCGCCCGGCGGAGGTCGGTGAGCGCGGGCCACGCGACCGCCTCGCCCTTCTTCGACGGCGCCTCGGGCACGACGAACAGGGCGTTCTGTCCGGACGCCGCGAACTGGGCCGCGAGGTCGTGATCGCGCCACGCGCCGTCGGCGTCGGTGCCGTGGCCGTGCACGTAGATGACGAGGCCGGCGCTGGCGCGGGCGTAGCCGGCCGGGCGCCACACGTGCACCGCGCCGGCCCCGGTCGCGATCCGCCAGTGGGTGCCGCCGGCGACGGCGTCCTCGGTCTTGGCGCGCGCGGCCGGCGCGGGCTTGGCCCGACGGCGCGCCTGCGCGGTGGCCGGGGCGACCGCGAGGGCGAGCGCGAGCGCGACGACGACGACCCGCGCCATCGCTCAGTTCATGTCGGTGCGGGCGGGCGCGCGCTTGGGGCCGACCAGCGTGCGCAGCGTCGCTCGGGCGACGACCTCGCCGCTGGGGTCGGTCATCGTCACCGGCACGTCGTACTCGGCGCGCGCGCTCGTAGGCGGGATCGGGCACTCGCTGGTGGCGGTGATCGTGCCGCGCGCCTTCTTGATGTACTCGATCGACAGGCCCGCGACGATGAAGCGCGCGTCGTCGGGCAGCGCGTACGCCAGGCCGGCGTTGCCGGCGAGCTCGGCCAGGTTGACGAGCGCGACCGCGTGCACGCACGCGAGGTGGTTGCGCACCTCGCGCCGATCGTCGAGCTCGACCTGGCAGAAGCCCGGCCGCAGCGCGGTCACGCGCGCGCCGATCGTGCCGGTGTACGGGGCCATGCGGCCGATCAGCTTCGAGAACAGGCGCTTGCCGCCGGGCAGGCCGGCGATGAGGTTCCAGGCCTCGCGCACCAGGTTCTTGTCACCGTCGAGGGTGGGGAGGAGCTTGGCCAGCGGTCCGGGCAACATGCGCCCACCATACCCCCAGGGCTCGCGCCCGTGTTGACCCGCGTCGAGGCGCCGCGCGCTCAGCGCTCGTGACGTTTCGGTCGAGCACCGGTCCACGCGGCGGGCGTCTCGCGTCCTGGGTGGTCCTGGGTGGTCCTGGGTGGGGCTCGCCCGTCGCGGTGCCGCCGTGGCCTCGGCGAAGCCGCGGACCTCCGAGTCCCCCCTGCACCTGCCTGGCCCTGGCGACAGGCCCTCTGGACCGCGGAGTCCCCCCTGCACCTGCCTGGGTTCGGCGACGAACCCTCTGGCGCTCAGTCCTGGAACAGGTTCTCGGCGGTGGTCTCGACGCCGTGTTTGTCGCCGTGCAGCGCGTCGGACAGATCGTTGGTGGTCTTGCGCAGCCGAGCGCCCAGCACCTGGACGAAGCTCCACAGGAGCTTGGTCGCCAGCTCGGGCTCCTTCTTGATGATCTCGTAGAAGTCCTTGCGCCGGACCGTGACCAGGCGCGTGGCCTCGGTGGCGGTGGCGGTGAGCGAGCGGGTCGAGCGATCGATCAGCGCCATCTCGCCGAAGTGCTGGCCCTTGGACAGGTCGGCGACGTGGACGTCGTCCTTGGTCAGGCGCACGCGGCCGCTGGCGACCACGTACATGATCTCGCCGGCGTCGCCGCCCTGGAAGACGATCTCCCCGGCGTCGGCGTCGGTCAGCGCGGTGATGTTGGTGACCCGCACCAGCTCGCGGTACGAGAGGTAGCGGAACATCTGCATGCCCTTGAGCGCGTCGAGCTTGAGCGACGCCTCGCCGGTGCGCGGCGCGGTCGCGGCCGAGGTGCCGCCCTCGCCGATGCGCAGGACCACGCCGGTGATGTTGTCGTGGCCGCCGCCGCCGTTGGCCAGCTCGATCAGCTGGCGCGGCACGTCCTTGATGTCGCCGTCGCCCAGCAGCGTCGGCAGCTTGTCGTCCTCGAGGTAGGCGTAGAGGCCGTCGGAGCACAAGAGGAAGCGGTCGCCGGGCAGGATGTCGAAGTCGAAGGTGTCGACCTCGACCGAGGCGTAGACGCCGACCGCGCGGGTCACCGCGTTCTTGAACTGCTTGTAGGGCGAGCTCTCGACCTGATCGCGCTTGAGCTTGCCGCGGCGGACCAGCTCGTTCATGAGCGAGTGGTCCTCGGTGAGCTGGTGCGCCTGGCCCTGGCGCGTCAGGTAGACGCGGCTGTCGCCGACGTGGGCGATGAAGCCGCGCAGGTGATCGGGCGCGCCGGCGATCAACATCACCGACGCGGTCGTGCCCATGCCGCGCTTGTCGCTCTCGGCCTGGGCCCGGGTGAACACGGTCGAGCACGCCGCCTGGACCGCGTGCTCGAGCATCTGCAGGATCTCGACGGCGGCCGAGGCCGGCCCCTCGGCGCGGTAGCGCTCGATCAGATCGCGGTTGGCGTAGACCGCGTCGCGGATCTCGTGGACCGCGATCGACGACGCCACCTCGCCCGCGGCGTGGCCGCCCATGCCATCGGCGACCAAGAAGAGCCGCAGCTTCTTGTCGATGAGGAAGTTGTCCTCGTTGTGGGTCCGCTGGCGCCCCACGTCGGTGGCGGCCGCGAAGGTCAACTCCATCGCGGCGATCGTCGCACGGGCTCCCTCACCTGGTCAAACGTCGGCGGCCTCACCGGTTCAGTTGTTCGAGTAACCCGGGGCTCAGCGCGTGCTCGACCACCATCGCGGCGGCCTGGCCGTCGATGAACCCGCCGACGTAGGCCCGGCCGCCGATGACCACCGTCGGGCCCCAGCCGACGCCGGCCCGCTCGGCGGCCGCGACCATGATCCGCACCCGCTCGGTGGTGGGCGCGACGCAGGCCGCGACCGCCTGCGGGTCGACCTTGGCCTCGCGCGCGAGCTCGGGCACCGCCGGCGGGGCGCGGTGGATGCCGGCCGGGTCGCTCGTGAACGGCCAGCCGTCGCCGAGCTCGGCGGCGCACAGCGCGGCCGCGGCCAGCTCGAGGTCGGCGGCGCTGGCCTCGAAGCCGAGATCGATCCACGGCACCCAGACCAGCCGGACCGCGCCCTCGTAGACGTCGACCAGCCCGCGCAGCGCCGACAGCTGGCCGCGGCAGTTCTCGCCCCGCGGGTTGCACGCGACCACGATCGGCACCGCGGCGTCGGCCGGGCCGACCGCGGGCGCGCCGGCGATCGGCAGCGGCGCGTCGAGCAGCCGCGGGCGCGGCGCGTCGTCGTCGCCGGTCATGGGCGGATCGTCGAGGCGCGCCGGCCGGGGCATCGGCGCGGCGCAGTCGGTGCCGCGGTCGAGGACGCGCCCCAGGCTCCAGGCGTACGTCGGCGGCTCGAACCCAGGTGGCGGCGCCGGCGCGTCGTCGTCCGCGGCGCCGGCGTCGTCGCAGCCGCCGCGCAGGCGCCCCCACCGGACCAGCGCCGACCCGGTCAGGCCCTGCGCCGCGGCCAGGCGCGCCTCGACCAGCGCGGCCTGGTAGGCCTGCTCGAGCTGGGCCACGCTCATCGAGCCGGCGTTCATGCGCAGCTGCCCGAGCGACAGCGGCTGGCCGTTCACCGCCACCTCGACCGCCTGCCGGGCCATGCTCCGGAACGCGCGGTGGTCGTTGGTGGTCAGGATCTGGTCGAGCTCGGGATCGCGCGCGGCGGTGATGGCGACGTCGCGATCGAGCCCGAGGTCGACCGCGAGCGCGAGGGTCGTGGCCGCGCTCGGCGTCGTCGGGCGCGCGGCCAGCGCGTCGAGGAACGCGAAGAACTGCCCGCGTCGGTGCGCCGCCAGGGCCATGGCCGGCGTGACCTGGTGCGGCCCGACCCGGCGCGGGTAGAAGCGCGCGCGCACGCGCCCGGGGTGGCGGTCCGCCAGCGCCCGGACCGCGCGGTACGCGGAGTGGCTGGGATCGGCGCCAGGCACGAAGTACAGGTCGACCGTCACCAGCGCGTCGCGCGGGCCGAGGGTCGGCGTGGCGTCGGGCTGGACGACCCGGACGATCGCACCCAGGCGCGGCTCGGCGGTGGAGGTCGCCGTCAGGCCGAGCGCCGCGATCGTGGCCCACGCCAGGCGGCGCATGCGGTCAGTGTAGCAGCCCGGTCACGCCGCGGCCGGCGGCTCGGTGGCCGCCGGCTCGCTGGGCGGCGCGGTGGCCGACGGCGCGGTGGCCGCCGGCTCGGTCGCCGGCGCGGCGGCGGACTCGGTGACCGGCGCGGCGGCAGACTCGGTGGCGGACGGTTCGGTGACCGGCGCGGTGGCGGACTCGGCGGCGGACGCGGTGGCGGACGGCTCGGCCGGCGCCGCGTCGTCGTCGGGGGCGTCGTCGTCGGGCGCGACCTGGGGCCACATCACGACGAAGTAGATGCCGGCCGAGATCAGCAGGCCGAACACGATCGCGAGGGCGAAGGGCTCCCAGACCATGATCAGACCGTCAGCTTGGCGGCGCCGCTCTTGACGACGAAGTCGGGATCGACGCTGACGTTCACGCAGGTGACCGTCGGCTCGGCCAGGGCCGCGCGCAAGGTCGCGACCAGCTCGGCCGGATCCTCGACGAAGTAGCCCTTGCCGCCGAACGCCTCGACGACCTTGTCGTAGCGGGTCGACGCCAGCTTGGTCGCCGGCGAGCGGGCCGCGCCGAAGATCATCACCTGCGGGCCGCGGATCTGCCCCCACGCGGCGTCGTTGGCGACCACCACGCACATCGGCAGGTTCCAGCGGACCGCGGTCTCGAAGTCGAAGCCGTTGAGGCCGAAGCTGCCGTCGCCCGACAGCACCAGCACCTTGGCGTTGGGGTTGAGCTTCTTGGCGGCGAGCGCGAACGGCGCGCCGATGCCGAGGCAGCCGAGCGGGCCCGGATCCATCCAGGTGCCGGGCTTGTTGCGGGCCAGGAGCTTGGCGCCGAGCGCGACGCAGTCGCCGCCGTCGCCGATGACGATCGTGTCGTCGTCGATCACGTCGGCGATGGCCTGGGCCAGCCGGTAGTGGTTGATCGGCCGCGCGTCCGAGGCCGCGTGGTCGCGCAGCTTGGCCATGGCCTTGGTCTCGGCGCCGCGCAGCTCCTCGATCCACGGCGCGGTGCGGCCGGTGGCGACGGCGGTCGCGGCGGTGAGCTGGGCCAGCACCGAGCGCGCGTCGCCGAGGATCGAGACCTCGGTGTCGCGGTTCTGCGCGATCTTGGTCGGGTCGCGCTCGATCTGGACGATCTTGGCCTTGGCGTTGATGCCGGCGCCGTAGCCGACCCGGAAGTCGAGCGGCGTGCCGAGGATGATCGCCAGGTCGGTGCCGCGGAACGCGTTCTTGCGCGCCTGCGCGAACGCGAGCGGGTGGCGGCTGTCGATGCAGCCGCGGCCCATCGCGTTGGTGAACACCGGGATCTGCGCGCGCTCGGCCAGGGCCACCAGCTCGGCCCAGGCGGCGTCCCAGTAGACCTGGCTGCCGGCGAAGATCATCGGCTTGTCGGCGCCGGCGATGAGCGCGGCGGTGGCGGCGATGCCGATCGGATCGCCGGGCTGGGCCGGCCACGGCCGCGGCGGCGCCGGGAACTGCGGATCGCTGACCTGCGCGGTCAGCACGTCGAACGGCAGCTCGATGAACACCGGGCCGGGCACGCCCGAGGTGGCGATCCGGACGCCGGTGCGGACGTACTCGGCGAGGCGCTTGGGGTCGCTGGCGGTGAAGCTGGCCTTGGTGATCGGCGCGAGCAGCGAGGTCTGCTCCATCTCCTGGAGCGCGCCCTTGCCCTTGAAGCGCAGCTCCGACGCGCCGCCCAGGACCAGGAGCGGGATCGACGCCTGGAACGCGTTGGCGACGCCGGTCACGCCGTCGGTGACGCCGGGGCCGGCGGTGATCACCGCGACGCCGCAGCCGCGGGTCAGGCGCGACCAGCCGTCGGCGGCGTGGACCGCGGCCTGCTCGTGGCGGGTGTCGATGATGTCGATCCCCTCGCGCAGGCAGCCGTCGTAGATCGGCGCGATGTGGCCGCCGCACAGCGTGAAGATGCAGGTGGTGCCCTCGGCCTTGAGCTGGCGGGCGATGATGTGGCCTCCGACGAGAACCTCGGGCATGGCCGGACGGTAACGCCCGGCCGGCCCGGGCGGCAAGCGCGCCCGACATGAGGTAGGCTGCGCGCGTGTACGCATCCGTGCTCGCGTCGCTGGTCGCGCTGTTCGCGACCAGCTCTCACTCCGGGTTGCCGTTCGTCGAGCTGGGCGCGCGCGACCTGTTCGGCCTGCCCATCCAGCCGTTCGGCATCATCGTCGCGACCGGCGTCCTGATCGGCGCCGAGGTCATGCGCCGCTACGCGCTGCGCCACGGCGTCGACGAGGACGACCTGCGCAGCCTGACCGGCTGGGTCGTCGTCAGCGGGTTCCTCGGCGCCCACGTGTTCGACGTGCTGGCCTACGAGCGGGTCAAGCTGGCCAAGGACCCGCTGCTGATGCTCAAGGTCTGGGACGGGATCTCGTCCTACGGCGGCTTCCTGGGCGGGGCCATGGGCATCTCGTTCTTCATCTGGTGGAAGCGCCTGACGCCGGGGCTGTGGATGGACGCGACCGGGGTCGGGCTCCTGCTCGGGTTCTCGATCGGCCGGATCGGCTGCACGCTCGTGCACGATCACATCGGCCGCGCCACCGACTCGCGCTTCGGCGTCGACTACCCGCGCGCCGAGCTCGCCGCGCGCGGCCTGCTCGAGGAGATCCAGCTCCACGGCCACCACGTCGGCGACACGATCCGCTGCCACAACATGGCGATGTACGAGCTGACCTACCTGATCCCGGTCAACGCGCTGGTGCTGTGGATGGCGTTCCAGAAGAAGCGCCGGTGGTCGGCCGGCCTCGTGGCGGTGATGATCGCCGGCCTGTACGCGCCGGTGCGGTTCGTCCTCGAGTTCTGGCGGCTCAACCAGAGCGACCAGCGCTACGTCGGCCTGACGTTCGCGCAGTGGTCGTCGTTCCTGGTGTTCGGCGCCGCGGTCTACGCCGGCCTCAAGCTGATGAAGCACGGCAAGCCGCACCCGCTCGAGGCCGAGCTGGGCGGCCGGGTCGGCGGGCGCCTCGCGTCGCTGGCGGCGCTGGCCAAGGCCGAGGCCGCCGCGGCCAAGACCGACGACGGCGACCCCAGGCCGGCCAAGGGCGGCAAGAAGGCCGCGCAGAGCGAGGCGAAGGCCGAGGTGAAGAGCGACGCGAAGGCTGACGCGAAGAGCGACGCAAAGACCGAGGCGAAGGCCGACGAGGCCAAGAGCGAGGCGAAGGCCGACGAGAAGGCCGACGACGCTGGCGAGGCCGACGACGCTGGCGAGGGCGATGCGAGCGCGGCCGGCGCGAAGGCCGACGAGCCGAAGGTGGATGCCGCGCCCAAGGGCAGCGGCAAGGGTGGCGGCGGCAAGGCCAAGGGCGGCAAGAAGCGCTAGCTGGCACGCGAAGCTCGCGCCCACCGTGGCGCTGGTCGGCAGCGGCGCGCGGCTCGAAATGGGGCCGCCTGACCCTGATCGCATCGAGCCGCCGTGCGTGGTCGCCTCGACGTCGTCGCGGTAGGGTCGCGCGGCCATGAGCCGCGACATCCCGGCGAGCGCGCAGCGCACGGTCGAGCGCTGCTTCGGCGCGGCGGCGCTGGCCGACGGCCTGGCGGCGATCGCCAGCGGGCGCGTGCACGTGGTCAAGCCGCCGCCGTGGCCGGTGGTGGCGCGGGTCGCGGGCGAGGTGGTGACGGTCCGGTTCCGCGCCGAGGGCGAGCTCCTGCGCGGCGAGTGCTCGTGCGCGGTCGCCACCGACTGCGGCCACGCCGCCGCGACCGCGCTGGCGGCGCTGGCCGACGAGCAGGCCGGGGCCGAGGCGGCGATCGAGGCCGAGCGCCAGGCCCGGGTCGGCGAGTGGCTGGCCGAGCTGGGGCGCCACCAGCCGACCGCGGCGCCGCCGACCACCAGCCAGGTCGTGACCTACGTGCTCGACGAGCGCGACCGCGACGTCGGCCTGACGATCGTGCCGGCGGCCCGGCTGCGCGGCGGCGGGCTCAGCGCCGGGCTGCCGCTGGCGGCGCTGGCCGATCCGCAGCGCGGCGCGCCGCGCTGGGTCGACGTCGACGATCTGCGGCGGATCGCGCTGGTGCGCGCGATCGCGCGGGCGACGCCGCAGGTGACGCGGCTGCGCGTCGATCGGATCCCGGCCGAGGTCCTCGAGGAGCTGGCCGCGACCGAGCGGCTGTTCTGGCGCGGCGTCGACGGCCCGGCGCTGACCTGGGGCCCGGGCCGGACCGAGGCGCTGGCGTGGCAGCCGTGCGCGCCCGCGGGCAGCTTCCGGCTCGGCGTCGCCGCGCCGCAGGTGATCGTCGCGGCCGCGCGCACCCACTACGTCGATCCCGACGCCGGGCAGATCGGGCCGCTCGAGCTGGGCGTCTTGCCCGAGCTGGTGGCGCGCCTGCTGGCGAGCCCGCCGGTGCCGGCGCCGATGCGCGCGACCGTCGCCCGGAGCCTGCGGCCGCTGTGGCCCGCGGCGCCGATCGTCGACGAGCCGGCGGTGACCGAGCCGCTGGTGCCGCGGCTGACGGTCGGCCTCGAGCCGGGGCTGCGCAACGTCTTGGCGCTGGTGGCCGAGGCGAGCTACGGCGACCTGCGCTATCCGCTGGGCGCCTGGGATCCGACCCGGCCGGCGCCGCGCGATCTGGTGGCCGAGGGCCGGGCCCGGGCCCGGCTCGACGAGCTGGTGGCGACCTTGCCCCACGGCCTGGTGGCGCCGTCGAGCGTGGCGCTGCTCGCGGGCGCGCGCGCGCTCGCGCACGTGATCGTCCCGACCCTGCGGGCCGAGGGCTGGCGGTGCGTGCTCGACGACAGCTTCCCGATCGAGGCGCCGGCGGCCGAGGCCACCTGGCTCGAGACCCTGCGGCCGATGGCCGAGCGGCCGCTGTGGTTCGAGCTCGAGCTGGGGGTGTGCATCGACGGCCGCACGGTGCCGCTCCTGCCGATCTTGCTGACCGCGATCCGCACCGGCCAGATCGTGCTGACGCCGGGCGCGCCGATCGCCGGCGGCGCCGGGCTCAACCTGCGGCTGCCCGAGGGCGAGCTGGTGTACCTGCCGCCGGAGCGCCTGGCCCGGTGGTTCGCGCCGCTGCTCGAGCTGGCGCTGCGCGGGCTCGACGGCGAACGCCTGGTGCTGCCGGCCCCGGTGGCCGCGGCGATCGATGAGCGTCCCGACGGCGTCACCGCCGGCGCGCGGGCGCAGCTCGAGGCGCTCCTGGCGCTGGCGCCGGCCGCGCCGGCGGCGACCTTCGCCGGCGCGCTGCGGCCGTACCAGGCGCTGGGGCTGGCGTGGCTGCGCGCGCTCCACGACGCCGGGCTCGGCGGCCTGCTCGCCGACGACATGGGCCTGGGCAAGACCGTCCAGGTGCTGGCGTTCCTCGACGGGCTGCCGCTGTCGCCGCGGGCGCCGGCGCTGGTCGTGGCGCCGCGCAGCGTCGTCGACAACTGGCTCGATGAGGCCGCGCGGTTCGCGCCGCGGCTGGCGCTGGCGCGGCACCTCGGCGCCGCGCGGCCCGACGACGCGGCCGGGCTGACCCAGGCCACGGTGATCGTCACGTCGTACCAGACGCTGGCGCGCGACCTGCCGCTCTTGCGCACGATCGCGTGGACCACGATCATCTTCGACGAGGCCCAGGCGCTCAAGAACCCCGACACCCAGCTCCGGGCCGCGGCGGTGGCGCTGACCGCGCGCAGCCGGTTCGCGGTCACCGGCACGCCGATCGAGAACCACCTCGGCGAGCTGTGGGCCCAGCTCGATCTGGCGGTGCCGGGGCTGCTCGGGCGCCGGGCCGCGTTCGACGCGACGGTGCGCCGGCCGATCGAGAAGTTCGCGGCCGCGCCGATCCTGGCCGACCTGCGCGCGCGGATCCGGCCGTTCCTGCTGCGCCGGACCAAGGCCGAGGTCGCGATCGAGCTGCCGCCGCGGACCGAGGTGATCCAGCGGATCGAGCTCGACGTCGGCCAGCGCGATCTGTACGAGAGCCTGCGCACCAGCCTCGACGTCGACGTCCGCACGGCGCTGGCCGTGGCGAACCTGCCGGGCGTGTCGATGGCGATCCTCGACGCGCTGCTCAAGCTGCGGCAGTGCTGCTGCGATCCGCGGCTGCTGGCGCTGCCGGCGGCGCGCACCGCGACCGGCTCGGCCAAGCTCGACCACCTGCTGGCGCGCCTGACCGAGCTGGTCGACGCCGGGCGCACGACGCTGGTGTTCTCGCAGTTCACCTCGATGCTGCGGTTGATCGAGCAGGCGTGCCGCGCGGCCGGGCTCACGACCTTGACGCTCACCGGCGCCACGCGCGATCGCGCCGGCGTGGTGCGGCGGTTCCAGGCCGGGGCCGCGCCGATCTTCCTGGTCAGCCTCAAGGCCGGCGGCGTCGGGCTCAACCTCACGCGCGCCGACACGGTGATCCACTACGATCCGTGGTGGAACCCCGCGGCCGAGGCCCAGGCCGCCGATCGCGCCCACCGCATCGGCCAGGATCGCCCGGTCCACGTCTACAAGCTGGTCGCGCGCGGCACCGTCGAGGACGCCATCTGCGCGCTCCAGGACGACAAGCGCCGGCTGACCGCGGCCGCGCTCGAGGACGGCGGCGTCACCCACCTGGCCGCCGCCGATCTGCAGGCGATCTACCGCCGCGTCACCGACGCGTGAGCCCCGCTCGCGTCGCCCCCCACGTTCGCCAAGGGCGCGACCTCGACCGCGCGCGCCCGCAGAACGATCCGGGCCGAACGATCGCCGGCGCCCGCAGAACGATCCGGGCCGTTTCAGGAGGAGGGCCCCAGCGCATGCTGGGGAGGAGCTCTGCGAACGCTCCTCCTAGAACAACAGCTGGACGTTCACGCCGACCTGGTAGTCGAGCGAGTCGTCGGCGTGGTAGCGGTGGCCGATCAGGTCGATCAGCGGCACGTGCAGCGGGTTGACCTCGTTGGTGTTGGGCGTGACGAGGTCGTTGTTGTCGAGCTCGCAGCTGGGGTTGAGGGAGCCGGTGCACTGCGGCAGGTCGACGCCGGCGTCGGTGAACGTGATCACGTGCTCGGTCTGCGCCAGCATCTCGAAGTGCGCGGCGATCCGGAAGCGATCGCCGACGGCGATGCGGCCGGCGACGCGGGCGCCGAGGTCGAGGTAGTTCTCGACGGTCGTGATGCCGGGGTGATCGATGGTCTGCATGCCGGCCTGGGTCGGGTCGGCGTCGAGGCGCAGCGGCCCGGCGCCCGAGGCGTCGCCGGCGAGCGCGAAGACCTCCCACATCTCGGTCTGCTCGCGGCCCTCGAAGTGGCTCTCGAGGTGGGCCGACAGCTCGATCGACAGGCGCGCGCCCTCGTCGCCCTGGTCGACCGCGTAGGCCTCGAACCCGAACCGGGTCCCGGCCCGCTGGCTGGGCTCGGTCGAGCGCGCGCCGAACCCGGGGCTCTCGAACGGCGAGCCATCCTTGATGCCGATCGGCACCTGCCACCAGATGTCGACGAACGGCTCGGCCCACCCCAGCTGCTTGGCGATCGAGGTCGACAGGCGCAGGTCGTGGACGCCGCGGCCGACGCCGGTCGACGCGCCGGGATCGAGCCGGTTCATCGCCGCGACCTTGCCGACCGCGATCCGGAACTCGGCGCCGAGCTTCCAGGTCGGCTTGGTGTCGTCGCGCAGCTGGTTCATCGGCGCCCAGGTGAAGCCGAGGTGGAGCTGGTCGACGCCCTTGCGGGTCGGGCCGCGGAACACGGTCGGGTCGGTGCCCATGAACCCGGCGCCGGCGTTCTGGCCGTCGTAGCCGGCCATCGGCAGGAGGCCGTCGGTGAGCGTCGTTGATGACGTGCGGCTGACACACGTGGCGCCCGGGATGTCGTACGTGCACGGCGTGTCGCGCTGGTCCAGCTCGAGCGTGCGGTCGTAGGCCAGCGTGATCGGCAGCGCGGCCGACAGCGACACGTCGTGGAACAGCCCGAGCTCGAGCTTGGGCACGACGGTGTGGCGCGTGCTCGCGAACACGAGGTCGTCGACCACCGGCACCGGCGCGGTCGTCGGCGTGCCGGGGCGGCCGGCCTGCTCGCGGCGGATCGCCGCGCGGTGGATGTCGAGCTGGTAGTCGAACGTCAGGTGCAGGTCGAACCCGTCGTCGCGATCGAACGCGCTCGCGACATCGGAGTCGGGCCCGGCGACCGCCGGCGAGGCGGTGACGGCGACGGCGAGCGAGCCGAGCACGAAGGCGAAGCGGCGCAAGGACCCGACGTTACCGCGGCGCGGCGGCGGGCTGCAAGGCGGCACGGTCGGGCATGGCGGCGATCACACCGACCACGATCCGGCCGACCGCGGCGATGGTCCCTGGGTCGACCTTGTCGGCGGTGTCGGTCGGCAGGTGGTAGTCGTCGTGCATGCTGGTCGACAGCCACAGGTAGGGGACGCCGGCCGCGGCGAAGCTGGCCTGGTCGCCGCGCTGCTCGATCAGCGGGCGGATCTGGTCCTCGAGCGGGCCGAAGTCGCTGGCCGCGACCACCGGGCGCCCGATGGGGGCCGCGGCGGCCCGGGCCACGTCGGCGAGCGCGCTGGCGCCGGGCGAGGTCAACGCGCCGATCGCGTCGACCGGCACGAACGCGTGGACCAGGCCGTACTCCTTGGCCGACAGGAACGTGGCCCGGCCGATCATGTCGAGGTTGATCATCGCGACCGCGTCGGCCAGCGGCAGCGTCGGGCGGGCGACGTACGCGACCGAGCCGTGGAGGCCAGCCTCCTCGGCGCCGAACGCGACCACGACCACGGTCCGGCGGGGCCGCTGACCGGCGCGGGCGAGCGCGCCGGCGATCGCCACGAGGCCGGCGGTGCCCGAGGCGTTGTCGTCGGCGCCAAAGTACGTGCCGGTGGCGTCGGTGCCGAGGTGATCGTAGTGGGCGCCGACCACGACGTGGCCGGCGGTGGGCTCGGTGCCGCGGATGACGCCGACGACGTTCTGGCTGGCGCCGCCGGGGTAGGTGAAGCGCGTGATGAAGCCGTCGTCGCCGGCGGGCTCGGCCCCGGCCTCGCGCAGCCAGGTCGCGACCCGGGCCGCGGCCGCGACCTCGTCGGCGGTGCCGTCGCCGCGCCCGCGCAGGGCCGGGCCGGCCAGCTCGGCGACGTGGGCGGCGATGCTGGCGTCGTCGGGGAACCACCCGGACGGCCCGCTCGCGTCGGGCGCGGGCGTGGCGTCGACGGCCCCGGCCGGCGGCGGCCGGTGCCCCTTGGTCCCGCCGCGGCAGCTCGCCGCCGCCAGCGCGACGAGCACCGCCACCGCCAGGTTGCGGCGGCGCACGTCAGCGCATCCCGAGCACGTCGATCATGTCGTAGCGGCCGGGCGGCTGCTGCGCGGCCCAGATCGCCGCGCGCAGGGCGCCGTGGGCGAAGATCGCGCGATCGGTCGCTCGGTGCGACAGCTCGATGCGCTCGCCGGCGCCGAAGAAGTACGCCGTGTGTTCGCCGACGACGTCGCCGCCGCGCACCGCGACCGCGCCGATCTCGCCGGCCGGGCGCGGGCCGACGTCGCCGGACCGCGCGTAGCGCCCGACCTCGGCCAGGTCCTGCGCGCGGGCGGCCGCGATCGCGCGGGCCAGGCCCAGCGCGGTGCCCGACGGCGCGTCGCGCTTGGCCTTGTGGTGGAGCTCGACGATCTCGGCGTCCCAGTCGGTGCCGAGCGCCCGCGCGGCCAGCGCGCACAGGCCCATGAGCAGGTTGACGCCGACCGAGAAGTTGGGCGCGCCCACCACCGCGACCACCTCGGCCAGCTCGTCGAGCGCGCGCTCGGCGGTCGCCGTCAGGCCGGTCGTGCCGACGACCGCGGCGACCCGACGGCCGCGGGCCTGCTGCGCGATCGCCGCGGTCGCGTTGGGCGTGGTGAAGTCGATGTAGACCGGCGCCGCGGCCAGCGCGGCGTCGATCAGCGAGCTGACGACGACGCCGGGCGCGACCGTCTTGCCGACATCGGGCGCGTCGCTGCGGTCGAGCGCGGCCGCGATGCGGACGTCGGTGCGCGTCGCCGCCGCCGCCAGGATCGCCTTGCCCATCCGGCCGCTGGGGCCGAGCACGGTGATCGCCGTGGTCACGACGCCCCGAGCCCGAGGCGCCCCAGCTCGGCCCGCAGCCGGTCGCGCAGGGCCGCGGTCACCGGGAACAGCGGCGAGCGGATCTCGTCGGTGCAGCGCCCGGCCAGCGCCAGGCACGCCTTGGTCGGCGCCGGGCTCGGCTCGACGAACAGCAGCTCGATCAGCGCGCGCAGCGCGAAGTGGTGGCCGCGGGCGGCGGCCCAGTCGCCGGCCGCGGCGGCGTCCCACATCTGGGCCATGCGCGCGGGATCGACGTTGGACACGACCGAGATGACGCCCTTGCCGCCGAGCGCGTACATCGTGAACGCGGTGCCGTCGTCGCCCGAGATGATCGCGAGGCGATCCCCGACGCGCGCGATCAGCTCGGCCGCGCGCACCATGTTGCCGGTGGCCTCCTTGAGCCCGACGATGTTGTCGAACGCCGCCAGCTTGACGACGGTGTCGGGCAGCAGATCGCAGCCGGTGCGGGTCGGCACGTTGTAGAGGATGATCGGCAGCGGCACGGCGCGGGCGATCGCCTCGTAGTGGCGGAGCAGGCCGTCCTGGTTGGGGCGGTTGTAGTACGGCGTCACGTGCAGGAGCGCGGCGGCGCCGACGTCGGCCGAGCGCTGCGACAGGTCGAGGGCCTCGGCGGTGGCGTTGCCGCCGGCGCCGGCGATGATCGGGACCCGGCCGCGGGCCGTCTCGACGCAGGCGCGGACCACGGCGATGTGCTCGTCGACGTCGAGCGTGGCCGACTCGCCGGTCGTGCCGACCGCGACGATCGCGTCGATGCCGCTGGCGATCTGCCACTCGACCAGCTGGGTCAAGGCCGCGTAGTCGACCGCGCCGTCGCGCATCGGGGTGACGAGCGCGGTCATCGCGCCTTCGAACCGGATCGGGGTCATGGGAACGCTCCTGGTGCTGTCGCTCACATAACAGAACGCCCGGACCGGCGCATCGATTTCGCGCGCGATCGGACGTCGCGGGCCGCGCGGTCAGCGCCGCGCCAGGACCGCGCGCGCGTCCACGATGTCCTGATCGATCTGGGCCAGCAGCGCCGCGACCGAGTCGTAGCGGGCCTCGGCGCGGAGCCGCGCGACGAAGTCGACCCGCACGCGCTCGCCGTACAGATCGGCGTCGAAGTCGAGCACGTGGACCTCGAGCACGAGGCCGCCGCCGTCGACGAACGTCGGGTTGGTGCCGAGGCTGGCGACCGCCGGCAGCGGCCGGGCGTCGCGCTCGAGGCGGGTCAGCGTGACCGCGTAGATGCCGGGCTGGGCGACGATCGCGCCGTCGGTGGCGACGTTGGCGGTGGGGACCCCGAGGCCCTTGCCGCGGCCGGCGCCGCGGACGACGACGCCGTCGAGGTCGTAGCCGTGGCCGAGCAGCGCGCCCGCGGCCGCGAGGTCGCCGGCGGCCAGCGCCGCGCGGACCCGGGTCGACGACGCCGGCCGGTCGCCGATCAGCACCGGGTCGACCACGCGGGTCGCGACGCCGTGGCGGGCGCCGTCGGCGGTCAGCGTCGCGACCGAGCCGCCGCGGCCGCGCCCGAACACGAAGTCGGCGCCGACGACGACGTGGCGCGCGCCGAGGGCGCCGGCGAGGACCTCGTCGACGAACGCGGTCGCGGTCAGCTGGGCCAGCGCCGCGGTGAACGGGACGACGATCGCGACGTCGACGCCGGCGGCGGCCAGGAGCTCGAGCTTGCGCGCCGGCGTCGTGATGCGCGGCGGCGCCGCGGCCGGGGCCAGGACCTGGGCCGGGTGCGGCTCGAACGTGAGCGCGCACGCGTCGCCGCCGGCCGTCGCGTCCCGGGCCGCGGCGATCAGCGCGGCGTGGCCGACGTGGACGCCGTCGAAGTTGCCGATCGCGATGGCCGGGCGCACCAGCGGCCGGGGCAGGGCGCGGTAGCCGTCGACTACTTCCATCGCGGGGGCAGCCTACCCAGATTCGGTCCGGATGCCAGCGTCACGCCCACGCGACTGCGCCGACGATCAGCGCCAGCACCGATCCGGCGGTGACCAGCTGGTGGCGCAGCGCCGGCGCCCGGGCCAGGAGGCTCGCCACCGCCAGGCCCGCCGCGAGGGCCACCGCCACGATCAGGCCGGCCGGCACGGCGGTGGTGCCCGGCGCGCCCGCGACCGCGACCGCGGCGATCGCCGCGCACAGCCACCGATCGCCGCGGGTGCCGAGCGCCGCCAGCGCGCCGGCGGCGGCGAGCGCGAGCGCCAGCGGGCCGAGCTCGTCGACGACCCGGCCCAGATCGCCGGCGCCCTGGGCCAGGCCGGGCCAGCGCGGGCCGCCGGCCAGCGCCGCGGGCACCAGCCACACCACCGCGCTCGCCGCCGCGACCAGCGCCGCGCTCGCGGCCCAGCGCGCGCCGCGCCGCGCGCGGTACAGCACCAGCGCGGCGCCCAGCAGCACCACCGGCCAGGCGCGGGCCTCGACCAGCACCGCCGTCGCGCCGGCCGCGCCGAGCGCGCGTCCGGACACCGCGCCGCCGCCGCGCGCGATCCGATCGATCGCCAGCGCCACGACCGCGAGCGCCACGAGCGCCACGGTCCCGGGCGCCAGGCCCGCCGCCAGCGCGCGCACCGGCGGGCAGGCGATCAGCCAGCCAGCGGCGACGACCCCCGCCAGCCGGCCGGGCCAACCGGCGCGCGCGCCCGCGACCAGCGCGCCGATCACCGTCGCCGCCGCCGCGACCAGGACGATCGCCGCCGCGCGGACCGCGGCGCCGTCGCCCAGCGCCGCCAGCGCGTGCGCCAGCGCGCCCGCGACCGGCACCCGCGCGTCGACCACCGCCGCCGGGCGCGGCGCGGTCAGCGCCAGCGCGGTCGCGGCGCCGGCGCAGGTCGCCAGCGGCACGAGGTAATCCCAGCGGCGATCCGCGGACGGCTCCACGCCCCGACGCTACGGGGCCTGCGCGCGCGGGGCAAAAAAACGGCCCGGGGGGCGCCCAGGCCGTCGTCGGTCGCTCACGCCACCGCGGCGCTCACGGGAAGATGCCGCGCTCCTTGTAGGCGGTCTTGAGGCGCTCGAGGCCGACCGCGTAGCTCGCGGTGCGCCAGTCGGTGCGCTTGGCGGCGACGTAGCCGCGGACGTGGGCGTAGGTCTGCTTCATGCGCTTCTCGAGCCGGGCCAGCACGTCGGCGTGGTCCCACTGCTCGCTGCGCTTGTTCTGCAGCCACTCATAGTAGCTGACGATCACGCCGCCCGAGTTGCAGAGGATGTCGGGGATGACGTCGGTGCCCTTGGCCAGCAGGATCTCCTCGGCCTCGGGGTAGGTCGGGCCGTTGGCGCCCTCGACCACGACCTTGGCCTTGAGGGCCTTGGCCTCGGCGACGCCGATCTCGAGCTCGAGCGCCGCCGGCACGAACACGTCCGCGTCGAGCGCGAAGAACTCCTCGCGCGCGATCTTGGCGGCGCCGCGGTAGCCCGCGACCGAGCCGACCTTGGCGACGTGCTCGCCGAGCTTGTGCGGGTTGATGCCCTCGGGGTTGACCAGGTAGCCGCCGACGTCGCCGACGCCGATCACGACCGCGCCCTTCTGCGCGAGCAGGCGCGCGGTGTAGCTGCCGACGTTGCCGAAGCCCTGGATGATGACGTGGGCGCCGTCGAGGTTGAAGCTCTTGTCCTTGGCCCACTCGGTGATGCAGTGGACGACGCCGGCGCCGGTGGCCTCGGCGCGGCCGTAGCTGCCGCCGGCCGAGATCGGCTTGCCGGTGACGACGCCGCGGCCCGAGTTGCGCTCGTTCTGGCTGACGATGTTCACGTACGTGTCCATCATCCAGGCCATGGTCTGGCCGCTGGTGCCGACGTCGGGCGCCGGGATGTCCCACTCGGGCCCGATGTTGTTGCCGAGCGCCGCGGTGAACCGGCGCGTGATGCGCTCGAGCTCGGCGACCGAGTGCTGGCGCGGGTCGACCTTGACGCCGCCCTTGCCGCCGCCGAACGGGATCTCGTGCAGCGCGCTCTTGTAGGTCATCCACGCCGCGAGCGCCTTCATCTCGTCGAGGTTGGCCTCGTGGTGGTAGCGGATGCCGCCCTTGTACGGCCCGAGCACGTTGTTGTGCTGGACCCGGTAGCCCTTGAACATCTTGACGTTCCCGTCGTCCATGCGGACCGGGAAGTTCGTGATGATCTCGTTCTTGGGCTGCGCGAGGATCTCGGCCACGTTGGGGTCGAGGTCGATCAGCTTCATCGCCCGCTCGAACTGCTTGGTCGCGATCTCGAACAGGTTGCCGCGGTCCTTGAGACTCGGCTTCTCGGCCGGCTTGCCGGCCTTGTCGCTATCTTTGCTCATGAAGTGGTCCTGGTTGGCGGGGACTTCCCGCGCGCGCGGTGTATACGAGGGCGCGCGCGGTCGCAACTCCGCGCGATCCGCGAGCAGCGAGCGATGACCGAAGACGACCAGGTTCTTGACCACCGGCTGGTGGCGGCGGCGCTCACCGGCGGCCGGATCCGCGCGCTCGTGCTCGATCTGTGGCAGCGGACCCGGCTCGACTGGGGGTTCGTGAACGATCGTCTTTCCCAGGTGTTCCGCAAGGAGACGTGGGTCGGCGGGAGCGAGCGCCGGTTCATGTCCGAGGTGGTCTATGGCCTGGTGCGTCATGTGCGCCGGGTCGACGCGGCGCTGGCCGCGGGCCGCCGCGGCACGTCGTCGCGGGCCCCGAGCGACGACGAGCGCCTGATCGCGTACTTCGTGCTGGAGGGCGCGATCACCGCCGCCGCGGCCGCGCCCCTGGCGCCGTCGATCGACTGGGCGGTGGTGGCGGACTTCGACGCCACGCTCGCGCGTGAGCGCGATCCGGTCGTGCGGGTCGCGGTCGGGTGTTCCATGCCCGACTGGCTCGCCCGTCGGCTGGTGCGCGATCACGGCCCCCGGGCCGAGGCGATCGCGCGCGCGCTCGGGCGGCGCGCGCCGACGACGATCCGCGCCAACCGGCTGCGCACGACCCGGACCGCGCTGGCCGGGGCGCTGGCCGCGCGCGGGCTGACGACGACGCCGTGCGCGCTCGCCACCGACGGCCTGCGCGTCGAGACCCGCACCAACCTCAACGCGCTGCCGGAGTTCACCGCCGGCGACTTCGAGGCCCAGGACGAGGGCAGCCAGCTCCTCGCCGAATTGTGCGGCGACGCGCCCGACCTGGTGATCGACCTGTGCGCTGGCGCCGGCGGCAAGACCCTTGCGCTGGCGGCGCAGATGGGCAACCGCGGGCGGGTCGTGGCGTGCGACATCGACGGCCGCAAGCTCGGCGAGCTGCGCAAGCGCGCGCGCCGCGCCGGCCTCACGACCGTCGAGCCGCTCCACCTCGACGGCGGCGCCTGGCCCGACGCGCTCGAGCGCCGCCGCGATCAGGCCGCGCGGGTGCTGGTCGACGCGCCGTGCTCGGGCGTGGGCGCGCTGCGCCGCAACCCCGAGACCCGCTGGCGGCTGCGCGAGGCCGACCTCGCGACCTTCGCCGCGACCCAGGTCGAGCTGGCCCGGCGGGCCGCGGCGCTGCTGGCGCCGGGCGGGCGGATGATCTACGCGACCTGCACGATCCTGTCGGAGGAGAACCAGGCGGTCGTCGCCGAGGTCGCGCGCGCGCGCGGCCTGCGGATCGTGCCGCTGGCCGAGGCCTGGGACGCGCGGGCGGCGGCGGTCGCGACCGCCGACGGTCAGTTCCTGCAGGTCGATCCCGATCGCCACGGCACCGACGGCTTCTTCGCCGCGGTGCTCGAGCGGCCGCGGGCTGGGGCGTGACCGCGTCGCGCTGGCGCCGGGCCCGGGCCTGGATCGCCGCGGCGGATCTGACGGTGCCGGTGGTGCTCGTCGCCGTCGGCGTGCTCGCGCTGGTGTTCGCGAAGGTCGGCGCCGAGGTCAGCGAGCGCGCCACCGATCGACTCGATCAGCGCATCCTGCTGGCGCTGCGGGCCGCGCCCGACGATCCCCTCGGGCCGCGGTGGTTCGAGGCCGCGGTGGTCCACATCTCGGCGCTCGGCTCGGGCGCGGTGACGACGCTGATCGCGCTGATCGCGATCGGGTACGCGCTCCTGGCCGGGCGGCCCCGCTTCGCCGCGCTCGTGGCCGCGTGCTCGCTCGGCACCGTCGGGTTGATGGCGCTGCTCAAGGGCCTGTACGAGCGGCCGCGCCCGACGATCGTGACCCAGCTCGATCCGCCCGGGGGCATGTCGTTCCCGAGCGGGCACTCGATGATCGCGATGGCGCTCTACATGACGCTGGCGGTGCTGGTCGCGCGGACGCTGCCGACCGCGCGCCTGCGGCGCTTCACGATCGTCGTCGGCCTGGCGCTGACGTTCCTGATCGGCGCGTCGCGCATGTACCTGGGCGTGCACTACCCGACCGACGTCATCGCCGGCTGGACCGCGGGCGGGGCGTGGGCGCTGGCGTGCGGCGCGCTGGCGTTCCGGCTCGGGCGCCGCGGCCAGCTCGACCAGCCGCCGCCGCCGCCGCGGGCGCCGTGACGCGGCGCCTCACGACGCTGCGGGCAGGGCGACGTCGATGGTCGTGACGAGCGCCGGCTCGATCGCGCTCGGCGTGGGTTCTTCCTCGAGCAAGAGCTCGATCGCCTCGCGCAGGTTCGCGACGGCCGCCTCGATCGTCGGGCCCTGGCTGGCCACGTCGATCTCGAGCGCCTGAGCGACGTAGCCATCGCCTTCTCGCTGGACGGACGCGGTGAACCGCATGCCGGCGGCCTACCAGGTCGGCGTTCGAGCGTCCGCGCGCGTGGGACGCCACCGTGATCGTCCCCGATCACCCAGAGCTGAAGCACGGCACCCTGCGGTCGATCCTGAGGGCAGGCGAAGAGGTCGGCCGCCGAGTTCGTCGAACTGCGCTGATTCCTGATGTGAACGGCGCCGTGACCGCGGCGCGTGATCGCGCGACGTTGACTTTCGCAACGCGCGCGTCGACGGCGCGCGCGGGAGCACGTCGTGCGCGCGGGTGCTAAGGTCCGCACCCAAACGATGTCTGTCGAGTTCACTGTCATCCGCGACGTGGCCGGGCTGCGCGAGCTCGAGCCGGCGTGGCGTGCGCTGGCCGCGGCCGGTGGCGCCGGCGCCCTGTTCCGAGGTCCCGACTGGCTGTTGCCGTGGTGGCGCGCGTACCGCGAGATCCTCGCGGGCGAGCTGCACGTCATGGTCGGCCGGTCCGACGGCGAGCTGGTGTGCCTGGCGCCGCTGTACCTGCGCACCAACAACCGCGCGCTGGCCAAGGCGCGCGAGCTGCGGATGATGGGCGACGCCGGTCCGCGCCCGCCGGCGCTCGACTTCCTGGTCGCGCCGGGCTTCGAGGACAAGGCCGGCACGCAGCTCGCGCGCGCCGTCGCCGAGCTCGGCAAGAGCTGGGACGTGCTCGACCTGCAGCCGCTGGCCGAGCCGTCGCGCGTGCGCGCCAACTTCGTCGCGCGCCTCGGCGCCGCCGGCTTCACCGTCGAGTCGGCCGCCGCCGGCGGCGGTGCCCGCCGGATCGCGCTCGGGCTGGCCCGGGCCGCGACCGAGGACGGGCTCACCACCGCGGTCAGCGGCGACGCCGCCGCGATCCGCAAGGGCATGAGCGCGCTCCGGCGCCTGAGCCGGCTCGAGTGGGCCGAGCGCGACGAGCACAGCCCGCTGGCCGACGCCGAGGCGGCGGGCCTGCTCGACGAGGTCGCGGTCGCGCTCGCGCTCACCGGCCGGGCCCGGGTGGCGACGCGCGCCGACGACGCCGGCGAGGCGATCGCCGCGGCGCTGATCGTCGACGACGGCGATCGCGCGGTCGTGCTGGCGATGGCGGTCGACCCCGAGCACCACGGCGCCGCCGAGCGCCTGCTCGCGGCCGAGGCCATGGCCGCCCGCGCGCGCGGCCGGGTCGCGCTCGACGTGGTCACCGGCGCCGCCGAGTACCCGCTGCCGCCGCTGCCGGTGTCCAAGCAGAGCGCGGTCGCGGTGACGATCTGGAACGCCACGACCACCGCGTCGGTGTCGCGCCGGGTCGAGAGCGTCAAGCGGCACGCACGCTCGGTCCGCGAGACCCCGGCGGTGGCCGCGGCCCAGGCCCGCGCCGCGTGGGCGCGCATCCGCTCGGCCGCGACCGAGGTCGCGCAGTACCAGCGCATGCACCTGTACCGCGGCCAGATGTGGACCCGCGGCATCGCGGCGCCGGCCGGCCTCGAGCTGACCACGATGGACCTCGCCGGCTTCGAGGCGCTGGCCCCCGCCGCGCGCACCGAGCTGTGTGAGCAGCTGGCGCTCGACGAGGCCCACGCGCGCGCCACCTGGCAGCGCGGCGATCAGGCGTGGATCGCGCGGCTGGGCGATCGTCCGGCCGGGATCGCGTGGGCGGCCCGCGGCCCGGTCGAGGTGCCCGAGCTCGGCCGGACCCTGGCGCTGTCGAAGTACGAGGCCTACGTCCACGACGTCTACGTGGCGCCGTCGGCCCGGGGCCGCGCGGTCGCGCCGGTCATGCTCGAGGCCATCGCCCGCGACCTGCGCGAGCTCGACGTCTACCGGTCGTGGGCGCTGATCGGCCACGGCAACCAGCCGTCGACGCGCGCGTTCGCCAAGGCCAGCTTCACGCCGGTGTGCGACGTCATCTACGCGCGGGTCGGCGGCGTCGATCGCGTGATGTGCCGGCCGCCCGATCCCGAGGCCAAGGAACTGCTCGGACTGGCGTAGGATCGCCGTCAAGGAGAGCCATGACCGCGACCGAGCGCATCACGATGGTCGTCATCAACGACGACGGCACCCGCGACAAGTTCATGCTGTCGTCGTGGGTCGGCGTCCCGCGCAAGCACGAGCTGGTGTGGATGGGGGACGACCCGTACATGGTCGTCGAGGTCGAGTACCTGGTCGCCGATGGGTTCTTCGGGGCGCGCTCGATCGACGCCGCCGGCATCTACGTGCGCCGCCTGGGCAAGGATGAGCAAGAGGCGGTGGCCCGGCGCCTCGCCAACCCGGTGCGCGGCAAGGACGAGCAGCCGTTCCGACCGTGACGCGCGCGGCCTGACGGGCCCGACCCAAGGGTCCGCCTGGGGCGATCCCGAACTGATCCCGATCCGGTCGTCCACCGCGAGCGCCGCATCACCGTGCACCACCGCGATGACGCCGGCGCGTGGTCGACGACCACCGCGGTCGCGGGTGGCGTGAGGTGCGGCGCAGCCGGTCACCGGGTGCCCCCGGCGCGTCCACCGCGAGCGATCGCGCGACCGGGGCAGCGCAGCGGGGCAACACGGGTCATGGCGCCGGCGGCGGCTCGGGCAGCGCCGGTGCCAGCATCGTGTCGATCGTCGTCGGCGCCGCGGGGCTTCGCCGCTCGGCCAGGGCCCAGCGCGGCTCGACCCGCGCCATGAGCGCCGCGCACACGGCGACGTCGTCGGTCACGATCCCGAGCTCGCCGGCCTGCTGCAGGCACAGCGCGCCGGCCTGACGCCCGCGCTCGCGCAGCGGGGCGGCGTGCTCGGCCAGCCCATCGCGGTAGGCCTGCTCGGCCGGCTGACCGCGGATCGCCGTCGGCGTCGGCGCGGCGGCGAGCGTCGTCGCGAGCTGGTCGTAGAACACGGCCGCGCGGGCCGCGACCGCCACGGCGCTGGCCGGGTGGCGCGCGCCGACGGCGTCGGTGATCGCGCGGTCGGCGTCGGCGATCGACCGCTGCCACGCGGTCAGCCACGCCAGCGTCGCCTTGAGGCTGGCCGGCGTCGGTTGGTGGTCGCTGCCGAACGCCAGGTTCGGCATCGGCGCCAGCGCCAGCGTGGCCTCGATCTTCTCCTCGGCCAGGTGGACCTGGGCGCGCGCGACGCTGGCGACGACGCTCGGATCGCTCGGGTCGACCCCGTGCAGGACCGCGCGGAAGCTCGCCCGCGCGGCGGTCGCGTCGGCGGCGCGGCGCGGCACGGGCACCAGGCCCGCGGGCGTGGTCCGCACGCACAGGCCGGCGATCGTCGGGCGCGGGCACGCGCGCTGCCACGCGAGCTCGCCTTGCGCCGCGAGCACCTGCGCGCGCAGGGCCGGCTCGAGCCGGCCGTCCTTCAGCAGGCCGGCGTAGGTCACGAGCGCGGCCGCGACCTCGCCGCGGGCGGCCTGACGCTGGGCCAGGTCGACGCGCACCAGCGCGGCGGCGCTGAGGCGCTTGCCGGCGTAGCGACGCACGAACAGCGCCGCGGCGCGATCGGCGCCGGCGGCGTCGCCGAGCGCCGCGCGGTAGGCGATCAGGTTCCAGAGCGCGTCGGGCGCGTCGGCCTCGGCCGGGTAGCGGTCCGTGAACCGCCCCAGCGCGTCGGCCGCCTGGGCGTACTGGCCGAGGGCGGCGTGGAGCGCGCCGAGCTGCGCCAGCGTCGCCGCCGCCAGCCGGCTCTGCGGGTGCTCGGCCACCAGGCGCTCGCCCAGCGCGATGGCGGCGCCGGCGGAGCCGCCGCGGGCGAAGCAACGCGCGGCGTTGATCAGCAGCTCGTCGACGTTCGGCAGCCTCGGGCTGCCGGCCGCGATCTCGAGGTAGGCCCGCCCGCACGCCTCGTGCAGCGCCAGCGCGGCGTCACCGATGGCCGCGTCGGCGGCGCGGGCGGTGTCGTCGGCGGCCGCCAGCGCCTGCGCGACCGCGCCGGGCGCCGGCTCGGTGGCGGTGGGCTCGCCGGCGCGGGCCAGGCCAGCGCCGAGCACGCAGATCGCGATCAGGGTGGCGCGCATGTCGGTCCGACACCGGCGCCGCGGATCGGTTTCAGGGCCCGGGCGTCGGCTCGGTCAGGACCTTGACCCGGTCCTTGAGGCCGCTCGACATGATCACGTGGTTGTCGGCGTCGACGAACACCGCGTCGAAGTCGGGCATCCGCTCGACCAGCGCCATCGCGTCCTTGGCGCCGAGGATGAAGAGCACCTTCGACCACGCGTCGGCCGTGAACGCGTCGACGGCCATGATCGTCACCGATCGGCTGGCCCGGGCCGGCTGGGCGGTGCGCGGGTCGAGGATGTGGTGGTAGCGCACCCCGTCCTTGACGAAGCCGCGCTCGTAGTCGCCCGAGGTCGAGAACGCGTGATCGCGGATCGGCGCGACCGCGAAGCTCTGATCGCGCGGGCCGCGGGGGTCGCGGATGCCGACGACCCACGGGGTCGCGTCCTTGCTGCCCGACACGTACATGTCGCCGCCGGCCTGGACGATGAAGTTGGTGAACCCGGCGGCCTCGAGCACGGCGGCGGCCTTGTCGACCGCGTAGCCCTTGGCGATGCCGCCCAGCGTGATCTTCATGCCGGCCCGCTTGAGCCGCACCGCGCGCTGCTTGCGATCGAGGACGATGTCCTTCCAGTTGACCAGCTTCTTGCGCTTGAGCACGTCGGCCAGGGCCGGCAGCGAGCCGTCCATGTCCTCGTCGAACTTCCACAGGCCGGCGTAGGCGCCGACGGTGATGTCGAACACGCCGTGTGACGCGCGGCTGACGTCGACCGCGCGCGCGATGACCGCGAACGCCTCGGCCGAGACCTTGACCGCCTTGCCCGAGCCCGCGGCCGCGTTGATCCGGGAGATCTCGCTGTCGGGCGTCCACGTCGTCATCATCGCGTCGAGGCGATCGAACTCGGCGAAGACCGCCTTGGCGGCGCGCGCGGCGCCGTCCTCGTCGTCGGTCCAGATCGTCACCTGGACGATCGTGCCCATCGTCGTCGCGGTGTGGACCAGCTTGCGGTCGCCGGGCGCGGTCGGCCCGCTGGGCTGATCGGCGCGCGCCGCGGGGGCGAGGATCGCGCCGGTCAGCGCGAGCGCGACGACCAGCCTCCGGATCACGACCGGACCGTGTGCACGATCGCGAGCACCAGCAGCACGGCGCCGACGCCGAGCGAGGTCAGCACCGCCAGCACCGACAGGCCCAGCGTGGTCTGGGTCTCCTGCTGGATGCCCTTCCACATGCCGACCATGGCCGGGATGGCGCCGAGCCCGGCGATGATGCCGCCGGCGTAGGAGCCATGGGTGATCCCGCCGATCAAGCCCAGGATGAGCCCGACGGCGCACAGCCCGAAGGCGATCGCGGCGGGCAGCTTCGAGTCGGAGACCGGTTGCGCCATCGCGCGCAAGCCTAGCTCGGAACCCGCCCCGGCGCCACGGCCGCGGCCGGTGACGGCGGGCGGGGACGCCGACCCTCAGGCCGCTGGGCCGGGCCGCGCGGCGGCGCGTGGCGCGCGTCGTCCCCGTGGTCGATCACGCCTCGCTGTAGGCCCGGAGCTGCTCGCGCATGACGTCGTCGGTCAGCGCTTGCTGGACCACCTCGAGCAGGCAGTCGGCGAGCGTCACCATCATGTCGCTGGTGCCGCGATCGCGGGTGAGGCGGCCCAGGATGGCGCGGGCGTCGCGACTGTCGTCGCCAGCCAGCAGCTCCCGCACCTTGTCGAGGTCGAGGTCGCCTTGAAAGTCGACCAACACGTTGTCTCGTAGGTAAGCGACGAGGCGTTGCACCGGCGCGATGTACCCCAGACGGATGTCGAATTGCAAGCACAGGCCGGCCGCGGCCCTTGAAGCGCCGCGCCACCTTGGCGAGCATGGACGGGTCGATGGCGCGCATCCTGGTCACCGGATTCTGCGCGGTCCCGGGGCCGTCCCGGGCCGGGGTGCAGGTGCGGCACGTGGTCCGGGCGCTGGCGTCGCACGTGGTCGACCTGCTCGTGGTCCGCGAGGCCGATCAGCCGTACGTCGAGCGCCAGGGCAACGGCCGGCTGCTGCGGGTGCCGACCCACGACGCCGACCTGCGCAGCCAGGTCCAGGCCTACCAGCGCGCCCTGCGGCGCCAGCTCGAGGGCGCCGACTACGACGTCGTCCACTGCCGCGACGCCTGGGGCGCGGCGGCGGTGCTCGAGGCCCGCGACCGGTTCGGCTACGCGGTGGTCTTCGACCTGACGCGGGGCAGCGACGACCGCAGCGACCTCGACGCCGAGCTCGCGGCGCAGCTCGACCGCGACGAGGAGGCGTGCCTGCTCGCGGCCGACCTGGTGCTGGTGCCGACCGAGGCCGCGCACCGCTACGCGCTCGGCCGCGGGCTGCCCGACCGGGTCGTGCTGTCCCCGCCCGGGGTCGACGTCGATCGGTTCGACTGGGACGAGGCCTCGGTCGCCGGGCCGCCGCTGATCCTCTACGTCGGCGCGATCGGGCCGGGCCGCGGCATCCGCACGCTGCTCCGGGCCATGGCCGAGGTGGCCAAGACCGCGCCCAGCCGACTGGCGATGGTGGGGCCGGTGGCGCGCGGGTTCGAGGGCCCGCTCAAGGCCGCGATCGCCGAGCTCGGGCTCACCGGGCGCATCGAGCTGCGCCCGGCGGTCGACCACGAGCAGATGCCGGCGCTGATCGCGACGGCGGGGGTCTGCGTGATCCCGGCGGCGCCGGATCTGTCCCCGCGACCCTACGCGCTGTACCCGACCCGGCTGCTCGAGTTCATGGCGTGTCGGCGGGCGGTGGTCGCGCCGCGGCGCGGCTCGGTCGGCATGCTGATCGATCACGGCCGCGAGGGCCTGCTGTTCGCCCCCGGCGATCACATCGACCTGGCGCGCAAGGTCCGGCGGCTCATCGACGACGCCGGGTTGCGCGAGCGGCTCGCGGCCAACGGCTACGATCGCGTCCGGCGCGAGTTCACCGCCTCGGCGGCGCGCCGCGCCATCCGCACCGCCTACGCCGAGCTGGCCGACCGGCCCGAGTGGCGCGGGCGCATGACCGAGCAGACCACCGGCAGCCACGGCCTGCCCAACGCGATCGCGGTCGGCGATCCGATCGCGGTCGACGACGAGTTCGAGGCCACGGTCTATGAGGTGGCGCCGACGTCGGCCGATCCGAGCGAGGTGGTCATCGACGTGACGCTCGATCCCGCCAGCGACGACGTCGACGCGATCGATCGCCTGGGGCCGCCGACGGCGACCGGGTTGGCGCGCCGCTCGACCACGACCGACGACGGCGCCGACCTCGACGCGGCGCTGGCCACGCTCGACGCCGACAACCGCGACCACTTCACCGAGGAGCGGGTGCTGCCGCCCTCCGACGAGACCCAGGAGCGCTCGGTCGACGTGCCAGCGATCCCAGCATCACGTTCGAGGCCGTGCTCGCGGTCGATCCGCCCAGCGATGAGTACCGGCCCGTGCGCGCCGGTCGCGGCCACGGCCGGCGCCGCGCCAGCGACGACTGGGTCGTGCGCCACCCCGGGCGGCGCCGCCGGCGGCCCGCCGACGAGGGCACGCCGCTCGACACCACGCCGGCGCCGACGACCGGCTCGCTCGAGGCCGGCACCTTCGTCGCCGGCGAGATCGACGTGCCGACGCCGACGCCCGAGCTGATCGAGCCGGTGCTCGACGACGACGCGTTCACGGCGGCCGCGCACCTGCTCGGCGCCAAGGAGCCCGACACCGGTGTGTGAAGGTCCATGCTAGTCGCGCTCCTCGTCCAGCTGGCCCTCGGGCTGGTCTACGCCCGGGTCGGGCGCGATCGGATCCGGGCGGACGGCCCGTCGGCGCCGCCCGCGATCCTGCTCGTGCTCGCCAACGCCGCGATCATCACCGTGCCGATCGCGCTGTACTTCTACGTCGTCCACCCCGCCTGGACCGCGCACTACCTCGTCGACCCGGCCAAGGTGCCGGGGCTGGCGGTCGTCCCGCTGGTGGTGTGCCACGGCCTCGTCGTGATCGGCGGGTGGTACCTGGGCGCGGCGCTGGTGCGCGCCGACCGCGCGCGCACGCACCTGTACGGGACGATCGGCGTGGCGGTCGCGGCGGCGGTCGCGGTCGCGGCGCTGTTCCCGCGGCTGGTCGCGGCGTCGAGCTATCAGGCGTACCAGGACGGCGTGGTCGGTCGGCTGATGAGCGTCGAGCTGGGCTGGGCGATCCTGGTGTCGTCGGTGGCGACCGCGGCGGCCGCGGTGTACGTCGCGATCGAGCTGTCGCGCGACAGCCGGCGAGTGCGGTCCCGGTGAGCGCCCAACGCCAACGTCAAGGCCTTGGAATCCTTGACCGTATTCCGGTCAAGGTGGTACTCCAGAGCGAGATGCGTCGCGCGCTCGTGCTCCTCGTCGCCCTCGCCGCGTGCGGACCGATCGAGTACGTCAGCGGCGTGACCCGCACGGCGGCCAACGCCGTCGACGAGGCCCGGTCCGTCGACGCCGCGCGGTTCGCGCCGTACTGGTGGACCCGCTCGATCGAGTACCTGCACAAGGCGCGCGAGGAGGCGGCCCACGCCAACTTCCAGGCCGCCAACCGCTTCGGCCGGCTGGCCACCGACGCGGCCGAGCACGCCAAGGTCGACGCGATCCGGCGCGCCGCCGACCCGAGCCTGATGGACGAGATCACGCCGCCGCGGCGCGCCCCCAGCCCCGCGCGCGGTGGCGGCGGCCTGGCGCCGGTCGTCGACGACGAGACCCCGGCCGCGCTGGAGGGAAAGCCGTGAGGCGCGCGCTCCTGATCCTGTTGATCGTCGTCGCCGGGTGCGCCGGCACCAAGGTCCGCGCGCGGACCGGCACGGTCGATGAGCTGATCAAGACCGCGCGCGCCAACGGCGCCCGCCGGTGCGCGCCGGTCGAGCTCGCGATGGCGGAGGCCCACAACGACTTCGCCAAGGAGGCGCTGTCGCAGGGCAACTACTTCCCGGCCAAGCGCGAGGCGGCGATCGCCGAGCAGAACGCCCGGGCCGCGGTCGAGAAGTCGCCCAAGGACCTGTGCAACCCGACCGCGACGCCGCCCGACGAGCCCAAGCCGTCGGACTTCGACGGCGACGGCATCCTCGACACCGACGACGACTGCCCGCGCGTGCCCGAGGACAAGGACGGCTTCGAGGACCAGGACGGCTGCCCCGAGGACGACAACGACTCCGACGGCATCGCCGACAAGATCGACGACTGCCCGAACGAGCCCGAGGATCGCGACGGCACCGAGGACACCGACGGCTGCCCCGACCCCGACAACGACGGCGACGGCATCGCCGACAAGATCGATCAGTGCCCCGACGAGGCCGAGGACAAGGACGGGTTCGCCGACGACGACGGCTGCCCGGACTGCGACAACGACGGTGACGGCGTGCCCGAGTGCCCGCAGGCGATCGACAAGTGCCCGGCCGAGCCGGCCCAGACCGCCGACGGCTGCCCGCAGAAGTACACGCTGATCGTCGTCACGCAGGACAAGATCGAGCTGTCGCAGACGGTCTACTTCGACACCCGCAAGGCCACGATCAAGCGCGTCAGCTTCAGGATGCTCGACGAGGTCGCCCAGGCGCTGGCCGACAACCCGACCATCAAGGTCCGCATCGAGGGCCACACCGACAGCCAGGGCTCCGACAAGTTCAACATGAAGCTGTCGGGCAAGCGCGCCGACTCGGTGCGCAAGTACCTCATCGCCCGCGGCGTCGACGGGTTCCGCATGGCGGCCCAGGGCTTCGGCGAGACCGTGCCGATCGCCGACAACCGGACCAAGGACGGGCGGGCCCAGAACCGCCGGGTCGAGTTCTTCATCACCGAGCGGTGACCGGCGGCGGCGCGTCGCCGCGGCCGGGGCTGTACCCCGGGTGTTGGAGGGGGGGAGGGTCTGGGGGGCGCGTGCTCCCGGCGCCGGGGCGAGTCCTGGATGGCCGAGCGGTGACGAGCCGCGGCGATGGGCAGGTGGGGCGGGACCGGCTGTCTCGGTGGGCGGCCGCCCCCGACGGGTCGGGCGCCTGTCCCGGTCTGTCGTGGGACGCCAAAAACCGCCAATCGCAGGGGGCGCCGTGCTACGTACTCCCGCATGCGAGCCCGTCGTGTCCCCGTCCTGTCCGCGATCGTCGCGGTCGTGTTCTTGCTCGTCGGCTTGAGCCACGTGCGCGTCGCCCACGCCGACGCGAAGGCAAAAAAAGACATCGAGCAGAAGATGAAGGAGGCGATGGAGAACTACGACCTCCTCGAGTACGAGGAGGCGCGCAAGATCCTCAACCAGGCCCTCACCATCGCCAAGAAGGCCAAGATGGAGTCGGACCCGGTGACCGCCAAGGTCCACCTGCGGCTCGGCATCGTCTACTTCGCGGGCCTGCAGGACGCCGAGAGCGCCAAGCTGTCGTTCCTGAACGCGGCCGAGATCGACAAGTCGATCGCGCTCGACAAGGCCTACTCGACCGCGGAGATGCAGAAGCTGCTCGACGAGGCCAAGGCCGAGAGCGGCGGCGGCGGTGGCGGCGGCGGTGGCGGCGGCGACCCGGTCGATACCGGCGGCGGCGGCGGCGGCGCGCCCGACGTCGACTGCGCGTCGGTGACCGGCGTCCAGCACACGATCGTCGAGGAGGCCAAGGCTGGTCGCCCGGTGGCGATGCAGGCGGCGGTGGGCGCCGATGTGCAGCCGGCCAAGATGGTCGTGATGTACCGCCCGCGCGGCGCGACCGACTTCACCGAGGCCAAGATGACCCTGTCGGGTGAGTGCGTCTACAACGGCGCCATCCCGCCCGACGCCCTCAGCGGCGACATCGTTCACTACTACATCGCGGCCTACAACGCGTCCGGCAAGCTGATCGCGTCCAAGGGCTCCGCCGGGTCGCCCAACATCATCGAGGTCGCCGGTGGCGGCGGCGGCGGCGGCAGCGGCTTCGTCGACGACGAGAACCCGCTCGGCGGCGGCGGCGGCGGCGGCGGCGGCGGCGGTAGCGGCGGCGGCGGCAACGACGATCGTGGCGGCGGCGGCGGTGGCGGCGGCAAGCCCGGCAAGAAGACGATGTTCCTGTCGCTCGCGGTCGGCTCGGGCGGCGGCCTGGTCAGCGGCAAGACCGAGCAGGCGGGCAACTCGGTGAAGTGCTGCTTCGCGCCCCAGCTCGTCCACGTGATGCCGGAGCTCGGCTACTACCTGTCGCCCCAGACCTCGATCAGCCTGGCCGGCCGCGTCGGCTTCCCGATCGGCGCCAACCGCGACGGCCACGCCACCGCGGCGATCGCCGGGCTCGTCCGCGTGATCCACTCGTTCTCGCCCGGCGGCGGCGGGCTCCACGTCGCCGGTGGCATCGGCGGCGGCATCCTGCGCGACACGATCCAGCTCGACGGCGTGCCCGCCGGCGACATGGACGTCGACATCGTCGCGATGGGCCCGCTCCTGGTCAACGCCGGCGCCGGCTACGCCGCGTCGCTCGGCTCGAGCCTGGCGTTCGTGGCGCAGTTCAACGCCATCGTCGGCGTGCCCGTCGTGTCCGAGATCGACACGTCGCGGCTCAACTTCGGCGTCCACATCGACGCCAACCTCGGCCTCGTCATCGGCTTCTGAGACGTCCGACGTCGGGTCGAGGAGCTCGCGGGCTCCTCCCTGGCGCGGCTGCCGGCAGACGGGCGGGACAGGTCGACGGTCGCGGGGCGGGGTCGGCCCGCGCGTCGCGGCCGCAGGCCCAGCTAGCGCGCGCGAGTTGCGGTCGCGGGCACGGGTGCGGTCGGGGCGCGCGTCGTGGTCACGGCTGGCGCGCGCACGAGCTGCGGCCGCCGGCACGGGCGCGGTTGGCGTGCGCGGCGCGGTCACGGCTGGCGCGCGCACGAGTTGCGGTCACGGGCACGGGCGCGGCTGGCGTGCGCGGCGCGGTCGCGGCTGGCGCACGAGTTGCGGTCACGGGCACGGGCGCGGCTGGCGTGCGTATCGTGGTCACGGCTGGCGCGCGAGTTGCGGTCACGGGCACGGGCGCGGATGGCGTGTGTATCGTGGTCACGGCTGGCGCGCGCACGAGTTGCGGTCGCAGCTCGCCCGGGCGCCGCGGCGTGCGGTCACGGCTTGCTCGCGCGCGTCGCGCAGGAATGGGAGGTTGGTCCGGGGCCACTCGATCACGAGGCAGCGGCCCGCCCGACGAATCGCGCTGTGGTGATCGACGTCGTGGACGATGACCTTGGCGATCATCGAGTGATCGCGGCTGCGGCTGCGCCCCGGCGCGGCTGGCTCCTGGCGCGCACGCGTGACGGTCGTGGCTGGCGCGCGCGCGGGTGGCGGTCGCCGCTGGCTCCCGGCGCGCGCGCGTGGCGGTCGCCGCTGGCTCCCGGCGCGCGCGGGTGGCGGTCGCCGCTGGCTCCCGGCGCGCGCGGGTGGCGGTCGCCGCTGGCTCCTGGCGCGCGCGGGTGGCGGTCGCCGCTGGCTCCTGGCGCGCGCGGGTGGTGGTCGCCGCTGGCTCCTGGCGCGCGCGGGTGGCGGTCGCCGCTGGCTCCTGGCGCGCGCGGGTGGCGGTCGCCGCTGGCTCCACGCGCGCGCGGGTGGCGGTCGCCGCTGGCTCCTGGCGCGCGCGGTGGCGGTCGCCGCTGGCTCCTGGCGCGCGCGGGTGGCGGTCGCCGCTGGCTCCTGGCGCGCGCGGGTGGCGGTCGCCGCTGGCTCCTGGCGCGCGCGGGTGGCGGTCGCCGCTGGCTCCTGGCGCGCGCGGGTGGCGGTCGCCGCTGGCTCCTGGCGCGCGCGGGTGGCGGTCGCCGCTGGCTCCCGGCGCGCGCGGGTGGCGGTAGGCGCTGGCGCCCGGCGCGCGCGTGGCGGGCGCCGCTGGCTCCAGGCGCGCGCGGGTGGCGGTCGCCGCTGGCTCCTGGCGCGCGCGGGTGGCGGTCGCCGCTGGCTCCTGGCGCGCGCGGGTGGCGGTCGCCGCTGGCTCCCGGAGCGCTGATGGAGTTGCCGCCGGCGTGGACAGCCGCACCGCGCATGGCGGTGGTGGCGAGCTGGTCGGTCGTGTTGGCGGTGCGCCTGCCCACCCCGGCTTGGACACCGGCGAGGCGCACATGCGGGCGGCCGCTTGGCGTTGGCGCCGGTGCCCACAACCCCACAGCGCCCGCCGGTTCCGTGAGTTATCTTGATCTCCAGAGACCGTGAGGTCGCTGGACCCGATGCAATCCAGGTTGGCGCCCCCCGGTGCGCCGCCCGTCCAGGTTGCCGGGATCGGGTCCGTCCCGGCGTTCTCTCTCTCAAGGATCAAAAGAGATCACGGGCCGGCAAGCGCTGTGGGGTTGTGGGCACCGGCGCCAACTCGATCGCGGCCGCCCGCATGTGCGCCTCGCCGGTGTCCAAGCGGTGTGGGCAGCCACACCGCCCATCGCCGCGCTCAGCTCGCCGCCATCGCTGGCTGCGGTGGGCTGTCCACACCGCGTCAACTCCATCAGCGCTCCGGGAGCCAGTCCGCGTCCTGATCCGCTGCGCGGACACCGACGCCCGCCGCCGACGCCGACGATGCCGCCGCCGCCCGCCGCCGACGCCGACGATGCCGCCGCCGCCCGCCGCCGACGCCGCCCGCCGACGCGACCCCGACGCCGACGCCGACGCCGCCCGCCGCCCGCCGCCGCCGACGCCGACGCGACCCCCGCCGCCGCCGCCGACGCCGCCCGCCGCCCGCCGCCGCCGACGCCGACGCGACCCCGACGCCGCCGCCGACGCCGACGCCGACGCCGCCGCCCGCCGCCCGCCGCCCGACGCCGACGCCGCCGATGCCGCCCGACGCCGACGCCCGCCGATGCCGCCCGACGCCGACGCCCGCCGCCGACGCCGCCGCCGATGCCGCCCGACGCCGACGCCGCCGATGCCGCCCGACGCCGACGCCGCCGATGCCGCCGCCGCCCGCCGCCGCCGCCGACGCCCGACGCCCGACGCCGACGCCCGAAGCCGACGCCGACGCGACCCCGACGCCGACGCCCGACGCCGACGCCCGCCGCCCGCCGCCGACGCCGATGCCGACGCCGACGCCGACGCCCCCGCCGCCCGCCGCCGACGCCCGCCGCCGACGCCGCCGCCGACGCCGCCCGCCGCCGCCGCCCGCCGACGCCCGCCGCCGCCGCCCGCCGCCGACGCCGACGCGACCCCGCCGCCGCCGCCGCCGCCCGCCGCCGCCGCCCGCCGCCCGCCGCCCGCCGCCCGCCGCCGCCGCCCGCCGCCCGCCGCCGCCGCCCGCCGCCCGCCGCCCGCCGCCCGCCGCCGATGCCGCCGCCGCCGCTGCCCGCCGCCGCCGCCCGCCGCCCGCCGCCCGCCGCCCGCCGCCCGCCGCCCGCCGCCGCCGCCGCCGCCGCCGCCGCCCGCCGCCCGCGCCCGCCGCCGTCGCCGACGTCGATCACCATAAGGCAAATATCAGCCCAATCATGATTGGGCGGCGGCGGCAGCCGCTGGAGTTGGAAGTGACCAAGACGCGGGTCGGCCACGGAGTCGGCACACGGGTGCGGGCCGCAAGCGCCGAAACGCGCTGACGCCGCCGCATCGCGCGCGGCCGGTCCGCGATCGCGGCAGCCGGTGCACGTCGTGCTGAAGGTCGTCGCCGCCGTCGCCCGAGCCCAAACTCGACATTCGATATTTCGCCTCATCGTCCGCTGGACAACATCATAATAAAGTATATATTGGCCCAATCATGACTGGGCGGCGGCAACTGGAGTTCGTAGTGACCAAGACGCGGGTCGGCCATGGCGGTCGGCGCAAGGGTGCGGGCCGCAAGCGCCGAGGCGCGCCGACGCCGCCGCATCGCGCGCGGCCGGTCCACGATCCGCGGCAGCCGGTGCACGTCGTGCTCAAGGTCGTCGGCGACGTCGGGCGGCTGCGGCGGCGCAGCGCGTATCAAGCGATGCGCTGGGCGATGGTCCGCGCGCTTGGGCGTCACGACTTCCGCGTGGTCCACGTGTCGATCCAGGGCAACCACATCCACCTCTTGTGTGAGGCGGATGACCGGATCGCGCTGGCCAACGGCGTGCGCGGCCTGTGCATCTCGGCGGCGCGGCGGCTGAACCTGGCGATCTCCGAGGAGCGTGGCGTCAAGCGCCGCGGCCGGGTGTTCGCGGCGCGCTACCACGCCACGCCGATCACGACTCCGCGCCAGGCGCGCAATGCGCTGGCGTACGTGCTCAACAACTGGCGGCGGCACCGCGCCGATCACCCGGCGCTCGGTCAGCGCCGCGCGCAGGTCGACCCGTACTCGACCGCGGTGTGGTTCGTCGGCTGGGCCGAGCGCGACAGCGTGCCGTTCGCGTGGCCGCGCGGCTTCGAGCCGCTGCCGTCAGCGCGGCCGCAGACGTGGCTGCTCGCCGACGGCTGGCGCCGCGGCGGCGCGCCGCCGAGCCTGTGGCAGGTGCCGGGGGCGATCGACGGGTGACCGAGGGTGGTCAGCGAGGCTCGAGGCAATCGTGGGCGCGCGAGCTGCGGCGGGTGCGCGCCCGCGCGGGCTCGGGCCGGCCTGGCACACGCGCGGATGTCCTTCGCAGCCGCGCGGGCAGTCGCGGGGCCGCGGGGGCGCGCGGGCCGCCGGGCGGTGGGCGATCCGTTGCGTCGCGTGGGTGCGCGCGGGCCGCCGCGGGGGCGCGCGGGCAGCCGGGCGGTGGGCGATCCGTTGCGTCGCGTCGAGCGGCAGGTTGGTGCCGGCCGAGCCATCGATGCGCTCCTGGCGAGCGATCACGAAGTCGTCGAGGTGCCACGCCGCCCGGAGGCGGAGCGCGAGCTGCGGCGGGTGCGCGCCCGCGCGGGCTCGGGCCGGCCTGGCACACGCGCGGATGTCCTTCGCAGAAGCGCGGGCAGCCGCGGGCCGCCGCGGGCAGCCGCGGGCCGCCGCGGGCAGCCGCGGGCCGCCGCGGGGGCGCGCGGGCAGCCGGGCGGTGGGCGATCCGTTGCGTCGCGTCGAGCGGCAGGTTGGTGCCGGCCGAGCCATCGATGCGCTCCTGGCGAGCGATCACGAAGTCGTCGAGGTGCCACGCCGCCCGGAGGCGGAGCGCGAGCTGCGGCGGGTGCGCGCCCGCGCGGGCTCGGGCCGGCCTGGCACACGCGCGGATGTCCTTCGCAGCCGCGCGGGCAGTCGCGGGCAGCCGCGGGGCCGCGGGGGCGCGCGGGCCGCCGGGCGGTGGGCGATCCGTTGCGTCGCGTGGGGGCGCGCGGGCAGCCGCGGGGGCGCGCGGGCAGCCGGGCGGTGGGTGATCCGTTGCGTCGCGTCGAGCGGCAGGTTCGTGCCGGCCGAGCCATCGATGCGCTCCTGGCGAGCGATCACGAAGTTGTCGAGGTGCCACGCCGCCCGGAGGCGGAGCGCGAGCTGCGGCGGGTGCTCGACCGCGCGGGCTCCGGCCGGCCTGGCACACGCGTGGATGTCCTTCGCAGAAGCGCGGGCGCGCGGGCAGCCGCGGGGGCGCGCGGTCCGCCGTGGGGGCGCGCGGTCAGACGTGCCGGAGCGGGTGCAGCGCCAGGTGCAGCTCGCCGGCGGTGACCTCGGCGCTGGTGGCGGCCGGGGTGATCAGCACGGCGACCTCGACGGTGGCGCCGCCGCCCTCGGACAGGTAGATGACGCGCTTGACCGTGGCCCGGCGGGCGATCGCGGCGGCGAGGTCCCGGAGCAGCGTCGGGTAGACCTCGAGCATGCCGGAGTCGCGCAGGTCGATACCGCCGACGTCGCCGGCGCAGCCGAGGAACTCGAGGAAGGCCTGGTTGGCGATGCGGACCTTGCCGGTCACGTCGACCGCCGCCATCGGGATCGGCGCCGCGATGAACACCTCGTACGCGGCCTTGGTCCGGTGGTCGGCCTCGCGGCGCTCGCGGGTGGCGTCGGTGTTGCCGGCGCGGCGGCGCTGGGTCTCCATGCCGAGCATGTTCATCAGCGTGCGCAGCTCGTACATGAACCCGGCCACGTCGGCGTGGCGCTCGAGCGGGTTCTTGGCGGTGGCCTTGGCGACGATCTCGTCGGCGCGCTCGTCGAGCGCCTCGCCGTCGACCAGGGTCGAGGGCGCCGGGATCGTGTCCTTGAGCTGGTGCTCGAAGACCTCGTCGAGCGTGCCGCTGAACGGCAGCCGCGCGGTCAGCAGCTCGAACAGCACGATCCCGAGCGCGTAGATGTCCGACGCGACGGTCGCGGGGCCACCGCTGATGCGCTCGGGCGCGAGGTACTCGGGCGTGCCGTCGACCTGGCCGCCGGCGCTGGCGCGATCGGGGCGCGACAGCCCGAAGTCGAGCAGCTTCGCGACCCGGCGCTGCGCGGCGCCGCGCACCAGGAAGATGTTCTCGGTCTTGATGTCGCCGTGGATGATCGCGCGGCCGTGGATGTACCGCAGCGCCTCGCACACCTGCCACATCACGTCGCACGCGACCTTCGGCGCCAGCCGGCCGCCCTGGCGCAGCTTCGAGTGCATGGTCTGCCCGTCGAGCAGCTCCATGACCATGAACAGGCCGAACTGCGGATCCTCGCCGAAGTCGACGATCGAGCAGATGTTGTCGTGGCTGCACGCCGAGGCCAGGCGGGCCTCGCGGTAGAACATCTCGCGGATGCGCGGGTCCATCGCGATCGGCGTCTTGATGAGCTTGAGCGCGAACGCCTTGCCCAGCGCCTGGTGGCGGGCGCGCAGCACCCGGCCCATGCCGCCGCGGCCGAGCTGGGCCTCGACGGCGTAGCGCCCGCCGATGACGTCGCCCACGCGGGCGCCTCGGATCCGCTCGGTGGTGTCGCTGGGGGCCGCGGTGAGCGCGGCGACCGGCGCCGCCAGGCCCAGCGCGCCAGGGTCGAGCAGGTGTTGCGGGCTGCTGTCGCCGCGGCTCAGGATGCTGAGCGTGATCGACGGCAGCAGGGTCTCGTGGCCGCCGTCGTCAGCGTCGTCGACGTCGTCGACCGCGTTGGATCCGTCCCCCATCCCGCGCAGTGTATCCGAAAAGTGCTACACGATCGGGGTGGACGACTCCGGCTTCGACTCCCGCGCGCACGCCGAGCTGACCTACCTCGAGGAGCAGCTCGGGGAACTCGACCCCGATCTGGTCGAGGTCTCGACCAGCGCCGGCGTCCTGCGGCTGGACCTCCGCGACGGGACCCGGGTCGTGATCAACAGCCACCGCGCCGCCGGCCAGATCTGGATGGCGGCCGTGGCCACCGCCTGGCACTTCGATCCCCTCGACGACGGCCGGTGGCTGGCGGCGCGCACCGGCGACGAGCTGCGCGCGACCGTGACGCGGCTGCTGCGGGAGCGGGCCGGGGTCGACGTCACGCTGTGAGCGGCGCGCGGGGTTCACGCGGCGCGCTCGCGCTCGTGCTCGCGCTTGTCATCGGCGCCGCCTGCGGCTCGTCGCCGCGGTCCGTGGTGCCGGCCCCCGATCCGTGGGCGCGGCTGACCCCGGCCGGCGCGCCGATCGCGCTGTGGTCGTACCCCGAGGCGATCGAGCGCTACGCGCCCGAGGACCGCGGCGCCTACGTGGTGCGGGTGCGGGGCAGCGCGGAGGAGCGCGCCGCCGAGGCCGCCCGCTTCGGCGCCACCGACGATCTGGTCGGCGCCGACGGCTACGTCGTCCGGCTCGACGCGCCGGCGCTGGCGGCCCTGGCGACGCGCCCGCCGATCGCCAGCGTCGCGCCGCTGCAGCCGAGCGACCGGCGCGGGCTCCTGGCCGATCGCGCCACCGAGCTGCCCGAGGTCCGGATCGATCTGTTCGCCGACGCCACCACCGACGAGGTCGCCGCCGTGGCGGCGTGGGTGACCTGGCGCGGCGGCCAGGTGCTGTGGCAGGGGCCGCGGGCGCTGCGCGCGCGGGTGCCGCACGAGGCGCGGGACGAGGCCGCGCGGCTCTCGGTCGTGCGCTGGATCGAGTAGGCTCGAGGGCGATGTCCGCCCGCGCCCGCGTCGTCGTCCTGATCGCTCTGGTGGCCCTGGGGGCCTGCAAGAAGGCCGCGCCGCCCAGCGCCCCGCCCAAGGCGCTGCCGGTGGCGATCTTCCTCGACGATCGCCAGGTCGCGACGGAGGCGATGCTGTCGACGACGCCGCGCCCGCTGATGGAGCTGGCGCCCGGCGCGCCGGCGCCCGAGGCCTGGCTCGCGGTCATCGCGATCGACGCGACCGGCAAGGCCACGACGATCATGGCGCCCGAGCGCGAGCACGCCGGGACCCCGCCGGCCCTGGCCGCGGGTGCGGACGGCGTGCGGTTCGGCCTGGCGCGGGCCGGCGCGCTCGACGCCCCGGTCGAGCGCGTCGCCAAGATCATCATCAAGACCAAGGACGACCGCGGCGCCATCGCCGCCGAGCTCGCCGCGAGCGACCACGGCCACGGCGGCGGCGACAGCGATGGCAACCGCCACGACGGCGAGGGCGAGCGCCCGACCGCGACCGCCGATCTGGTGATCGCGATCTCGACGCCCAAGGGCGACGCGACGTTCACCGGCGACAAGCTCGCGAGCCTGCCGACGATCACCGCGCCCACCGGCGACACCCAGACCCCGGGCTGGAGCCTGGTCGACGTGCTCGCCGCCGCCGGCCTCGCCGACGCCAAGGTGATCGGCCTGCTCGACAGCGAGGGCGCGGGCCTGCGGCTCGAGGGCGCCGACTTCGATCGGGCGGCGACGGTGCTGTACATGAAGCTCAACCGCGGCGGGCAGCTGCGGTTCCGGCGCTACGGCAAGCGCGGCAGCACGTGGGAGATGACCGGCGAGCTGCGCGGGCTGGCGAAGATCACCGTCGTCGAGTAGCGCCCCGACCCGGTGCGCCTGAACCCGCGACGATCCCTTCCGGTCAACTGGCGCCGCGGCGCCGCGGCCTCGCGCCAGCGGCCGTGCCCAGCGGGATCGACCCAGGCGCGCCCTGGGATCAGGGCCTCAACAACCGGCGCCGGCGGTCGACCTGATCCGCATGCGTCGACTGGTCGTCGTGGCCGCGCTCGCGGGCGGGTGCGCGCACTCCTACACCGCGCTCAGCTACGATCTGCGCGCGCGCCCCAGCGGGCCGGTCCAGACCGGCATGCCGACCGCAGGTCAGGCGACCGGTTCGCTCGCCTTCGGGTTCGGCACCCGATCGGCCGGGGTCGAGATCGTCGCGCACGGACACGACCTGTCGCTGGCCGACGATCCGTGGCTGGCGGCCGACGTCGGCATGGAGCTGCGCCTCGTGCCCGTGCGGCGCGGTCCGGTCGCGGCGTTTGTCCACGGCGGGCCGATGCGCGCGCTCCTCTACGACAGCGCAGCCGGCGAGCTGTCGTCGGGCGTCGGCCTGGCCTACGGGCTCGGGCTGCTGGTCGGCGGGGCCGGTGTGCACCTGTTCATCGACGTGCACTGGGCCGATCTGCTGTACGCCGGCACCGAGATGGGCGTCACGGCTGGGGACGCCAGCCTGCGCTCCGTCGCGCTCGGCCTGCAGTTCGGGGGCTGAGTCGCGTCGCCGGGCTCACGGCGCGATCAGCCGGCGCTTGCCGTCGGCGGTCGTGGCGACGCCGGGCGCGTCGAGGTCGAGCCGGTCCCACAGCTTGCACGTCACCGGCTGGTGGCGCTGGTCGAGGGCCTCGCAGTAGTTCGTGAACTCGCAGCGGCGCACGGTCGCGCCGTCGCCGCGCGCCAGCTTGGCGAACCAGTCGGGGTCGGCCAGGGTCTGGCGCGCCGACGCGACCACGTCGCAGTCGCCGGCCGCGAGCGCGGCCTCGGCCTGGTCGAACGAGGCGATGCCACCGGCGCCGACCACCGGCGTCGCGCGCCCGGCGGCGCGGATCGCCGCGCGCACCGCGCGCGCCAGCGGCAGGTTGCGCCCGAACGGGCCGCGCGCGTCGCTGTAGATCGTCGGCATGCAGCCGTAGCCCGACGGGCCGGTGTACGGGTAGGCGGCGGCGCCGACCTTGGGCTGGCGCGCGTCCTCGAACTTGCCGCCGGCCGACACCGACACGAAGTCGAGCCCGGCCTGGGCGAACCGCGCCGCGTAGTCGACGGCGTCGTCGAGCGTGCCGCCGCCATCGATCAGCTCGTCGCCGAGCAGCCGGCACCCGACCACGGTCGTGGGCGCGACCGCGGCCCGGGTCGCGGCGATCACCTCGAGCGGCAGCCGGGCCCGGCCGGCGCGGTCGCCGCCGTAGCCATCGGCGCGGGTGTTCCGCGCCGACAGGAACGACGCCATCGTGTAGGCGTGGGCGAAGTGCAGCTCGACGCCGTCGAAGCCGGCGGCCTCGGCCCGGCGCGCGGCGTCCGCGAACAGCGGCGGCAACACCTGCGGCAGCGCCGCGATGTGGGGGAGGTGGGTGTCGGTGACGCGCTCGCGGTAGCCGCGCTCGAGATCCTCGCGCTCGCGCTCGGTCAGGAGCTCGATCAGGGCCGGGTCGGGCAGGGCGGCCAGGGCCGCGCGGACCGCCGCGTCGTCGTCGGGCGCCGCGGCCCCGGCGACCGCGGCCCGATGGCGGTCGGTGAGCACCAGGTGCCGCGCCAGGTACACGTCGCGCGGCGGGCGCCGCCGGATCGCGAGGAAGTCGAGCAGCTGGATCAGCAGCAGGGTGTGGCCGTCCGACGCGACGCGGACCGCGTCGGCCAGCGCGCGGAGCCCGGCCACGAACCGATCGTCGCCGATGCGCAGGAGCGGGCCCGACGGCACGTCGCGGATGCCGGTGGCCTCGACCACGAGCACGCCGGGGCGGCCGGCGGCGAACCGCTGGTACCAGGCGATGACCTCGGGCGTGACCTCGCCGGTCGCGGTCGCGCGCCACGGCACCATCGCCGGCACCCAGGTGCGCGTGCGCGCGGTGCGCGGCCCGAGCGCGATCGGCTGGAACCAGCGCGCGGCGGCGGCCTCGGCCGGGGTCGGCACCGCCGCCAGCGGCAGCGCGTGCTTGCGACGCTCGGGCGGCTGCCACATCGCCCGCGTTGATACCACGCGCGGCGGCGGACCCCGCCCCGGGTCTGCTACGGTGCCGCATGTCCGAGGTCGGCTCGAAGGTCCCCGACGTCACCTTCACCGGGCCCGAGGGCCCGATCCACCTGCGCGATCTGATCGGCGCGCGGGCGGTGGTGCTCTACTTCTATCCCAAGGACGAGACGCCGGGCTGCACCGCCCAGGCGTGCGCGTTCCGCGATCAGTACCAGGACTTCGTCGACGCTGGCGCCGACGTGGTCGGGGTCTCGGCCGACGACGCCGGCTCCCACGCCAGCTTCAAGCAGCACCACCGGCTGCCGTTCACGCTGCTGACCGACCCCGGCGGCGCGGCCGCGCGCGCGCTGGGCGTGAAGAAGAGCCTGGGGCTGTTCGCCGGGCGCGTGACGTTCGTGATCGATCGCGGCGGGATCGTGCGCATGCGCTTCGACTCGCAGCTCCAGGCCCGGCGACACATCGCCGAGGCGCTCGCGGTGGTCAAGCAACTCGCCCCGGCCTGACCCGTCGCCGCGTCAGGGCGCGGTGACGACCGCGACCGACCAGCTGGTCAGCGTGCCGGTGTCGGCGCGGGCGTTGTCGCTGACCGTCAGCGTCCAGTCGCCGGCCAGGGCGGCGCCGGCGAGCGCGGGCGCGTCGATGGTCAGGTCGAGGTCGTCCTCGTAGCCGCCGGTGCGGTCGTGGACCAGGACCTCGCGGCCGTCGTGGCGGAGCACCACGCGCAGGTCGCCGCGGTAGGTGTGGTCGATCGAGACGGTGACCTTGGCCGTGCCGACGGTGCCGGCGTCGGTCACCGCGAGGGTGCTGGCGACGCCGATCGGGTCGTTGTCGGGGATGGCCACGCCCGGGGTCGCGCTGTAGACGTGCTCGGTCGGCTGGGCCTGGCACGCCGGCGCGGTCGCGCACTGGCTGTCGTCGCAGTCGGTCTGGCCGTCGTGGTCGTCGTCGGTGCCGTTGTCGCAGATCTCGGCGGTGGTCACCGTCGGCACGTCGGAGACGTACGCGGTGCCGAACTCGCTGACGTACTTCATCGACAGGTAGCCGTAGCCGTCGCCGTGCGGGTTGGCGACGCCGAAGCTGCCGGTGCCCCACGAGTTCTTGAAGATCCAGAAGCCCTTCTCGGTGACCGGGTTGCCGTCGGCGTCCTTCACGATCTCGCCGGCCTCGTCGACGATCGCGACCTCCTTGTCGTCGTCCCAGCCGACGATCAGGATCGCGTGGCCGGCGCGCTTCTTGAGCGACTCGACGCGGTCCTGGGCGTTGGGCGCCAGCACGATGCCCTCGCGCCAGTAGGCGCTCGAGACCGGCAGCGCCGAGCGGCGGTGGTTCCAGCTCTGGTAGAAGAACGTCATGCCGACGACGACGCCCGACTTCTTGCTGGTCAGGTGGGCCTTGATCGAGTTGGTGTTGAGGTAGCGGCCGCGCGGCAGCTTGAACTTCTGCGCCTCGACCGCGTCCTGGGGCGGGGCGCCGTTGGTGTAGCACTGGACCGGCAGGTCCTCGCCGCCGGTGCAGCCCGGGTCGTTGCTGCTGTTCCACGGCGACGACTGGTAGCGCCAGAACTGCTCGAGGACGATGCCGTAGTCGCTGGCGGCCTGGAGGTTCGACGAGGCGTTCGAGCCCTCGGTGGTGCGGAAGCTCCGCACCTGCTCCTTGGCCGACCACTGCATGTACTGCTCGGAGAAGTCGGCGTCGCGCATGCCGGCCTTGATGTACAGGTTCTCCATCAGCGCGGTGGTCGCGAAGATCGAGCACACGCCGCGGCTGCCCTGGCTCTTGACCGGCGACTGATCGGCGACGAGGTCGAAGAACTGGGCCGGGTAGATCGCGTCGGCCTTGTTCTCGTCGGGCAGCGAGCCGTTGTCGGGCGCGCCATCGAGCAGCGGGTCGGCGCTGGAGACCGCGAAGTCGTCGTCGTAGGGCGAGCCCGGCGGATCCCCCGCGCAGGCGGCGAGCGGCAGGGTCGCGAGGGCGAGGACCAGGAGGGAGCGGCGCATGGCCCCCGGATTAGCGCGATCCGTGCCACCCGCGACCGTGCGTAACCGTGCGGAACGAGCGGCCGGCACGGTGGCGGCACGGCGGTGGCGGCGCGGTCGGCCGGCCGATGGCGTGGCCAGGGACGCGACTCCCCACGAACGGTCCCAGGTGCCCACGGGCGTTTGCAGCGCGGCGATCGCGAGCCGGAGTCGGAACCGGAACCGGAACCGGAACCGGAGCCGGAGCCGGAAGCGGAGTCGGAGCCGGAGTCGGAACCGGAACCGGAACCGGAACCGGAGCCGGACCGGAGCCGGAGCCGGAGTCGGAACCGGAACCGGAGCCGGAGCCGGAACCGGAGGCGGAACCGGAGTCGGAGCCGGAGCCGGAACCGGAACCGGAACCGGAACCGGAACCGGAGCCGGAGCCGGAGTCGGAACCGGAGCCGGAGTCGGAACCGGAGTCGGAGCCGGAGCCGGACCCGGAGCCGGAGCCGGAGCCGGAGCCGGAGCCGGAGCCGGACCCGGAGCGGGCGCCGGAGCCGGAGTCGGAGCCGGAGCCGGAATGCGCCGTGTCAGCGGCCCGCGCCGCCCTTGATCGACGGGGTCCTGCCGACGACGCTTGTCCGCGGGTCAGCGCGTGCGCAGCTCGGTGACCAGCTTCTCGATGGCGCTCTTGGCGTCGCCGAACAGCATGCGGGTCACCGGCTTGTAGAACAGCGGGTTGTCGACGCCGGCGTAGCCGGCCGCGCGCGAGCGCTTGTTGACGACGACGAGCTTGGACTTCCACACCTGCAGCACCGGCATGCCGTAGATCGGCGAGGCCGGATCGTCCTCGGCGCCGGGGTTGACGATGTCGTTGGCGCCGATCACGATGACGACGTCGGTCGAGGGCAGGTCGCCGTTGATCTCGTCCATCTCGAGGACGATGTCGTACGGCACCGAGGCCTCGGCCAGGAGCACGTTCATGTGGCCGGGCAGGCGCCCCGCCACCGGGTGGATCGCGAACCGGACCTCGACGTCCTTGGCGCGCAGGATCTCGGTCAGCTCGCGGACCGCGTGCTGGGCGCGGGCCACCGCCATGCCGTAGCCCGGCACGATCACGACGTGCTTGGCGTCGAGCAGGCGATCGGTCAGGCCGGCCTGGTCGATCTCCAGCACCTCGCCGGCCGGCTGGGCCGCGGCCCCGGCGGCGGCCTTGGGCGGCGCGGCGCCGAACCCGCCGAAGATGACGTTCCAGATCGACCGGTTCATCGCCCGGCACATGATGTACGAGAGGATCGCGCCCGAGCTGCCGACCAGCGCGCCGGTGACGATCAGCAGATCGTTGCCGAGCATGAAGCCGGCCGCGGCCGCGGTCCACCCGGAGTAGCTGTTGAGCATCGACACGACGACCGGCATGTCGGCGCCGCCGATGGCCGCGACCAGGTGCACGCCGAGCACGCACGCGACCGCGGCGCCGCCGGCCAGGGCCCAGGTCTGGCCGTCCCTGCCGTAGAGCACGCCGAACACGATGATCGCCGTGAGCATGCTGAGGTTGAGCAGGTGGCGCGCCGGCAGGAGCATCGGCTTGCCCGACACCGAGCCGCGCAGCTTGAGGAACGCCAGGATCGAGCCGGTGATCGTGATCGCGCCGATGATGACGTCGAGGTAGACCTCGATCTTGTGGGTGAGGTCGGTGTGGCCGCCGGCCAGCTGCAGCGCGAAGCCGACCAGCACCGCGGCCACGCCGACGAAGCTGTGCAGGAGCGCCACCAGCTCGGGCATCTGGGTCATGCCGACGCGCACCGCCAGGAACGCGCCGACCGCGGCGCCGCCGGCGATCGCGACCACGACCAGCGGGTGGATCTTGAACTCGGGGATGAACAGCGTCGCGACGATGGCGATCGCCATGCCGACGATGCCGAACAGGTTGCCGCGCTTGGCCGACTCCTGGTTGGACAGGCCGCGCAGCGCCAGGATGAACAGCGCCGCGGCGACGAGGAAGGCCAGCGCGATGGGTGGCGTGTAGATCGCTTCCATGGCGGGCTCCTACTTCCGGAACATCGCGAGCATGCGGCGGGTGACCCAGAACCCGCCGGCGATGTTGATGGTTGCGAACAGCACCGCCGCGATGGCGACGACGCTCGAGGTGGTCAGCTCGCCGGAGCCGGTGGCGAGCAGGCCGCCGACGACGATGATGCCGCTGACGGCGTTGGTCACGCTCATCAGCGGGGTGTGCAGCGCCGGGGTCACGTTCCAGACGACCTGCCAGCCGACGAACACCGCCAGCACGAACACGGTCAGGTGCTGCACCAGCGCGAAGGTCGATGGCGCCACGTCGGTCTGCGACATGCCGAAGCGCATGCCGAGGAACGCGGCGGCGAACAACGTCAGGATCGCCAGCAGGAACGCCGGGGGCATCGGCTGGGCCGGCTTGGCGCCGTGGCCGTGGCCGTGGCCCTTGACCGGCTCGTGCTTGACCGGCGGGGCCGGCGGCGGCGCGGCCGGGGTCGGCGGGGCCGCGGGCTTGGGCGGCGGCCAGGTGACCTCGCCGGCGTCGAGCACGAGCGCGCCGCGGACGATGTCGTTGCCGTGATCGACCTTCCACTTGGCGACGCCGCCGAGCTCGTCGAGCAGGTGCCACAGGTTGGTGCCGTAGAGCTCGCTGGCGACGTTGGCCATGCGGCTGGGCAGGTCGGTGTAGCCGATGATCGTGACGCCCTTGTGCTCGACCGCCTCGCCCGGCTTGGTCTGCTCGCAGTTGCCGCCGGCCTCGGCCGCGAGGTCGACGACGACCGAGCCCGGCTTCATGGCCTCGACCATGTCGGTCAGCCACAGCTTGGGCGCCGGCCTGCCGGGGATGAGCGCCGTCGTGATGACGATGTTCACCTCGGCCGCCTGCTTGCGGAACAGCGCCATCTCGGCGTCGATGAACTCCTTGCTCATCTCCTTGGCGTAGCCGCCCTGACCCTCGCCCGACTCGGCGATCTCGACGGTCAGGAACTCGGCGCCCATCGACTTCACCTGGTCGGCGACGCTGGGGCGCACGTCGAAGGCGCGGACGATCGCGCCCAGGCCCTTGGCGGTGCCGAGCGCGGACAGGCCCGCGACGCCGGCGCCGATCACCAGCACCTTGGCCGGCGCGACCTTGCCGGCCGCGGTGATCTGGCCGGTGAAGAACGAGCCGAACTTCTGGGCGGCCTCGATCACCGAGCGGTAGCCGGAGATGTTGGCCATCGACGACAGCGCGTCGACCTTCTGGGCGCGGCTGATGCGCGGGATGCAGTCCATCGCCAGGACCGTGGCCTTGCGCTCCGCGAGCCGCTTGACCAGGTCGGGGTTCTGGGCCGGGTAGATGAACGAGATCAGCACCTGGCCGGCGCGGACCGAGTCGATCTCGCTGGTGCCGTCGGCGCGGTCCCCCGGGGGGCGGACCTTGCAGACCACGTCGGCTGAGGTCCAGACCTCGGCGGCGGTCTCGGCGATGGTTGCGCCAGCGGCGCGGTAGAGATCGTCGGGAAAGCTCGCTGTGGTGCCCGCTCCTGCCTCGACCACCACCTCCCAGCCCGCCTTGATCCAGCGACCTACGGTCGACGGGGCGGCAGCGACCCGGCGCTCGTCGGGGCGGATCTCCTTGACGATGCCTAGCTTCATGATCGGGCGGACCTTGCCCCGGGGGCGGGTAGGCGCGCAAGGGCCACCGCCGGGTTGCGGCATCATGTCGTCGCCGTTGTCGGGGCGACCCCTGAGGATGGCGGCGGCGGGTCTTGCGCTCCGGCCGCCCGAGGGATCCGCGACCGGTGGCAGCGACGGTGGCTGCGACCGCTGGTGCGGTAGCATGCGCCGTGATCGAGACCCTGGCCCACGGCACGACGCTGACGTGGCGCGACGGTCGGCTGGTCGCCCGCCACGGGGCCGACGGCGCGCCGCAGGCCGAGCTGCGCTGGGCCGACGATCGCCTGGTCGCGATGCGCGTCGCCGGGTTCGGGCCGCGCGCGCTCGCGCTCGACGGCGCCATCGTCGACCACCCGGTCCTGGGGCCGGCCCACGCGCTCCACGTCGACGCGACGCCGTGCGCGCACCTCAGCGCGCTGGCGTGGGCGCGGCCGACCGCGATCCCGGCGATCGATCGGCCGGGCGCGCTGCCGGCCGGCACCGGCACGATGCTCCTCGACGTGCTGGCCCGGCTGGCGGCGGCCGCCGGCGTCGCCGCGCTGCGCTACGCCGGCCCGTACCCGACCGCGGCGCTGTGGGCGTCGCTGGGCCACAGCCTCCGCGCCGACGGCGACGAGGCCACGTTCACCGCCGACGCGGCGGCCCGCTGGCACGGCGGCGCGCTGGCGCCGATCGCGATCGACTTCGCGCCGGCGCCGCACGAGCGGGTCGCCCGCGGGCCCGGCGTGATCGCGCAGCTGCGCGACGGCCTCGAGCGGGTGATCATCGACGGGATCGGCTTCGAGCGCGGCGCCGGCGTGCGCCGGCTGGTCGCCGTCGACGACGGCTGGGCCGCGGCCCTGTGGTTCGGCGACCGCGCCTGGGGCGAGGTCGGGCGGTTCGGCGTCGACGGCGCCGTCCGCGCGCGCACCCAGCTGCCGCCCGCCGACGGTGATCCGGCCGGGCAGGCGCTCCCGCCAGCGCTGCAGGCCGCGCTGCTCGAGCTCTGCGCCGCGGCGCTGCCCGCGCCGTTGACCCCAGCCGCGGTCGCCGACGTGCCGATCGTCTGGGGCGACGCGGGGCTCGCCGCGGCCGCCGACCGCGGCGACCGGATCGTCCTGCACGTCGGGCTCTGGCACCACCTCGCGCCCCACGGCCTGGCCCGGGTCGCGCTGGCGCTGGCCGAGGCGCTCACGCCGGTCGCGGCGGCGCGCGCGGTCGCGGCGCTCACGCGCTGAACGGTGCGCGCGTAGGTCGGTCGAGCGCCGGTCCGCGCGCCGGGAGTCTCGCGTCGTGGCCCCGATCGCGGCGGCGCGCGGTCGCCGCGCTCACCCGCTGATCAGTGCGCGCGGCGTAACTCGGTCGAGGATCGGTCCACGCGCCGGGAGTCTCGCGTCCTCACCGCGGGGCCGGGCGACGCGGTGCGGAACCTCAGTGCGCGCGGACGTGGCTGACGCCGGAGGTCGCCTTGGTCACCGCGGGCTTGCCCCAGTAATCGATCGCGCTGGCGCCCGACGCGTCGACCGTGAGGCCGCGCGCGACCGCGACCTCGACCTGGCTGGCGCCCGAGGCGGCGACGGTGGCGTCGGTCGTGGCCAGCCCGCGCGCGGTCACCTTGCTGGCGCCGCTGACGTCGAGCGTGAGCTGCCCGATCTCGCCGTCGAGCGCGGCGGTGCTGGCGCCCGAGGCGTCGAGCGCGAGCGCGACCCCGCGCAGCTTGTGGATCGCCGCGGTGCTGGCGCCGCTGACCGACACGCTGCGCAGCGCCGGGGTCGTGATCGTGACCCGGACCGGCAGCTTCGAGTTGTAGCTGTCGCGCTGGCCGACGACCAGCCGGCCGTTGACGACGTCGGTGGTGATCAGCCCCACGACGTTGTCGTCGGCGGACACCGTGATCGAGGTGGTCGGCCCGAGCGTGACGTCGAGCGTGATCGCGCCGCCGACCGAGACCCCGGTGAAGTCGGCGGTGGTGCGGGGCTCGGTCTTGGCGGTGCCGCTGCCCTGGACGTGGGCGTCGGCGACGGCGCAGGCGCTGGCGGCGGAGGCGAGGACCAGGAGCACGAGGTGATGGCGCATGGCAGGAGGAGCCACGACCCGGACCGTCGGTTGACCGCGATCGACCGGTGCGACCGGTGCGACCGCCTGCCCGGGCCCCGACGTCGCAGCGCCGCCTGGCGGTCGCGGCCTGGTCAGGGCGCGGCAGGGCCCGGCCGCCATCGATCGCCCCGCAGCGGTAGTTGACCGACGCGGGTGCGCCTTGCACCCTGCCGCCCGGAGCTGCCATGACCCACTCGCGCCTCGTCCCCTTGTTCTTCGCGCTCGCCGGCGCGACCGGCGCCGCGTGCTCCGGCCCGACCCCGCGGCCGGCCACGCCGCTGCCCGACCCCGGGCCGACGCCCCCGGCGCCCGATCCCGCGACGCCGCCGCCGGACGGCAGCACCACGACGCTGGCCGCGATCGGGCTCGATCCGACCGCGCTCGATCGCAGCGTCGACCCGTGCGACGACTTCTACCAGTACGCGTGCGGCGGCTGGATCGCGCGCACCGAGATCCCGGCCGACAAGCCGATGGCGATGCGCAGCTTCATCTCGATCGAGGATCGCAACCGCGAGTTCCTGCACGACGTGCTCGAGCGCGCGCGCGCCGCGCCCGGCGCCGACCCAGCGCTGGCGACGCTCGGCAGCTTCTACGGCGCGTGCATGGACGAGGCCGCGGTCGAGGCCGCGGGCGTGACGCCGCTGGCCGCGCTCGACAAGACCATCGCCGCGGTCAAGGACGGCCCGACGCTGGCGGTCGCGACCGCGGCGCTGCACCAGGCCGGCGCCGGGGCGCTGTTCACGTTCGGCCACACCCAGGACGCCAAGGACGCGCGCCAGGTGATCGGCGGCATCGAGCAGGGCGGCCTGGGCCTGCCCGATCGCGACTACTACCTGAAGGACGACGAGGCGACCAAGGGCCTGCGCGCCGCGTACGCCGCGTACCTCGCGAGCCTGCTCGAGCTCGACGGCCGGAGCCCGGCCGACGCCGCGACCGGCGCGGCCGAGGTGATCGCGCTCGAGACCGCGCTGGCCAAGGTCTCGCTCGACAAGGTCGCGCGCCGCGATCCGGTCGCGACCTACAACCGGCTCGAGCGGGCCGGCGTCAAGAAGGCCGCGCCGCACTTCGCGTGGGACACGTACTTCGCCGCGGTCGGGGCCCCCCGCGTCACCGCGATCACTGTCGGCTCGCCGGCGTTCCTGCGCGGGCTCGACCCGCTCGTGACCAGGACCAAGCCGGCGGTGTGGCGCACGTACCTGCGGCTGCACCTCTTGAGCGCGACCGCCGCGCTCCTGCCCAAGCGCTTCGACGACGCGCAGTTCGCGTTCGTCGGCGCGCTCACCGGCCAGGCCGAGCAGGAGGTGCGCTGGAAGCGGTGCGTGGCCGCCACCGACGGCGCGCTCGGCGAGCTCCTCGGCCAGGTGTTCGTGCGCGAGCGCTTCGGCGCCGCCGCCAAGCAGGGCGCCGACCAGCAGGTCCGCGCGATCGCCGACGCGATGCGCGCCAACCTCGACGCGCTGCCGTGGATGGACGCGACGACCAAGGCCGCGGCCGCGACCAAGCTCGACGCGATGGCCTACCAGATCGGCTACCCCAAGCAGTGGCGCCCGGTCGGGTTCACGCCGGTGGCCGGGGCCTACGCCGCGAGCGAGCTGGCCGCGCGCAAGGCCGAGCACGCCCGGCTGCTGGCCAAGATCGGCAAGCCGCTCGACCGCGACGAGTGGCTGCTGTCGGCGCCGACGGTCAACGCCTACTACGAGCCGCAGCTAAACGGCATGGTCTTCCCCGCCGGCATCCTGCAGGCGCCGTTCTTCGATCCCGCGGCCGCGCTCCCCGTCAACCTCGGCGCGATGGGCGTCGTCGTCGGCCACGAGCTGACCCACGGCTTCGACGACCAGGGCGCGCAGTTCGACGCGGTCGGCAACCTCGCCAACTGGTGGGCGCCCGCGACCGGCGCGCAGTTCAAGCAGCGCACCCAGTGCGTGATCGCGCAGTACGACGCCTACGAGGCGCTGCCGGGCGTGAAGCTCAACGGCGCCAACACCGTCGGCGAGAACATCGCCGACATCGGCGGCGTCAAGCTGGCGCTGCGCGCGTACCGGGCGCTGCGGACCGGGCCCGCGCAGGTCGCCGACGGCTTCACCGAGGACCAGCAGTTCTTCCTCGGCTTCGGCCAGGCGTGGTGCGCCAAGATGCGCCCCGACTTCGCCGCCCTGCTCGCCACCGTCGACGTCCACGCGCCGTCGCAGTGGCGCGTCAACGGCGCGCTCCAGGCCACGCCCGAGTTCGCCGACGCCTTCGGCTGCAAGCCCGGCGCGCGCATGCGCCCTGCGGCCATGTGCCAGGTCTGGTAGCGGCGGGGGGGCGGTCCAGGTCACGGCGCCGAGCATATGAGCCGCGGCGGCGGCGCCACCGCGCGGGCGGTCCGTCGACGCCGGCGATGGGGCGCGCCAGGTCAACGTCGCCTGCGGCTCGCCCGTGCGGCGGCGGCCCGTCCGAGATCCGGCGGCGTGTCCGGGTGTCGGCCGCGCGTGTCCGGCTGGCGGGACAGTGCACACGCGCGGTCGCGGCGTTGCGCGAGGCACGCGTCTTGCTGCGGTCCCGGTCGTGCCATCGCTCGTCCACGAAGCGCCGCTGGTGGTGCTGCGCGAGCATCCGGCCCTGGTCCCGGCGCTGTTGCGCGAGTCGCTCGACGTCGCGTTGCCAGGCTTCGCCAGCGTCGATGTCGGCGACCCCGGGTTCACCCAGGCGTTGCCGGCCGAGTTCCGCGCTGACCTCGTGATCCACCTCCGCGGCGGGCCGCCGGACCACGCGCCGGTGATGGGCATCGTGGTCGAGGTCCAGCGCGCGCGCGACGACGCCAAGCGGCGCTCGTGGCCGTTCTACGTCGCCGCGCTCCACGCGCGGTTGCGGTGCCCGACGTGCCTCGTCGTGATCGCCACCGACGACGCGACCGCGCGCTGGGCCGCGACCCCGATCGCGACGCTGCAGCCCGGCTCGCCGTTCACCCCGCTGGTGCTCGGCCCCGGGCGGATCCCCCGCGTCACGGGCGCGCGGGCCCGCGACGAGCCGTGGATGGCGGTGCTGTCCGCGCTCACCCATGGCAACGGCCCCGACGGGACCGCGGTCACGCTGGCCGCGTTCGCCGCGCTCGATGCGCTGCCCGATCCCGAGGCCACCGTCTGCTATGATCTGATCCGCGCGTCGCTGAACCAGGCCGCGCGCCGCGCCTTGGAGGACGAGATGCAGCCCGGCAAGTACGAGTACCAGAGCGAGTTCGCGCGCCGCTACTACGGCGAGGGCCGGCAGGTGGGCCAGCAAGAAGGGCGGCAAGAGGGCCTGCTCGAAGGGGCGCGCCAGCTGGTCCTGGCGCTGGCCGACCGCCACGGGGCGGTGAGCGACGACGCGCGGGCCCGGGTGAGCGCGTGCGGTGATCCGGCGCAGCTGCAGGCGCTGGCCGTCGAGATCGCCGGCGCGGCCGATCGCGTCGCGGTCGAGCGCCTGCTCGCGCGACTGCCGACCGCGAGCGCCAGCGACGACTGAGCCGGTCGCGGACTGCCAGACACAAGAGGTCGAGCGGGCGTTCGGCAGGCTGCTGAGCGCTGCGCGGTTCGCGGTGGTCGACGGCGACAGCGTCGAGGTCGCGCTTGGGCGCGCGCAGCTCGGCGCTGGCGGCCATTGATCCGACCGGGTCCGCCCTGCTCGTCCCCTCGCTGGCGGCCATTGAAGCGGCCCCCGAAAACGACCGCGGCCGGCTCGCGGGAGCCGGCCGTGCGTCGATCGTCGTGACGATCGTCGTGAGCGTGCACGCCTAGCTAGAGCTTGGCGAGCAGCTCCTTCTTCTTGGCGTCGAACTCGGAGTCGGTGAGGATGCCGGCGGTCTTGAGCTCGCCCAGCTCCTTGAGCGTCTTCATGATCTGGTCGCGGCTCTCGGCCGGGGCGGGCGCCGGGCCACCGCCGCCGCCGCCGCCCTGACGGGCCTGGGGCTGCTGGTTCATCATCTGCGCCATCTGGTTGGCCATGCCGAAGCCCATGCCCATGCCCATGCCCTCGAGGCCGGCGCCGCCGCCGCCGCCCTTCTTCATGCCCTCGGCGGCGCCGAGCATCATCTCGGCCTGGGCCATCTGCTGATAGCCGCCGGCCATGTTGGCGTAGGCCTGGCGCTCGATCAGCTTGTCGAGGCGCTCCTTGTCGGCCGGGTCCATCGAGATCGTGAAGTCGCCGAAGCGGACGATCTCGACCCCGTAGCTCTCGATGTGCTTGCGGACCGCGCCGACCGTGAAGGTCTCGATCTCCTCGGTGTAGGCGCCCGAGGACACCTTCATCACCGGCCAGTTCTCTTTGACGATCAGCTCGGCGATGTGGTCCTTGATGGTCTTCTGGACCTGGCTCTTGAACCAGCCGATGAACATCTCGTTGTCGGCCATGCGCTGGCCGACGAGCCCGATGAGGAACTTCATCGGGTCGTAGACCTTGGCCGAGAACTCGCCGTGGACCATCAGGCGCACGCGCAGCGAGGTCTGCGGGTCGGGGATGTCGCCGACCGACGTGCCGAACTTGATCGACGGGTGCTCGCGGGTGTTGACGAAGAACACCTCGGAGATGAAGACGTTGCCGCCGGTGAACTTGTCGACCAGCTGCCCGAGGAACGGGATGTTGTTGCCGTCGAGCGTGTGGCGGCCGGCCGCCAGGCTGCCCACGAACTGCCCGTTCTTGAAGAACAGCGCCACCTCGTCTTGATCGACGGTGAGCTGGGCCTTCCAAGGAATGGTCTGATCGGGGTGCTTGTAGACCCACTGATCCTTGGAGGAGTCAGGGCGGGCGATCGCCAGCTCTTTGACTCCACCCTTCACGAAGTCGAGAATGCCCATGGACGCTTGCTCCTTCGCACCGGCGAGAACGCGGCGGACCAGAAAACTAGCACACCCGCGGCGGCGCGCGTGGTCGGGCGCACGCAGTTGGCGGTGGCGTCGGATTGGCGCTTGCCGTCGTCGTGGTCCGGGGCTGTAATTGCGGCGTGCCTCCTGGTCGTCGCCTGTCGCTGGCCGCCGCGGTCGTCGGCGCCGTGGCGATGGCGGGCGGGTGCGGTCCCGGCTCGGGCGTGACCGGCGACGACGACGGGCCCGACGCCCACGGCGGCCCGCTCGCGGCCCTGACCGGCACGGTCTGGGCGCCGGGCATGGCCCCGGGCCTGGTGCCCCCGGGCGAGGAGATCCCGATCGCCGGCGCCCGGGTGTCGCTGCAGCGCGCGCGGCCGGCGCCGGTGCCGGCCGGCGTCTACTGCGAGCGCTGCGTCGACACCACCGGCGCGGCGGTGTCCGACGCCCACGGCCGGTTCGACGTCGGCACGCTCGAGGCCGGCACGTTCTGGCTGGTGATCGAGAAGGGCCAGTTCCGCCTCGAGCAGCAGGTCGAGCTGACCTCGGGGACCCGGGCCCTGACCGATCCCGAGACGACGCTGCCGTCGGCGCTCGACGTGGCCGGCGGCAAGACCATCCCCCACGTCGCGATCGCGGCCGGCAACTACGACTCGGTCCAGGACATCCTCGGCAAGATGGGCCTGGGCGAGGTCGGCGTCGACGGCGGGCTCACCAGCACCGCCGGCGAGTTCGACCTGTACAGCAACGGCGGCACCGACCTCGGCGTCGCGATGGGCACGCTGACCCAGCTCGTGCTCGACCTCGACCGGCTGCGCCAGTACCACATGGTCTTCATCCCGTGCGCGTCGACGGCCAACGTCGCCGTGCTCGACGATCCGCGCGCGCTGCGGAACCTGCGCGACTACGTGGCCGAGGGCGGGCGGCTCTACGTCACCGACTGGTCCGGCGAGTGGATGGACAACGTCTACCCCGCGCCGATCCAGCTCGGCGCCTCGGTCACCGGCACCGCCGTCGACACCCCGGCCGCGGCCTACGACCCGGCCACCGACACCTGGGACCCGTCCCGGTTCGGCGACGCCGACGGCGACTTCTACGAGGCCGTCGACGCCGAGGTCACCGATCCGGGCCTGGCGGCGTGGCTCGACGGCCAGATCGGCCCGCGCAACGACACCGGCGGCGACGTCGGCCCGATCGACCCGGGCGCGTTCCGGGTCTACGACAACTGGAACTGGATCGCGGCGACGACGCCCGTCCAGGTCGGCGTCGACGCGCAGGGGGCGCCGGTGTTCGACGAGCCCCACGCGTACGTGGTCGGCTCGGGCGCGCCCGCCGCCGGCCCCGGCAAGCGGCCGCTGACGGTGACGTTCAACCCGCCCGGCTGCGGCCGGGTGCTGTTCTCGACCTACCACACCGCGCCCGGCACCCACCGCGGCCTGCTGCCGCAGGAGCGCGTGCTGCTGTACCTGATCCTCGAGCTCGGCGTGTGCAACGACAACCCGCCGATCGGCTGAGGCCGCGCGCCGACGGTTCGTGACGATCGGCGGCGGGCCGCGACGGGCGCGCGCGTCGCTACCGCTGCGCCCGCAGGTTGGCGACGCTCATCTTCAGGAGGAGGTCGCGGTTGGCGTGGTCGGGGTAGCGCGCGGCCATCTGGGCGAGGGCGTCGTCGTCGGACGCGCTCGCGGCGGTGACCGCGAGGATGTCGTCGATGTACGCGCGGTCGGTGGCGAGCACGGTCAGATCCGTGGGCGCGCCGTGGCCGGGATAGATCGTCGGCGCGCGGTCGCGCCACGCGGCGTCGAGCTGGTCGAGCGTGCCCTGCCAGGCGGCGGCGCTGGCGCGGGTCACGCCGACGCCGAGCCACAGGTGCACGTCGTGGTAGGCGAGGTCGCCGGTGAACAGCGCGTTGGCGTCGGGGCTGTAGACCGTGGTCATGTGCTCGGCCTCGGTGGCCGGGTAGTCGGCGCGGAGCTCGAGCCGCGCGCCGCCGGGCAGCGTCAGGCGCGGCTCGGCCAGCACGGTCAATTCGCCGGCGTAGTCGAAGCCGTCGGGGTGATCGACGGTCCGGGGCTGCATCGCCGGCAGCGCGGCCAGCCAGCCCGCGCCGGTCATCCAGGTCGCCATGCCGATGATGTCGTCCTTGATCTCGGGGCGCGCGACGACGAACCGCGCGTCGGGCAGCGCGGCGCGCAGCGCGCCGAGGCCGAGGAAGTGATCGGGGTGGCCGTGGGTGATGAGCACGGTCACCGGTCCGCTGGTGCGGGCGCGGACCAGGGCCGCGACCGCGGCGCCGTCGGTCGGGTTGCGCGTGGCGTCGATCACGATCGCGCCGGCGCCGTCGGTGATGACGTAGCTGTTGACGTCGGACTCGGCGGCGGCGTAGGGCGTGATCGTGAGCTTGGCCGTCGGCGTCGGCGGCGGGTGGGACGTGCCGCCGCACGCGGCGGCGAGGGTGGTGGCGGTGGCGAGGGCGATGAGCGAGCGCATGGGCGGTCTCCTGGATGGCGACGGGGTCAGGCGCGCGCGAGCAGCGGCGCGAGCACGGTGGCGAGGTCGGTCTGGCCGCGGAGCGCGCGGTGGCCGCCCTCCCACGCCACCCGGCCGCTGGCCGCGCCGGCGTAGAGCTCGCGGAACAGCCCCGCGAACGCCGGCGACAGGCCGAAGCTGGTGTAGGTCGGGACGACCGCGTCGAGCGGCACGTCGGTGGCGGTGATCGTGCGGCCGGTCAGGGTCGACAGCACCGCGGCGACGTCATCGGCGTTGTAGTCGCGGGGCCCGGCCAGCTCGACCCGGACGTCGCCGCGCGGGCCCTCGAGCAGCGCGGCGGCGGCGGCCTTGCCGATGTCCCGGGTCGCGACCATCGGCATGGTCAGCCCGCGCGGCACGAACGTCGGCACGACGCCCTGGTCGAGCATGCCGAGCGCGGCGGCCCAGTTCTCCATGAAGAACGCGGCGCGGATCGCGGTGAGCTGGGTCAGCGGCGCCAGGACGCGCTCGGCCACCTGGGCCGAGACGATCGGGCCGGTGCCGTCGGCGTGCTGGGCGCCGACCGACGACAGCAGCACGACGTGCGGCACGCGGGCGGCGGCGACGGCGGCGGCCTGGGCGGCGGCGACCGCGCGGTTCTCGGCGAGCGGCTCGGCCGAGGTCGGGCGCGGCGGGATCAGCAGGTAGGCGCCGGCGGCGCCGCGCAGGGCCGCGGTCAGCGCGGCGGGGTCGGCGAGGTCGGCGACGGCGATCTCGGCGCCGCGGGCGCGCCAGGGGGCGGCCTTGGCGGCGTCGCGGACGATGACGCGGACGGGGGCGCCGGCGGCGAGCAGGGTGTCGGCGACGACGGCGCCAGTGTTTCCGGTGACTCCAGCGATGGCGAACATGGGCGAGCTCCTCGGGTGCGGTGGTTGGGTGCGGCCATCATGGGGCGCCCGAGTGCATGCGCCAAGATGATGGTATTCATACGCGTCATGCGTACCGTTCATGATGAGCTGGCGGCGGTCGATCTCAACCTGCTGCGCGCGCTCGACGCGCTGCTGGCCGAGCGCCACGTGACCCGGGCCGCGGCGCGCCTGGGCCTGACCCAGTCGGCGGCCAGCCACGCGCTGGCGCGGCTGCGGGCGCAGCTCGGCGATCCGCTGCTGGTGCGCGGGCCGCGCGGCGCGCTGGTGCCGACCGCGCGGGCCGAGGCGCTGGCGCCGGTGGTCGCGCGGGCGCTGGGCGAGCTGGCGCTGGTCTGGCGCGGCGTCGAGTTCGACCCGGCCACGACCGCGCGCACGTTCCACGTCGGCGCCGGCGACTTCGCCGAGCTGGTGCTCTTGCCGGCGCTGGTCGCGCGGCTGGCCAAGGTGGCGCCGCGGATCGACCTGTTCGTGCGGCCGGTGCCCGACGACATCGGCGGCGCGATGGCCGCGGGCGAGGTCGACGTGGTCCTGGCGCCGGCGCGCCCGCGCGACCTGACCGGCGGCTGCTACCAGCGCCACCTGTTCGACGAGACCTTCACCTGCGCGATGCGCGCGGACCACCCGGCGGCGCGGGCGCGGCTGACGCTCGACCGGTTCTGCGCGCTCGACCACCTGCTGATCGCGCCGCGCGGCACCGCGGGCGGGTTCGTCGACGGCGCGCTGGCGGCGCTCGGCCGGCAGCGGCGGGTCGCGGTGGCGGTGCCGCACTTCCTGGTGGCGCCGCTGGTGCTGGCCGCGACCGATCTGATCGCGACGATCCCGCGCCGGGTCGCGGCTGCGTTCGAGCCCGGCGTCGCGCTGGCGCTGCGGCCGCCGCCGCTCGAGGTGGCCGGGTTCGGCGTGCACGTGCTGTGGCACGAGCGCACCGCCACCGATCCGGCCCAGGCGTGGCTGCGCGAACAGATCGTCGCGGTCGCCGGGCCACCGCCCGCTCCACGGGATGAACTCGGTGCAGGTGCCCTGATCGCAGGTCAGGTTGGTGCAGCACGGGTTGGCGGCGTCGCAGCTCTGGCCGAAGGTCGCGCAGCCCTGCGGATCACCGCAGGTGCCGACGGTCGAGCCGGGCGGCGTCGTGCACGGCAGGCCCGAGCAGCAGTCGGTGGCGGTGGTGCACGCGCCGCCGGTCGGCTGGCAGCTGGCGCCGCACCGCAGCGTGAACTCGGTGCCCGGCACTGGCAGGCACGGCAGCCCGCAGCAGTCGGCGCTGGTGGCGCAGGTCATGCCGACGTAGTCCTGCGGGTTGGTGCAGACGATCTCGGCGACGGTGCAGCGCGGCACGCCGAGCGCGTCGAGGTGGCAGGTGTCGTACTGGAGCACGTTGCCGGCGCAGCAGTTGGCGTTGGCGTTGCACGAGTCGGTCTGCAAGCGGCAGATCGCGCCGGCCGGGCTGCACGAGTTGCCGTTGTCGCAGCGGCCGATCGGGTTGTCGCCCTCCTTCTGACAGACCACGTTCGAGACGTCGCCGTCGGGCAGCCCGGCCGAGCCGCAGCAGTCGCTGTCCTCGACGCAGGTCTCGCCGGTCGGACGGCAGCCGCTCGACGGCTGGCAGATCAGCACGCCGGTCGGCCCGTAGGGCAGGCAGGCCCGGCCGCAGCACTCGCCGCCGCAGATCGGCAACTCGCCGCCCATGTAGTCGGCGCCGGCGCCGCACACCTCGCCGGCGCTGGTGCAGCCGGTGGCGCCGCCGGCCGGGACCGGCACGCAGACGCCGAGCGTGGCGCCGGCGGCGACGTCGCACAGGCCGCTGCAGCACTCGCTGCCGAACTGGCAGGTGTCGCCGAGCTGCGTGCAGTACGACGGCGCGTTGTTGCAGGTCCCGCCGTCGCAGTAGTGCGAGCAGCAGTCGGCGCTGCTCGCGCACGAGTTGCCCGAGGTGCGGCACGCGGCGTTGAGCGGCGCGCAGGTGCCGTCCGTGCAGGTGCCGGAGCAGCAGGCGCCGTCGGCGGTGCAGCTCTGGCCGTCGGAGGTGCACTGGTCGCCCGAGCACGCGAAGTCGACGCACGCGAACGAGCAGCAGTCGGGGCCGCTCTGGCAGGCGCTGCCGGCGGCGAGGCACTCACCCGGCGGTGCGCGAGCACACGCCGGTGAGGTCGTTGCAGTCGCCGGTGCAGCAGTCGGTGTCGGTCGCGCACGCGGTGCCGGTGGCGAAGCACGCGGGCGGGGTGACGCTGCCGCCGCCGTCGTCGCCGCAGGCGGCCACGAGCAGGGACAGCGCGATGCCTGCGATCAGGGTGCAGACACGGGCGGCGGCGAACGGGTTCTTCATGCGGGCTCCTCGCGACCGCCAAAGTCGGGCGGTCCCAGGTGAGTCGCGCCGAACGTGGGCGCGGTTGCAGAAATCCCACCCAGGTCAGCAAGACCGTACGCTGGCGCGCACTCGCCGGGGCGACCTATCGAACCAGGCGGTAGCCGACCGCGAGGCGACCGCCCCGGTGTGGCTGTCGCCGGTCGCGGTGTGTCGAGGTGCCGTACTGCAACAGCAGCTCGCCGGTGAGGCGCCCTGGGCCCAGCGGCAGCTCGCCCCCGATCGGCACCCCGACCCCGAACTCGGTCGACACCTCCTCGGTGGCCTCGATCGTCGGTGCGCCATCGTCTTCGACGGTGCTGCGGGTCAGGAGCAGGCGCGGCCCGAGCCCGGCGTACGGCGTGATCGAGCCCATCGGCCGCGCGGGTACAGCACGATCGGCATCACGCCGAGCTCCTGCTCGGTGAGTCGCCAGGTGCAGGTGCCGCCGGTCACGCGCGGATCCATCTCGGTGCCGGTGGTGGTCGGCTGGGTGTAGTCGACGACCAGCCCGATCGAGATGCGGTGGTCGGCCGTGGGCAGCACGTAGCCGACCTCGACGCCGACCGAGGCGAACGGCGACAGCCCGTCGAGCGGCGCGATGCCGCCGAGCTTGGCGCCGGCGTAGCCGTGGGGCGCCGCGGGGTCGGCGTGGGCGATCCCGCTCAGCGTCATCAGCGCGGGTGCGATCGTGATGCGCATGGGACCTCCGGGCATGGCGGGCCTCACCAGATCACCAGCTCGGTGGTGCGGCTGGCCGCGGTCGGCTCGTCGGTCTGGCCGCCGAGCAAGAAGATGAACGCGCTCTGTACGGCCGAGCCGAGCAGGTAGCGACCGTGGGTCATGCTCAGCCCCTCGTCGTTCCACGCGCCGGCGGCGAGCGTCGGCGGGGTCGAGAGCTCCGCCGACTTGGCGCCGCGGCTGGGCGCGCCGTTCTGGCCGCCGAACGTGAACAGCTGGCCGTTGGCAGCGCACACGCCGTAGCCCGAGACCGACACGCCGAAGTTCTGCACGCCGGCGTCGTTCCACACGCCGAGCTGGCCACCGGCGGTCACCAGCGCGGCGTCGACCGTGGTCTCGCCCGCGCCGGCCGCGGTCTGGCCGCCGCCGGCGAACACGTACGTGGTGCCGGCCGGGTAGCTGGTCGAGACGCTGCGATCCACCACCCAGGCGCCCAGCTGCCAGCGCGCCTGGCTGAGCGCGGTCGTGCCCGCGGTCCAGGTGGCCGCGGTCTGGCGACCGTTGGCCGCGATCGTGATCGGCAGGTACTCGTACGACGTCAGCGCGGTGGTGGCGGTGCTGCGGCCGGCGAGCGCGTAGACGTAGGCGGTGCCCGGCGCGACCGGATCGCGGGCCCAGGCGACCGCCAGCCCCTCACGCGCCGTGCCCAGCGCCGGCAGCGTCCGCCAGCGGCCGGTGGCGCCGAGCGGCAGCGGCGTCGCGGTGCCCGGCGTCGCCGTCGCGTCGTCGACGAACGTCGTGCCGGCGCCGGTCGTCGTCGCCAGCAGCACCTCGGTGCCGGGCGCCGCGTCGGCGGCGGCGGTGCGGTAGACGCGGTAGCCGACGACGTTGGGCAGCGCCGCGCCGAGGGCGTCGACCGGCGCGCGCCACACCAACGTGAGCGCGACCTGCTGGCCCGGGAACGTCGGCACGCGCACCGTGAACTCGTCGGACGCGAGCGACTCGCCCCCGGGGTTGTCGGGATCGGTGCCCGCGAACACCGCGCTGACGCGGTAGTGGTAGCGGCCCGGCGCCAGGCCGGTCGGGCGCAACGCGACGTCGAGGTCGGTGACCCGCGGCGCCTCGCGCGGCGACAGGATCAGCGCGCGCTCGGCGGTCGCCACCGCGCCGCCGCCGGCGTTGCCGCCGACGACGTAGACGTAGCGGCCGATCGTCGCGACGCCGGCGAGCGTGCGTGGCGCGGCCAGCGGGTACGGCGCCAGCGTGAACGCGCCGATCGTGCCGAACGGATCGACCGGCGCGAACTCGATCGAGTCGAGCGCGCCGGCGGGGGTGCCGCTGTCGCCGCCGATCGCGTAGATGAAGCGGTTGGTGGCGGTGGCGTTGCCGGCGGCGGCGACCAGCGCGCGGCGGCCGATCTGCATCATCGGGCCGGCGTGGGGCGTGTTGAGGTTGCGCGAGCTGTTGGTCACGCCGATCGCCGAGAACTCGCCGAACGTGCCATCGGGGTTGGTCACCCGCACCAGGCACACCGCGCCCGCCGGCAAGCTCGACGCGTTGATCGTGACGTCCTGGGTGCAGCTGGCGCCGACGCAGGTGGGCGCGGTCGAGGTGACGGCGGGGGCCGGCAGCGCCGCGCCGGTCGCGTCGACGCAGGTCAGCGTGACCACGTCGGCGGCGTCGAAGTTGCGCCCGCTCAGCGTGACCGCCTGGCCGGTGGCGTTGACGATCGAGGCCGGCGTGGCGCCGTCGATCTCGGGCGGCGGCGCGGTGGTCTCGGTGTAGCCGCCGGCGACCGAGTTGGCCAAGAGGCCGACGGTGCCGTCGGGGTTCACCAGCACGACGTCGTAGGCGTGGGCCGGCGTGCCGGCGGGCACCACGCCGGTGACGCGGCCGCCGTCCAGGAACGCCACCGACTCCAGCTCGACCGCGACGTCGGTCGGCTGTGGGTTGGTCGGGTTGAGGTACACCCGCGGGGTCTCGACGAACGGGTGATCGCCCGGGGGCGGCGCGGCGGCGTCGCGGAAGATCTGCACCGCGGTGTCGGTGGCGGTGGCGCCGAACGGCGGGGTCACATGGTCGAGCGTCACCGACGTGGTGGCGGTCACGGTGATCGCCATCGGCAGCATCGAGCCGCAGCCGGTGCTGTCGGACAGCGCCAGGTCGTAGACGCCGGGGGCCTGGCCCATCGGCACGATCGCCTGCAGCCGGTTGGGGTGGCCGGGGACCGCGTTGAACGTCAGGTCGGTCACCGGGCCGGGCTGGCCGGTCGGCCGGATGTTGACGGCGTTGGCGGCGAGCGGCTGGGTGATGGTCGTGGCGTAGACCGTGATGCGGGTGTTGATCCCGTTGTAGACGACCTCGGGATCGACGTAGAAGACCACCGGGCCCGCCACGACGGTGACGGTCTTGTGCGGCAGCGGCCGATCCTCGCAGCCGTCGGGGTTGCGCACGACGACCTCGCAGCTGGTGCCCGGCGTCGCGCCGCCGCCGAAGCTGGCGGTGAGCTGCGTGCCGTCGGGGACCACGGTGACGGCCGCGGCGGCGACCACGACCGCGCCGCAGTGGAGCTCGACCTCGGCGTCCGGCAAGAAGTTGGCGCCGGTGACGGTCAGCGTGCTGCCGCCCTGGCACACGGTCGCCGGGACCACCGCGTCGACACGCGGCGGCGGCTCGATGCGGATCGTGATCGGCGAGCTGGTCGACGCGCAGTCGGCCGGCGCCGGGTTGGTCACGACCAGCGGCAGATCGGTGGCGGCGGTGACGACGACGTCGCCGACCGGGATCGTGATCGTGATCGCGGTGCACAGCGCGGCGTCGGCCTCGGTGAGGTCGCCGCCGATCGGGGCGCAGTCGGCGGCGGCGGCGGTGGCGGCGTAGGTGTGGGCCGCGGCGCCCTCGCCGATCGTGACGCTGGGCGCCTGGTCGGCGTAGACCAGAAAGTTGGCGCCGGTGATGGTCACCGTCTGATCGTCCTGATCGTCGCAGATCGCCGGTGGCGCGAGCCCCGAGACGATCGGCGGCGGGATGATCGCGAACGCCTGGGTGATCGAGGCCGCGCTCGTGCCGTCGGGGTTGGTGACGGTGACGTCGAACACGCCGGTAGCCAGCGCGTCGGCGGGCACCACGTCGAAGCCCATCTCGGACTCGCTGGTCCAGTGGACCCGGCTGGCCGCGGCCGACGCCGGATCGTCGGCCAGATCGATCGGTGTCGTCGCCAGGGCGCCGCCGGGGATCGCCGTGCGCGGCGTCAGCGTGACCCGCGGCAGCAGCAGCCGCACCGGCTCGTCGAGTGTGCTCGACGGCATCGGCGTGAAGTGGGCGCCCGTGAGCGTGACCGCGGTGCGGCCGTCGGCGGTCGACACCGACGCGCCGTTGCACACCAGGTCGGGGCTCGCGGTGGCCAGCCTCGGTTCCGGACTGGTGACGTCGTGCGCACACGCGGACAACGCCAACCCGAGTGACAGCGCCGCGGCGACTCTATGCAGGTCGTTCATGGTCCCCCGTCGCAGCCAACCGGCTGCGTCTCTTGTGGGGTAGTCGTGCGCCCCGGGCGCCTGGTCGCAAGAACCTCGTCTGTTCGATTTCTGCCACCGGCTGGCTTGCTCGCGCGACTGATCCGGCGACCAGGAAGGACGACTTGAGCGCGTCTTGATCGTCCTGGCTGCGGCCTGCGCCGATGGCCCGCACGCCGTGGGGACGCCGCGGTCGATGCCGCCGCCGCCTGATGGTGCGACGAGCGACGCGACGTCCGATGCCGGCGGTGGCGGTGATGCGGTCGGCGATCCGGTCGGCGTCGACGCTGGTGACGGCAGCGGTCGCGTACGACGCCGAGGTCGAGCGGCACGCGGTCTTCCGCAAGGTCGTTGGCATCGCCCGAAAACGCGGGGATGGTCAGAGACGACAGCCTGAAGGCGTCGTGATCGGACGGTCGGGGCGGTCGTCCCACGGACGCAGAAGACAGAAGAGGGCCCCAGCCGGGACCCTGGCCGTGGACACGGCTCGCGCACGATGCCCGCGGTCGGCAGCGCGGGCGAGGTTCGGGGCGTCGTTGGTGGGGCACCGTGGATGACGACGACCGCAGCCCCGGGCAGTGCGGCGCCGCGCACCTGGTGCAGGCCCGATCATGCTGCGCGCCCGCGCGCGTGGCCGCCGCGGTGACTCCGCGGGCGCGCGGGTGCGGCTCGGCGCGGTGGCTACTTGGTCGGGAAGCCGCGCTTGGCCAGCAGCGCCTTGACGTCGGGGTCGCGGCCGCGGAACTGGCGGTAGGCCTCGGCCCGGTCGGTGGCGTTGCCCGGCGCGAGGATGAACTGCTTCATCTTGCCGGCGATCGTCGGGTCGAACACGTCGCCCGCCTCCTGGAACGCGGCGATCGTGTCGGCCGCCATGACGTCGCTCCACAGGTAGCTGTAGTAGCCGGCCGAGTACTCGTCGCTGGTGAACAGGTGGTTGAACTGCGGCAGGCGGTGGCGCATCGCGACCTCGCGCGGCGCGCCCAGCTTGGCCAGGGTGTCGCGCTCGAACGCGGCGGGGTCGACGACGCCGTCGGGGGGATCGTGTGCAGGTCCATGTCGACGATCGCCGCCGACAGGTACTCGACCGTGCCGTAGCCCTGGTTGAACGTGCGCGCGGCCGCGACCTTGTCGAGCAGCGCCTGCGGCATCGCGGCCTTGGTCTGGTAGTGGCGCGCGAACTTGTCGAGGATCGGCGCCGTCAGCACCCACATCTCGTGGACCTGCGACGGGTACTCGACGAAGTCCGACGGGGTGTCGGCCAGGGCCGGGTGCCCGACCTCGGCGACGAGGTAGTGGATCGCGTGGCCGAACTCGTGGAACAACGTCTCGGCGTCGTCGAGCGAGATCAGGATCGGCGCGCCGGCGGCGCCGCGCACGAAGTTGTTGTTGTTCGAGACGATCGGGAGGCGGCGGGTGCCGGTGAAGTCCTCGAAGTACTGGTAGCTCGACATCCACGCGCCGGAGCGCTTGCCGGCGCGGGCGAAGTAGTCGCCGTAGAACAGGCCGATCAGCGCGCCCGAGATCTTGTCCTTGACCTCCCACACCCGCACGTCGGGGTGGAACGTCGGCACCGTGCCGGTGATCTCGGCGAAGGTCAGGCCGTACAGGCGCTCGGCCATGTCCATCGACGCGGCGATCATGTTGTCGAGCGCGAAGTAGGCCTTGAGCTCGTCGCTCTCGAACTTGTACTTCGCGGCCTTCACCTTCTCCTGGTAGTAGAGGTAGTCCCAGGGCTCGATCGGGCCCTTGAGCTTGTCCTTCTTGGCGAAGGGCGCCATCGCGGCGACCTCCTCGTGGACGCGCTGCACCGCCGCCGGCCACACCCGCATCATCAGGGCCTGGGCCTTGGCCGGGTCCTTGGCCATCGTGTCGGCCATGCGCAGGTGGGCGTGGCTGGGGTAGCCCAGGAGCGCGGCGCGCTCGGCGCGCAGCTTGACGATGCGCGCGATCGTGGCCTTGGTGTCGTGGTCGTCGCCGTGATCGCCGCGGCTCTTGAACGCGGTCCAGATGCGCTGGCGCAGATCGCGCCGGGCCGACGCCGCCAGGAACGGGTCGACGCTCGAGCGGGTGTTGACCACCGCCCACTTGCCGGGCAGCTTGCGCTCCGCGGCGGCGGCGGCGTAGCTCGCGACCAGGTCGGCCGGGAGCCCGGCCAGGTCGGCCTTGGTGTCGAGGACGGTCCAGGTGTCCTCGTCGGCGAGGACCTTGTTGCCGAACGTCGTGTAGAGGCTCGCCAGCTCCTGGTTGATCGCGCCCAGGGTGGCCTTGCCGGCGGCGTCGAGCTTGGCGCCGCGGCGGACCATGTCCTCGTAGGTCTTCTCGATCAGGCGCAGCTCGATCGGCGCGAGGCCGGCGCCGGCGCGGCCGGCGTGGACCGCGGCGATGCGGTCGAACAGCGGCTGGTTGAAGTTGATGGCCTGGTCGGTGGCGGCGGCCAGCTTGGGCGACCAGACCTCGTCGAGGGCCTGGGCCTCGGGGCCGTTGAGGCCCGAGGTCAGGACGCCGAACAAGGTCGCGGCCCGGCCCAGGTGGCGGCCGGCGTCCTCGATCGGGACCATCGTGTTGGCGAAGGTCGGCGGCGCCGGATCGGTGATGATCGCCTCGAGCTCGGCGGCGCGCAGCGCGATGCCGATCTCGAACGCGGCCGGGAACGCCGCCGGCTGCATGTGATCGAACGGCGGCACCCCGCCGTCCTTGCCGGCCCACGGCGCCAGCAGCGGATCGCGGTTGGCCAGCTCGGTCAGGCGGGCGACCTCGGCCAGCGCGGCGGCGTGCGGCGACGGGGCCGGTGGATCGACGGGATCGGGCTTGGGCATGACGGCGACGGTCTCCGTTTTCGGCTTCGGTTGCGGGCAGCACGACGACGCGAGGGTCGCGAGGCCCAGGACCAGGAACAGCGAGCGAGCCATGGGGCGGGAGTGTACCCGCGGATGGCGGACGCGGCGCGCGCGGGTCGCGCGGATCGCCGCGGGCCTGGTATCGTCGGCGGGTGCCACCGGGCAGCCGTCAGATCGAGATGACCTGGCGGTGCTCGTCGTGCGGGCACGGCAACCTCGGGCGCCACAAGGTCTGCCAGGCGTGCGGGGATCCCAAGGACCAGGGCGAGAAGTACGAGATGCCCGGCGACACCGCGGCCGCGCCGACGGTCACCGACGCGGCGCTCGTGCGCATGGCGACCGCCGGGCCCGACTGGCGGTGCGCGTACTGCGGCAGCGATCAGCGCCGCCTCGACGACGCCTGCGGCCGGTGCGGCGCGTCGATCTCCGAGGCGGTGCGCGAGCACGCGATCCGCGGGACGCCGCCGACCGGGTGGCAGCGGCGCAAGCGCTGGCTCCGCCGCCACCGCACCGCCGTCATCGTCGCGTCGGTCGGCCTCGCGCTGGTGCTGGGCTACCTGTGGGTCACCCGGGCCCGCACCTACCAGGCCACGGTCGCGGCGGTGCGCTGGGAGCACACGATCACCGTCGAGCGCTACCAGATCTGGGACCGCGAGGGCTGGCGCCAGGAGCAGCCCGCCGCCGCGTTCGAGGTGCGCTCGCTCGGCGACAAGGTCCACCACTACGACGACGTCCTCGACGGCTACGACACCGAGCACTACACCGAGCAGGTCGCGTGCGGCCAGGACTGCGTGTCGGTGCCCGAGAGCTGCTCGGAGCGCTGCAGCGACAACGGCAACGGCTTCGCCACCTGCACGACCTCGTGCACCGGCGGCGGCACCTCGTGCTCGACCCGCTACTGCAGCGAGGACCGGACCCGGCAGGTGCCGCGCTACCGCAAGGAGCCGCGCTACGCCGAGGCGATCGCCTACCGGATCTGGGACTGGGGCGAGCACCGCGCGGTCGCGGCGGCCGGGGCCGCGACCACCGAGCTGCGGTGGCCGGTCGAGGAGGCGCGGGTCGGCGCCGACCTCGCGCCCAAGCAGCAGGAGCGCGAGCGCCGCAGCGCCCGCTACGTCGTGACCCTGGCCTACGACGGCGCGCACCGGATCGGCTTCACGACCAGCGCCGAGGCGTTCGCGCAGTTCGCGCTCGGCACCCGCCACCGGCTGCGCGTGAAGGGCCGGACGATCGCGGTCGACGGCCAGCGGGTCGAGCGGGCCGCGGCGCTGGTGCCGGCCGAGGCGCCGGAGCGCGGGCGATGATCGGGTAGGCTCGCGCGGTGCTGCTCCTGCGCGACGTCGTCAAGGCGTACGGTCCCCGGCGCGTGCTCGACGGGGTCACGCTCGAGGTCGCGCGCGGCGCGCGGGTCGCGCTGATCGGCCCGAGCGGCAGCGGCAAGTCGACGGCGCTGCGCCTGTTCACCGGGCTGCTCCGCCCGGACGCCGGCGCCGTCGAGCTCGGCGGCGAGCCGCTGACCGTGCGCGGCCTGGCGGCGGCGCGGCGGCGCCTCGGCTACGTCATCCAGGACGGTGGCCTGTTCCCGCACCTGACCGCCGCCGCCAACGTGGTGCTGGCGCCGCGGCAGCAGGGCTGGCCCCGGGCGCGGTGCGACGCGCGCGTCGCCGAGCTGGCCGAGCTGGTGCGCCTGACGGTCGAGCTCCTGGCCCGGTTCCCGGTGCAGCTCTCGGGCGGGCAGCGCCAGCGGGTGGCGCTGATGCGGGCGCTGGTCCACGACCCCGAGGTGCTGCTGCTCGACGAGCCGCTCGGCGCGCTCGATCCGATGGTGCGGGCCGAGCTGCAGGACGATCTGCGGGCGCTGTTCACCCGGCTGGGCAAGACCGTGCTGGTCGTGACCCACGATCTGGCGGAGGCCGCGCACCTCGCCGACACCGCCGTGCTGATGCGCGACGGCCGGGTGATCCAGCGCGGCACGATCGCCAGCCTCGCGGCGACGCCGGCCGACGACTTCGTGCGCCGGTTCGTGCGGGCGCAGCGGGGCCTGCACCTCGCGGCCGAGGGCGCCGATGCGTGAGCGGCGCGGGCGCGGCTGCGGCGTCGCCGCGATCGCGGCGCTGGCGCTGACGGTGGCGCTGGCCCGGCCCGCCGCCGCCGGGCCCCAGGTCCGGGTCGGCTCGAAGGCGTTCACCGAGGGCGTGATCCTGGGCGAGATCGTCACGCAGGTCGCCGAGGCGTCGGGCGCGACGGTCACCCACGAGGCCCAGATGGGCGGCACCCGGATCCTGTGGACCGCGCTGACCAGCGGTGAGATCGACGCGTACGTCGAGTACACCGGCACGCTGGCGCTCGAGCTGCTCGCCGACGAGGCCCTGCCGCGCGGCGATCTGGCGGCGCTGCGGGCGGCGCTGGCCCGGCGCGGCATCGGCATGATCGGCCCGCTCGGGTTCCAGAACACCTACGCGCTGGGCATGACCGAGGCCCGAGCCGCCGCGCTGGGCGTGCGCACGCTGTCGGATCTGGCCGCGCACCCGGCGCTGGCGCTCGGGTTCAGCTCGGAGTTCCTCGATCGCGACGACGGCTGGCCGGGGCTGGCGGCGCACTACCGGCTGCCGCACGGCGACGTCCGCGGCCTCGATCACGCGCTGGCCTACCGGGCGGTGGTCGACGGCGCGCTCGACGTCACCGACCTGTACACGACCGACGCCGAGATCGAGCGCTACCACCTGCGCGTGCTGACCGACGACCGCGGCTACTTCCCGTCGTACGACGCGGTGCTGCTGTACCGCGAGGCCTGGGCCCCAGGCGCGCCCGCGGTCGTGGCCGGGTGGCGGCGCCTGGCCGGCGCGATCGACGCGCCGACGATGATCGCGATGAACGCGCGCGCGCGCCTCGACCGCGTGCCCGAGATCGACGTGGCCGCGACGCTGGTGCGCACGCGCCTGGGCCTGCGGGTGACCCGGACCGCGGCCGGCCGCGCCGCCCGGATCTGGGCGCGCACCCGCGAGCACGTGGCGCTGGTGGCGGCGGCGCTGGTCATGGCGCTGGCGCTGGCGCTGCCGCTGGGCGTGCTGGCGGCGCGCCACCGCCGGGCCGGGCTGGCGCTGCTGGGCGTCGTCGGCGTGGTCCAGACCGTGCCGTCGCTGGCGTTCCTGGTGCTGATGATCCCGCTGCTCGGCATCGGCGGACCGCCGGCGGTCGCGGCGATGGTCGCGTACAGCCTGCTGCCGGTGGTGCGCAACACCCACGCCGGCCTGACCGCGATCTCGCCGCCGCTGCTCGAGTCGGCCGACGTGCTCGGCCTGGGCCGGTGGGCGCGGCTGGTGCGGGTCGAGCTGCCGCTGGCGTCGCCGGCGATCGTCGCCGGGGTCCAGACCGCGGCGGTGCTCAGCGTCGGCACCGCGACCATCGGCGCGCTGGTCGGCGCCGGCGGCTACGGCCAGCCGATCCTGACCGGGGTGCGGCTCGACGACACCGCGCTGATCCTCGAGGGCGCGCTCCCGGCGGCGGCCCTGGCGGTGATCGTCCAGGTCGTCTTCGAGCTGCTCGGGCGCGCGCTGGTCCCGCGTGGGCTGCGGCTCGATCCGCCCGGGTGACGATCCGGACGTCGGCGGGCGCCGGACCGCGCGCCGGGGTTGGGTGTACCGTCAGGGCGTGCCGTCCTGGCGCCCGGTCGCCGCGCTGGTCCTCGTCAACGTCGCCCTGTTGATCGTGGGCGCGGCGCTGGCGCCGACGCGCGCGCCGCCGCCGTCGACGTCGACCCGCCCGATCCGGATCGGCCTGGTGTTCGACATCGGCGGCAAGGACGATCGCTCGTTCAACGACGTCGCGTGGCGCGGGCTGGTGCGGGCCCGCGATCAGCTGGGCGTCGCGATCACGACGATCGAGCCGTCCGACGGCGCCGATCGCGAGGCGGCGCTGCGCCAGCTCGCCGCCCGCGAGGTCGACCTGGTGATCGGCGTCGGCTTCATCTTCTCGGCCGACCTCGAGCGCCTGGCCCGCGAGTCCCCCGACGTGGCGTTCGCCGGCGTCGACTACGCGCCGACCGGCGCCGACATGCCGCCGCCCAACCTGGCCGGGCTGCGGTTCCGTGAGCACGAGGGCAGCTTCGTCGTCGGCGCGATCGCCGGGCTGACCACGCGCACGCGCATCGTCGGCTTCATCGGCGGCATGAAGATCCCGCTGATCCGCAAGTTCGAGGCCGGCTACGTCGCCGGGGTCAAGCACGTGTGCCCCGACTGCAAGGTGTTCTCGGCCTACGCCGGCACCGAGCCCAAGGCCTTCGCCGATCCGGCGCTGGGCCAGGAGCTGGCCGAGGCCCAGTACGAGGGCGGCGCCGACATCATCTTCCACGCGTCGGGCAAGACCGGCGCCGGCGTGATCGCCGCGGCCCGGGCCCGGCACGCGCGGGTCATCGGCGTCGACTCCGATCAGTTCCACGAGGCGCCGTGCTGTGTGCTGACCAGCATGGTCAAGCAGGTCGACGTCGCGGTCTACGACGTGATCGCCGACGTCGTGGCCGGGCGCTTCCACGGCGGCGTCCGGGAGCTGGGCCTGGCCGACGACGGCGTCGGCTTCGTCGCCAACCGCGACAACGCCAGCCTGCTGACGCCCGACGTCGCGGCCCGGGCCCGGGCGATCGCCGCCGAGGTGATCGCCGGGCAGATCGTGGTGCCGTCGCAATGACCGCGCCGACGATCGCGCTGCGGGTGCGGGCCAGCCGGCGGTTCGGCGCGTGCGTGGCGCTGGCCGACGGCCAGCTCGAGGTCGAGGCCGGCACGGTCCACGCGCTGGTCGGTGAGAACGGCGCCGGCAAGTCGACGCTGATGCGGATCGTCTACGGCCTCGAGCGCGCCGACGGCGGCGAGCTCGAGCTGGGCGAGCGGGTCGAGCTGGCGCGGCACTCGGTGGCGCGGGCCCAGGCGCTCGGCGTCGGCATGGTCCACCAGCACGGCATGCTGGTGCCGACCTTGACCCTGGCCGAGAACGCCGCGCTCGGCCACGAGCCGATGCGCGGCGGCCTGCTCGATCGCGCCGGCGCCGGCCGGGCGCTGGTCGCGGCGGCGGCGCAGCTGGGCCAGACGCTCGATCCCGACGCGCTGGCCGGCGCGCTGACCGTCGGCGAGCAGCAGCGGGCCGAGCTGGCGATGGTCTCGGCGCGCGCGTCGCGGCTGCTGATCCTCGACGAGCCGACCGCGCTCCTGACCCCGGCCGAGGTCGACGCGCTGCTCGACATGATCCGGGCGCGGGCCGACGCCGGCGGCGCGGTCGTGCTGGTGACCCACAAGCTCGACGAGGTCGTGCGCGTCGCCGACGAGGTCACGGTCCTGCGCGGCGGCCGCACGGTCGCGTCCTGGTCGGCCGACGTGACCACCGCCGAGATCGCCCGGGCCATGATCGGCGGCGAGCCGCCGCCCCCGTCGGCGCGCGCGCCGGCGCCGGCCGCCGACGCCACCGCCGGGCTGACCGTGCGCGAGCTGGTGGCGCCGGGCGCGCGCGGCGGCGGCGCGGTCGGCGTCAGCCTGGCGGTCAAGGCCGGCGAGATCGTCGGCGTCGCCGGGGTCGAGGGCAACGGCCAGCGCGAGCTGGGCCTGGCGATCGCCGGGCTCGGGCCGGTCGCCGCCGGCACGGTCGCGATCGGCGGCGCCGACGTGACCCGCGCGTCGGTGGCCGCGCGGCGCGCGCTGGGCCTCGCGCACCTGCCCGAGGATCGCCACCTCCACGGCCTGGTCGCCGACGCGACCGTGGCCGACAACGTCGCGCTCGGGCGCCTGGCCGAGGTCACGACGGGCGTGACGATCGATCGAGGCGCGCTGGCGCGGCTGACCGCCCACGCGCTCGGCGCGCTCGACGTGCGCCCGGCCGATCCCGACGCGCGCGCCGGCGCGCTGTCCGGAGGCAACCAGCAGAAGCTGGTGGTCGCGCGCGAGCTCGACCGGCCCGGCCTGCGCGCGGTGCTGGCGGTCCACCCGACCCGCGGCGTCGATCTGACCGCGGTCGCGCGCATCCACGCGCGCCTGCGCCAGGCGGCGATCGACGGCGCCGCGGTGCTGCTGATCGCGTCGGACCTCGACGAGCTGCTCGCGCTCGCGCACCGCGTGCTGGTCATGCACCGCGGCCACGTCGTCGGCGAGCTGGCGGGCGCGGCCCTGACCGCGGCCGACGCGCGCACGCGCCTGGGCGCCTGGATGGCGGGGGCGTCGCCGTGACCGGGCGCGCCGCCACCGTCCGCGCGGTCGCGATCGCGATCCTGACCGCGACCGCGGCCGGCAGCCTGCTGATGATCGTCGCCGGCGCGTCGCCGGTGGCGCTGTGGCGGCAGCTGTTCGCCAGCGCGCTGGGCGACGGCGCCAGCGTCGGCCAGGTGCTGTTCCGCGCGACGCCGCTGGTGTTCACCGGGCTGGCGGTGGCGGTGCCGCTGCGGGCCGGGCTGTTCAACATCGGCGGCGAGGGCCAGCTCACCGCGGCGGCGCTGGCGTGCGCGGTCGTGGCGGCGGCGCTGCCGGCCGAGCTGCCGGCGGTGCTCGCGATCGCGGTCGCGGTCGTGGTCGCGATGGCGGCCGGCGCCGCGGTCGGCGCCGCCACCGGCGCGCTGCGGGTCTATCGCGGCGCCCACGAGGTGATCGTCGCGATCCTGCTCAACACGATCATCGGCGGGGTCGCGCTGTGGCTCGGCAACCGCGGCCTGTTCGTCGGCGAGTCCACCCGCACACGGACGATCGCGCCGGCGCTGCAGCTGCCCGACCTCGGTCTGGCCGGCTCGAGCGCCTCGGTCAGCGTCGTCGGCGCGATCGCGGCCGCGGTCGTCGTCGCGTGGCTGTTCGCGCGCACGACCGTCGGCTTCGGCTGGCAGATGGCGGGGCGCGGCCTCGAGGCCGCGCGCGCCGCCGGGCTGGCGGTCGATCGCGCGCGGGTGTCGGCGATGGCCACCGCCGGCGCGATGGCCGGGCTGGCCGGCGCCCACTTCGTGCTCGGCCACAAGCACGCGTACGAGGACGGCCTCGGCCGCGGGGTCGGCTTCGTCGGGGTCGCGGTCGCGCTGCTGGCCCAGGGCCGGCCGCTGGCGATCATCGCCTCGGCGCTGTTGTTCGGCGCGCTGGCCCAGGGCGGGCTCGGCGTCACCGGCGACGTGCCCAAGGAGATGGTCGACGTGCTGCAGGCGGTGATCGTGCTGGTGGCCGCGGCCTCGCTCGGGCGGAGGAAGCCGTGACCGGGTTCCTGGCGTCGCTCGTCACGCTCGGGTTCGTCGCCCAGGTGATCCGCATCTCGATCCCGTACGTGCTCGCGGCGCTGGGCGGCACCGTCACCGAGCGCAGCGGGGTGATCGATCTGGCGCTCGAGGCCAAGCTGCTCATGGGCGCGTTCGCGGCGGCGGTGGTCACCTACGAGACCGGCTCGCTGGCGGTGGGCGTGGTGGCCGCGGCCGGGGCCGGGGCCGGGGTCGCGGCGATCCAGGCGCTGTGGAGCGTGCGGCTCGGCGCCGAGCAGGTGGTCACCGGCATCGCGCTCAACCTGGGCGCGTTCGGGTTCACGCGCTACTTCCTGGGCGTGCGCTACGGCCAGGGCACCAACTCGCCGAAGATCGACGGGCTGGGCACGACCGTCCTGACCAACCCGCTGACGTGGATCGCCGGGACCCTGGTGGCGGTGACGGTGGTGGGCCTGTGGCACGCGCGCCTGGGGCTGCGCATCCGCGCGGTCGGCGAGCACCCCGAGGCCACCGCCGCCGCCGGCGTCTCGGTGGCGCGGGTGCGCTGGACCGCGGTGGTGCTCGGCGGCGCGCTGGCCGGCCTCGGGGGCGCGCAGCTGTCGCTGCCGGTCGACGGCTTCGTCGCCGAGGCGTCGGGCGGGCGCGGCTACGTCGCCCTGGTCGCGGTGATCATGAGCGGCTGGCGCCCGGGCCGGGCGGCGCTCCTGTGCGTGGCGTTCGGCGCGGCCGACGCGGCGCAGTTCCGCATGCAGTCGCGCGGGCTGGGCCTGCCGCCCGAGCTGGTGAAGCTCATGCCGTACGCGCTGGCGCTGGCGCTCCTGGCGGCGTGGCCGCGGCGCACGCCGCCGCCGCGCGCGCTCGGTCAGCCGTGGTGAGCTACGCCGACGGCGCGGTCGCGCCCAGCTGACCCGCGGGCGGCCCGTCGGGCGCGGCCCGGGCCGGGCGGCGCACGACGACGTAGATCGCCGGGATGAAGATCAGGTTCACCACCGTCGACACCAGCATGCCGCCGAAGACGGTCGTGCCGAGCGAGTTGCGGGCGGCGGCGCCGGCGCCGTGGGCCAGCATCAGCGGCAGCACGCCGAGCAAGAACGCGATCGAGGTCATCAGGATCGGGCGCAGTCGGACGCTGGCCGCGGCGATCACCGCCGCGCGCGGCGCCTGGCCGGCCCGGCGCAGCTGCTCGGCGAACTCGACGATCAAGATCGCGTTCTTGCTCGCCAGCCCGACCAGCATGACCAGCCCGACCTGACAGAACACGTCGTTGTCGAGGCCGCGCGCGACCTGCAGGCCCAGCCCGCCCAGGACCGCGAGCGGCACGGCGAGGATGATCACCAGCGGCAGCACGAAGCTCTCGTACTGGGCCGCCAGCACCAGGAACACGAACACCAGGCCGAGCGCGAAGATCAGCCCGGTCTGGCTGCTGGACTCCTTCTGCTCGAGGCTGATGCCGGTCCACTCGGTGACGATGCCCTCGGGCAGGGTCCGGGCCGCGATCTCCTCCATCGCCGCGAGCGCCTGGCCCGAGGACACGCCCGGGCCGGCCGCGCCGTTGATCTCGGCCGAGCGGAACAGGTTGTAGTGCCGGATGAGCTGCGCCGAGGTGGTCGGCCGGGCCGTGGCCACGGCCTCGATCGGCACCATGTCGCCGGCGTCGGTGCGCACGTAGTAGGCGCCGATGTCGTCGGGCGCGTCGCGGAACTGCGCGTCGGCCTGCAGGTACACCCGGTACGTCCGGTTGGCGTAGTTGAAGTCGTTGACGTACTGGCTGCCCATGAACAGCTGCAACGTGCCGTAGAGCTGGTCGACCTGGACCCCGAGCGCCTTGGCCTTCTCGCGGTCGACCTCGACCGACACGATCGGCGCGTTGGCGGTGAACGAGGTGAAGATGCCGCGCAGGCGCGGATCGCCGTTGGCGGCGGCCACCAGCGCGCCGGTGGCCGCGGCCAGCTCGTCGAGCGGCCGGCCGACGCCGGTGTCCTCGACGACGAACTGGAAGCCGCCGACCGCGCCGACGCCGCGGATGGTCGGCGGCTGGAACGGCGTGACCCGGGCCCGCCCGATCCGCGCCAGCGGGCCGCGCAGGCGCTCGACCAGGCCGGCCACCGACTGGGCGCGGCCCGGGCGCTGGTCCCACGGGATCAGCGGCACGAAGATCTGGGCCAGGTTGGAGCCGGTGCTGCCGGACTGGAACCCCGAGACCATGAACCGGGCCTTGACCTCGGGGATCCCGTCGAGGACGTCGGCGACCTCGCGCACGACCGCCTGGTTGTCGGTGAACGACATGCCGTCGGGGCCCTGGACCGAGATGATCAGGTAGCCCTGATCCTCGGCCGGGATGAAGCCGGTCGGGGTCGAGCGGAACAGGTGCACGGTCAGCGCCAGGCACGCGACGAACACCGCCAGGACCGGCAGCGGGTAGCGCAGGATCCACCCGAGCGTGGCGGCGTAGGCGCGGCGGGTGCCGTCGAGCGCGCCGTCGACGATCCGGAACGGCAGCCACTTGGGGCCGTGGTGGGCCTTGAGCAGCAGCGCGCTCAGCGCCGGGGTCAAGGTCAGCGCGCAGAAGGTCGAGATCGCGACCGAGGCCGCGATCGTCAGCGCGAACTGGCGGTAGATCGCGCCGGTGGTGCCAGGGAAGAACGCGATCGGCGCGAACACCGCGATCAGCACGATCGACGTGGCGATGACCGCGCCCGCGACCTCGCGCATCGCGGCCGAGGCCGCGGCCCGGGCCGGCAGGCGGCGCTCGTGCATCAGCCGCTCGATGTTCTCGATCACGACGATCGCGTCGTCGACGACCAGCCCGGTCGCGAGGGTCAGGCCGAACAGGGTCAGCGTGTTGATCGAGAAGCCGAACAGCTGCACGAACGCGAAGGTCCCGACCAGCGACACCGGCAAGGTCAGCGCGGTGATCAGCACGCTGCGCCAGCCGTGCAGGAACAGGAAGATCACCAGGATCACCAGCGCGATCGCGATGACCAGCGTGGTCTCGACCTCCTCGACCGAGGCCCGCACCGCGAGCGTCGTGTCAGTGCCCGACTCGTACGCGAGGCCGGGCGGGAACGTCGCCTCGAGCTCGTGCAGCTTGGCGACGACCGCGTCGCGGACGTCGAGCGCGTTGGCGGTCGGGAGCTGGAAGATGCCGACGCCGACGCCGGGGTGGCCGTTGAACAGGAGCGCCTGGCCGTAGTTCTCGGCGCCGAGCTCGACCCGGCCGACGTCGGCGAGGCGCACCAGCTCGCCGGCGTCGCCGCGCTGGATCACGATCGCGCCGAACTCGCCGGGCTCGATCAGGCGGCCCTGGGCCCGGACCGCGAGCTGGTACGGCTGGTCGGGCGCCGACGGCGGCTGGCCGAGCTGGCCCGCGGCGATCTGGATGTTCTGCTCGTGCAGCGCCCGGAGCACGTCCTGGCCGGTGAGCCGGCGCCGCGCCAGCTTGGTCGGATCGAGCCAGACCCGCATCGCGAACTTGCGCTCGCCGAAGATCCGGACCTCGCCGACGCCGGGGATGCGCTTGAGCGCGTCCTTCAGGTAGACGTCGGCGAAGTTCGACAGGAACGCCGGGTCGTAGCGATCGTCCGCGGTGTAGAAGCCGAAGCTGCACAGGAGCTGGGTCGAGGCCTTGTTGACGACGATGCCGGCCTCGTTGACCTGGGCCGGCAGGCGCGCGGCGGCGCGGGCGACGCGGTTCTGCACGTCGACCGCGGCGACCTCGAGGTCGCGGGTCGGCTCGAACGTGATCGAGATCTGGCTGCGGCCGTCGTTGGAGCTGGTCGACGAGATGTACTTCATGCCCTCGACGCCGTTGAGCTCCTGCTCGAGCGGGATCGTGACGGCGCTCTCGACCGCCTCGGCGCTGGCGCCGAGGTAGCTGGCGCTGACGGTCACCTGCGGCGGCGCCAGGTCGGGGTACTGAGCGATCGGCAGGGTCGGCACGGCCATCGCGCCGGCCATCGTGATGATGATCGCGCACACCGACGCGAACACCGGGCGGCGCAGGAAGAACTCGACCATCGCGTCACCGCCCCGTGGCGGCGGGGGCCGTCGGCGTGGGCCCGGCCGGCGGCGCGGGCGTGGGCGCGGTCGGGGTCGGTGCGGGTGCGGGCGCGGGCGTCGAGTGTGGCGTCACGGGCGCGGGCCCAGGCGCGGACGGTGGCGCGTCCGCGCCGGCGATCGTCACCGCCGCGCCGTCCTTCAGGAGCTGGATCGACGACACCGCGACGCGGTCGCCGGGCGCGAGGCCGTGCTCGACGACGAACCCGCGCGGGCCCAGCGCGCCGAGCTCGATCAGCCGGCGCTCGACCGCGAGCTTGCCGTCGCGCTCGCCGACCACGTACGCGAACGCGGCGCCGCCCTGGCGGACCACGGCCAGCGCCGGGAGCTGCAGCGCGGTGCCGACCGAGTAGACCACCCGGACCCGGACCAGCTCGCTCGGGCGCAGGCCCAGGCTCGACGGCACCGCCGCCTTGACCGCGACCAGCTGGGTGCGCGGATCGGCCTCGGCCGCGACGTAGAACGCCGTCGTCGCGTGGACCACGCCGCCGTCGTCGTCGAGCACCTCGATCGGCGTACCGACCGCGACCCCGCGCGCGCGCGCCGCCGGCACCGCGACCGTGAGCTCGAGGCCGTCGTCGCCGGCGATCGTCGTCAGGCGCGAGGTGGCCGTGACGTAGTCGCCGAGGCGGACCTGCACGTCGCCGATCACGCCGGGCACCGCGGCGCGCACGACCCGGTTGCCGACCGCGACCCGGCGCTGCGACACCTGGGCGCCGGCCGCGCGGACCGCGGCGGTCGCGGCCGCGACGTCGGCGCGGCCCTTGTCGAGCTCCTGGGCCGTGGCCAGGCCCTCGCGGTGCAGCGCCTCGATGCGGGCCTGCGACTGCTGCGCCAGCGCCAGCGCCGCGGCGGCCGAGTCGGCCTGGGCCGACGCCGACGACAGGGCCGCGCTCTCCTCGCGCGCGTCGATCTCGACCAGCGGCGCGCCGACGGCGACGGCCTGGCCGGGGCGCACGAGGATCTTGCGGACGTAGCCGGCGACCTGGGGCAGCACGGTCAGGCTCGCGCGCGACAGCAGCGAGCCGAGGTACTCGCCGCTGACCCGGGCCTCGGCCAGGGCCATCGTCTGGATCTGGACCGCCCGCGGCGGCGGCGGCGGCGGCTTGCGCGCGGCGGGCTCACCGCCGCACGCGGCGAACGTCGTCAGCAGGACCAGGGCGATCACGGCACGCATCGGGCCTCCGTCAGCAGGGCGTCGACCTCGGCGGCCAGCCGCTCGAACTCGCGCAGCGCCAGGGTCAGCTCGGCCTGGCGCAGCACCGTCGCGCTCTGGACCAGCTCGAGGCTGGTCGCGCGGCCGATCTCGAACGAGCGTCGGGTCATCGCGTCGACCCGCGCCGCCAGGTCGCGAGCCTCGACCGCGGCCGCGACCAGCGCGGTCGCGACCGCGCCGCCGCGGCGGGCCCGGGCGATCTCGAGCGCGGCGGCGCGGCGGACCCCGTCGGTGACGGCCGCGGCGTCGGCGACCGCGGCCGCGCGCTGGGCGGCGCTGGCGGCGCGGCGGCCGCCGTCCCAGATCGGCACGCGCAGCACCAGCGCCAGCGACCAGGCCGGGATGCGCCCGGGCGCCGGGTCGGTGGTGTACGCGCTCAGGTTGGTCGCGAGCTCGACGGTCGGCAGCGCGGTGGCCTCGACCTGCGCCTGGCGCGCGCGGGCGACCTCGACGTCGGCGCGGGCGCTGGCCACGTCGGCGCGCTCTTCGCCGGTTGCCAGCGGGCGGCACTGCCGGGCCAGGTCGCCGAGCAGCGCGTCGCCGGTCAGCGCCGGGGCCAGCCCGACCTCGCCATCGACCGCGAGCGCGAGCCCCAGCGCCTCGCGCGCGAACCGGAGCTGCTCGTCGCCGGCGATCACGCTGGCCCGTGCCACCGCCACGTCCTGGGCGGTGCGGAGCGCGTCGAGCTCGGTGGCGGCGCCGAGCTGGAACGTGCGCTGGCCCAGGGCCGCGCGCTCGAGGGCCAGGCGCAGGCCGGCGCGGGTCAGCTCGGTCGCGCGGGTCGCCGCGAGCACCGCCACCACGGCCCGGGCCGCGCGCTGGGCGGTGCGGCGCTCGACGTCGAGCCGGCTGGCCTCGGCGCCGCGCTGATCGGCGGCGGCGGCCGTGCGCTCGCGCCGGGCGGCCACGTCGAGCAGGGGCACCGAGGCGGTGATCGCGGCCGAGGCCAGCGGCGCGGTCGGGGTGTAGTCGGCGCTGGGCGCGACGCCGGGCGCGGTGCCCGGGTGGACCAGATCGAGCGCGAGCGACGCGGTCGCCTGCGCGGTCGGCATGCGCGCGGCCCGGGCCGCCCGCAGGCCGGCGCGGGTCCGGGCCAGCTCGGCGGCGGCGCGCGCGTGCTCGGGGCCGTCGCGCAGCCGCCGCTGCGCCTCGGCCCAGGACCCGACCTCGACCGCGGCCGCCGCCGGGGGCGCGAGCAGCGGATCGTCGACCGCGGCGACGAAGGTCGGCCGTGATGGTGGCGCCGGCGGGGGCGGCGGAGCCGGCTGGGCGGCGGCGGTGGCGACGACCGCGAGCAGGATGCTGGCGGTGGCCGGGGGCGTGCGGCGCATCGACTGCGGACTATGCCCGGCCTCGCGGGCTTGGCAACCGCCCCGGGCGCGCGATTGGCGGCCGCGATCAGTCGATGTTCGCGAGCTTGTAGACCTCGAGCATCGCCGTCGCGGTGTGCACGAACGCGAACGTCCCGGCGTTGGTCGTCACCACGCCGAGCGTGTCGCCGGGCAGATCGAGCGTGTGGTCCCAGGCCATCGCGGTCGGGTCGAAGAAGTAGATCTTGCGCTCGCGGGTCGCGACCCAGATCCGGGAGCCGAAGTCGCCCATGCCGATCGGCGAGCTCAGCGAGCCCGGGGCCGCGCCGAGGATGGTCCAGCTGTTGAGGCTGGTCGGCCGGGTCAGGATGCGATCGGCGCCGCCTTGCTGCTGACCGCCCGCCATGTAGATCGTGGCGCCGTTGGCCGGCAGGTACGCGACCGCGTCGGTGATCGCGATCGGCAGGTTCGACCCGAACGCGAACGTGGCCGGGGCCTGGTACGTGACGGTGTCGGCCACCGGGCCGCGGCCGCCGAAGATCTCGACCAGGCCGCTCATCGGGTTGTAGACGCTGGCCGCCTCGGCGCGACGGTAGTCGGCGCCGGTGGTGTAGCCGTTGATCGCCAGCCACCGGTTGGTGGCGGGGTCGTACGACATGGCGTAGTTACCGAACATGTAGATGGTCGTGCCGTTGCTGACCATGGTCTGGGTGGCGCCGCACGCGCAGAAGTCGTCGGAGGAGGTCGGCGGCAGCGCCAGCGGGCCCGACAGCATCATGTTGCTGGTGTTGAACGAGCGGAACGCCTTCGCGGTCGGCGTGTTGGTCTCGACGCCGATGAACACGAAGTTGTTGTGGGCGACGAAGGCCGCGCCGAAGTTGCTGGGGTTGATGTCGAACGCGACCGTCGCCTCGAGCGTCCAGACCGGCCGGCACGCGAGGCCGTCGCCGAGGAAGCCGGCGTCGCAGGCGCAGGTCCGCGCGCCGGCGGTGTTGGTGCACATCGCGTCGGCGGCGCAGCCGCCGTTGCCGACCGCGCACTCGTCGATGTCGGTGCACGCGCCGGCGACCATCTCGTAGCCGCTGTCGCAGGCGCACGCCGTGCCCTGGCAGGTCGCGTTGGCCCCGCACGCGGGGACGCACGTGGTCTGGGCGTCAGGGATATTGCTGGAGACCTCGCCGCAGGCGGCGGCGCCGGTCAGGAACGCGAACATCACGAGGTAGCGCATCGCCGCCAGCGTATCAGATCCGACGACGACGACGGGCGGATCCGTCGGTGCCACCGGCCGTGCCCGAGATCACGGTCGCGGCGCCCCCCCCCCGCTCAAAAGCACGCGCCGTAGGTCACGGCGCCGATGACCACCGGCGTGGTGAACCCGCGGCAGCTGCCGGTGCCGCCGGCGCAGGCCCCGGCCGCGCAGTTGCCGCCCGGGCACACGCAGGTCGGTCGGCACTGCGGGCCGCCGGGGTTGAGCGTGACGCAGTCGAGGCCAGGCGCGCAGCTGTCGTTGCCGGCGCAGGTCGCGCCGACGGTGCCGCCCGAGGCCGGCGGCGCGTCGCAGTCCGACAGGTAGCGGCTGCCGGCCTGGTCGAAGTACACGTGGCAGGCCCACCCGGCCGGGCACGAGGCGTTGGTGGTCGAGGTCGGCGCGCAGTCGGTCGTGCACATCGTCACGCCCGGGATCGTGGTCGCGCCGGTCGACACCGTCAGGATGCACAGCCCGCCGGCCCCGGGGCAGGTGGCGTCGTCCTGGCAGAACCGCCGGCAGCGGCCGCCCACGCACGAGTGCCCGGCGGCGCAGGTGGACGAGCGCGTGCACGTCGTGCCCTCGGTGCCCCCGAACATGTCGACCCGGCACGCGGTGGCGCCGGTCGCGAGCATGGCCGGATCGAGATCGCACACCGGCGCGGCCGCCGCGCAGCCGCACTGCGCGTACAGATCGCACGGGCTGTTCGCGCACGGCGGCCCGTCGACGCCGGCGTCGACCGGTGGCGGCCCGTCGGGATCGCCGCCGCTGCTGTCGACGTCGCCGCCGCCGTCCCCGCCACCGCCGTCGCCGCTCACCACCGTGCCCGAGGCACAGCCGGCGATCATCAGGATCAGCACGAGCCAGCGCATGGCGGCATCGTACACCCGCGCCGCCGGCCCTGGCGCGGCCGTGGTCACACCCCGGGCGCGGCCGCGAGGGCGTCCATCGCCGCGACCAGCGCCGGCGGTGCGGCGACCAGCTCGATCAGCACGCCCTCGCCGCCGTGGGGCGCAAGGGCGTTGCCCTTGGGGTGGATGAAGCACACGTCGAAGCCCGCGGCGCCGGCGCGGATGCCGCCGGGCGTGAACCGCACGCCGCGCGCGGTCAGCCAGGCCACCGCCGCCGGCAGATCGTCGATCCACAGGCCGACGTGGTTGAGCGCCGGCTCGTGCACCCGCGGCGCCCGGGCCGGATCGATCGGCTCCATCAGATCGATCTCGACCCGGGCCGCGCCGGCGCCGACCGCGCAGATGTCCTCGTCGACGTTCTCGCGCTCGCTGCGGAAGCTGCCCTCGGCGGCGACCCCGAGCAGGTCGACCCACAGCCCGCGCAGCGCCGCCTTCGACGTGCCGCCGACGGCGATCTGTTGCAGGCCCAGGACCCGGAACGGTCGCGCGGTCACGCGCCACCGCCGGCGGCGCGGACCTCGGCCAGGGTGCGCAGGCCCGGCCGCGGCGCGTTGACCAGGATCGCCATGTTGCCGCTGGGGTGCTTGTTCTCGCGCATGAGCTGGTGGCAGGTGCCGGTCTCGGCGAACGCGAACGTGCGCGCCAGGCACGGGTCGACCTTGCCGTCGATCACCAGCTGGTTGACGCCCGCGGCCTGGGCGTCGTTGGCGAAGTGCGACCCCTGCAGGCGCTTCTGCCGCATCCAGTGGTAGCGCAGGTCGAGCGTGGCGTTGTAGCCGGTGGTGCCGGCGCAGATCACGATCATGCCGCCGGTCTCGGCCATGAAGCACGAGGTCGGCAGCGTGGTCTCGCCCGGGTGCTCGAACACGATCGTCGGGCTCTTGCGCTCGCCCAGCGCCTCCCAGAACGCCTTGCCGAACGCGCGCGCGCCGGTGAGCCACAGGCCGTACTCGAGCTCGTCGCTCCAGCGCGGCAGCTTGCCCCAGTGCTTGAACTTGCGCCGATCGATCACGCCGACCGCGCCGAGCTGCTTGCAGTAGTCGATCTTGGCGTCGCCCGACACGACCGCGATCGCGCGGCCGCCGGCGGCGTTGACGATCTGGATCGCCATCGACCCGAGCCCGCCGGCGCCGCCCCAGATCAGCACCGGATCGCCGGGGCCGACCACGTTGGGCGCCCAGCCGTGGAGCATGCGGTAGGCGGTGGCGCCGACCAGCATGTACGCGGCGGCGGCCTCCCAGGTCAGCTGCGGCGGCTTGGGCAGGCACTGGTGATCCTGCACGCGCGCGTACTGGGCGAAGCTGCCCCAGTTGGACTCGTAGCCCCAGATGATCTGCGACGGGGCCAGCATCGGGTCCTTGCCGGCCGCGACCCAGGGGTCGGCGGCGTCCCACATGCCGCAGTGGACGACGACGTCGTCGCCGACGGCGACGTTCGTGACCGCGCTGCCGATCGCCCAGACCACGCCCGACGCGTCGGAGCCGCCGATGTGGAAGTCCTCGGGCTCGCCCTTCTTCTGCCGGGTCTTGATCACGTCGACCGGCATGCCCATCGCCGCCCAGACGTTGTTGTAGTTGACGCCGGCGGCCATGACGTAGACCAGCACGTCGTGCGGGCCCAGCGGCGGGACGTCGATCGGCTCCTCGCGGAACGCGTCGGCGGGCTCGCCGTACCGATCGCCGCGGATCACCTGCGCCAGCATCTTGGACGGCACGGTGCCCAGGTCGGGCACGTCGCCGAGCGGGTAGAGCTCTCGGGTCACGGTCATCCTTTCGATGGGGGCACGCGGTCGGCGTCGACCAGCGGCGAGAAGAAGTTGTCCTTCTTGACGTTCTCGTCGATGGTCAGCGGGAACTTGTAGCTGGGCGCGGCGCGCTGCGAGCAGTCGGTGCGCTCGCAGAACCGGCAGGTCAGGCCGACCGGCACCGGCCGATCGCGGGCGACGTCGTCGGCGTAGACCATCGCCCGCGCGGCCTCGGCCCGGGTGCCCAGGCCGATGGCGTAGTTGACGCCGCGCACCAGCGAGCCCGCCGCCGGCTGCGAGATCACCTTGGCGAAGCAGAAGTAGGTGTGGCCGTCGGGCATCGCCGAGTACTGCCGGGTGATCAGGGCCGGCGTCATGAACGCGCTGTGGACGGCCCACTTCGGGCACGAGCCGTGGCCGGCGGGGAAGCGCAGGCCCGAGGCCGAGTAGCGCTTCGACACGTTGCCGGCCGCGTCGACCCGGAGGAAGTGCAGCGGCAGCCCCAGCGCCCGCGGATCGCCGAGGTTGCACATGCGGTGCGCGACCGCCTCCCACGACGACCCGAACAGCCCGATCAGCCGCGCGACGTCGTAGCGGGTCCGCTGCACCTCGGCGAAGAACTCCTGGTACGGCAGGAGCAGCGCGCCGGCGAAGTAGTTCGCGAGGTGGATCTTGATCAGCGCCCCGGTCTCGCCGTGGCGCGGCGCGGCGGCCTCGATCAGGCGCGCGTGCAGCTGGTTGCCGTCGAGCACGCACAGGCCGATCACGTGGGCGAGCTGGAACTTGAGCGCCTGATCGGTGAGGTCGGTCGACAGCGACAGCGTGCGCTCGACCGGATCGAACGCGCGCACCACGCTCGACGCGCCGGCCGGCGCCACCAGCTCGACCGCGACGCCGAACTGCGTCGCCAGGAGCGCGGCGAGGGCCTCGGCCGGGAACCGGCGCGGCAGCTCGGCCCGGGCGCGGACCTGATCGGCGGCGGCCTCGAGCTCGGGGAAGTAGTTGCGGTGGCGCTCGAGGAAGTCGGTGACCTCGTCGCCCGGCGCGTAGCCCAGCGGCACCGGCCCGCCGGCCTCGAGCTTGGTCATCGCGACGTCGAGCTGGGCCCGGGTGTTCTTGTACAGGTGGTACAGGGCGGCGATCGTGGTCGCGACCCGCGGCTCGGACCGCAGCCGCGCCAGGTCGTGCTCGTCGAGCGCCAGCGTCGCGGTCAGCGGATCGTCGAGCAGGTGGGCCAGCGTGTCCTCGGGCCGCGCGCCCGAGGCCGCGGCCATGAACTGCTCGAGATCCGCGCCGAGCAAGGTCAGCGCCCGCAGGAGCAGCGGGAACTGCATCGTGCGGCGGCCCTTCTCGAGCAGGTTCAGGTAGGCCGGCGAGATGCCCAGCTGCTTGGCGAACTCGGCCTGCGAGATCTCGCGGGCCAGGCGGAGCTGGCGGAGTCGCTGGCCGATCGTTGCGGAGTCCATGGCGCACTGCGCTGTGAAGGCGCAGGGCTAGTATTGGCAACGTGTTACGGCAATGACAAGGGAGATGTGCGGAGAACCAACTTCAGGTTGTCAACGCGACACGCTACGGCGCGGGGCGCGGTGTCGGCCGGGGCGCGGCCGGGGCGCACCTCCGGTGACGGTGGCGGGCCGGCGCCACGTCACGCGACGACGTCGGGCTCGATGAACGACCACTTCACCTCGGGCGCCGCGGCCCGGAGGCGGCCCTCGAAGGCGTTGATCGCCGCGCACAGGGAGCCGCCGGTCGTGAGCCCGGCCTTCATCCGCGCCTTCATCATCACGACGACCTCGCCGGGCCCCTGCTGCACCGTGAGCACGCTCAGGATGCCCTCGATGCTGGGGTCGTCCGCGGCGAGGCGTCGCACGATCGCCTCGATCGTCGGATCGGCGCGCTCGCCGACCAGCAGCGACTTGATCTCCGTGGCCAGGAACACCGCGACCGCCACCAGCACGACGCCGACGGCCAGCGAGCCGACGCCGTCCCAGCGGCCGTCGCCGGTGGTCTTGGCCATCACCAGCGACCCCAGCGCCAGCACGAGGCCGAGCACGGCCGCGGCGTTCTCGCCGAAGACGACGATGAGGTCCGAGTCCTTGGTGTCGCGCAGGTAGCGGAACAGCGGGGCGCCCTGGCGGCGCGCGCGCATCTCGCGCAGGTTGCCGAGCGTGGCGTAGCCCTCGAGCAGGATCGCCAGGCCCAGGACGATCACGCCCGCGAGGATGTCGCTGACCGGCTCGGGGTGGCGGATCTTGTGGACGCCCTCGTAGATCGAGAACACGCCGCCGCCCGAGAACAAGAGCAGCGCGACGATGAACGACCAGAAGTACAGCGCCCGGCCGTAGCCGAGCGGGTGGGTCTCCGACGGCGGGCGCTGCGACTGCTTGATGCCGAGCAGCAGCAGCACCTGGTTGGCGCAGTCGGCGAACGAGTGGATCGTCTCGGCCAGCATCGCGCCCGAGCCGGTGATGACCGCGGCCACGCCCTTGGCCACCGCGATCACCAGGTTGACCACCAGCGACGTGAGGACCTGTCCGGTCGAGCCAGCCATGGCCGACGGTTCTAGCCGATCACGGCGCGCGCCGCCACGCGCTCACTCGTCGAACCACGCGACGTCGGTCGCGCCGAGCGCCTCGAGCGTCGCGGTCACCGGCTCGACCCGGCCGTCGACCGAGACCACCATGCGCGCGGGGTCGAGGTCGGCCTGGGCCACGGCCGCGACCTGCGCGAGCGTGACCTGGGCGACGTCGGCGGCGACGTGGTCGAGCTGGCCGAGGTCGCCGCCGTGGCGCACCGCCCAGGCCAGGCGATCCGCGACCGAGTCGACGTCGGTCGCGGTCGCGAGCGCGTCGCTGACCAGGCGGCGGCGCGCCCGCACGAAGTCTGCCGCGGCGGTGCGCGGATCGGCGCGCAGCGCGGCCAGCGCCGCGACGACGGCGGCGGCGGCCTTGGGCGCGCGGGCGGGATCGAGCGCGGTCACGATGTCGAGCGTGCTGCCGGCGACGCCGACGTCGTAGCCGCTCGAGACCCCGTAGCTGGCGCCCATGCCCTCGCGCACCAGCCGCAGCCGGTCCTCGATCATCGCGCTCAGCACCGCGCGGGCCCAGCGATCGCCGTCGCGGGCCGAGGTCGCGGTGAAGCTCACGTACAGGCCGACCTGGGCGTCACCCGGCTTGCGCGTGCCGATCCAGCTCGGGCCCGGCGCCGGCTTGGCCTCGGGCACGTCGCCGCGCGGGGGCGGGGTGTGCTTGCCGATGGCGCCGAACAGATCGATCACGTGCTGGCGCATCGCCGCGCGGTCGAAGCCGCCGCTGACGATCAGCGTCGCGCCGTCGAGGCCGAGGTAGCGGCTGCGCCAGGACCGGAGCTGGCCGGCGCCGAGCTGGGCGACGTCGGCGAGGCTGGGCGGCGGCAGCGCGTAGGGGTGGCCGACGCCGTACAGGCGCTGGTGGAACGCCAGGCCCGACGGCGAGGCGTCGCGGTCGGTGGCCTCGCGCAGCTCGCGCCGCCACGCCTTGATGACGTCCCCGCTGTAGACGCCCTGATCGATCAGCCACGCCAGGCGCCACAGGTGCCAGTCGCCGAACATCGCCAGGCCGCGGCTCGAGAACACGGTCACGTCCTCGGCGGCGTCGGCGCTGAGCTGGGTGCCCAGGCGCAGCGCCCAGTTGATGGTCTCGACGGTCTGGGCCGGGAACGTGCGGTCGAAGTCGTGGTTGAGCAGGCCGGCGGCGGCGTCGGCGACGCCGCGCTGATCGGTGGGCTCATCGATGCGGCCGCGCGGGAAGATCAGGCGGGCCTCGAACCCGGCGCTGGTGGGCTCGCTGTAGATCAGCACCCGCAGGCCGTTGGTCAGGCGCACCTCGTCGACGTCGACCTTGGGCTGGGTCGGCGGCAGCGGCTCGGGCCGGTCGGCGGCGGCGGGGTCGACCGCGGTGCGCCACGCCGGCAGATCGTACTCGTGCTCGGCGGCCGCCACGGTCCGGCGGACGCTGACGCCGGGCTTGCCGCTGGGCAGGACCTTGGCGACGTGCATGTGCGCGGGATCGAAGACCTCCTTGGCGTAGGCGACGAGGTCGTTGCCGGTCAGCGCGTCGGTCGCGCGCATGCGCGCGAACGCGAAGTCGCGGTGGTCGGTGTAGGTCAGGTAGTCGGCGATGTTGGCGCCCTTGCCCCAGAACCGATCGTTGCTGGTGATCGTGCTGGTCTGGAGCCGGCCGCGCAGCGCCGCGAGCCGGTGCGCGATCGTGCGGTCGTCGGGGTCATCGTCGTCGTCAGCGTTGCCGTCGTGGTCAGCGTCGTCGAGGACCTCCCGGCCGGCGCGCAGCACCGCCTCGACCGCGTCGTCGAGGCGCGCGGCGTCGGTGACCTCGACGAAGACCAGCGTCACGCGCTGGTAGCCGTCGCCCCGGTAGCCCACGCCGGTCTCGACGACCCAGTCCTTGGCGTCGTCGAGCTCGGCCAGCGCGCCGCCGAGCAGCGCCATCAGCGCGTCGTGCCGCACCGCCGCGGCCGAGCCCCACGGCGGCGCCGGCAAGTACACCAGGGCGGTCGGGTGATCGACGTCCCCGGTGTGCGAGCTCTGGGTGCCGGTCAGCCGCGCCGGGTCCGGCGGATCGAGCACGGCCGGCACCGACGAGGTCCGGGTGATCGGCCCGAACCGGCGGCCGATCCGCGGCTGCAGCGCGTCGGGGTTGATGTTGCCGGACACCACCAGCAGCACGCGCTTGGGCGTGTAGTAGCTGTCGAAGAACCCGCAGGCGTCGTCCTTGGTGGCCTGGGCGACCTCGCGCGTGCCGACCGGCCGGGCGTACGGGTGGCGCGCGCCCCAGACCGCGCGATCGATCTGGGCCAGGACGTCGGTCCACGCCGAGCTGCGCTGGGCGTCCTCCTCGAGCACGACGTCGCGCTCCCGCACGAACGCCGCGTCGGGGATGGCCGCGCACGAGGCCTCGAGCCGGCGGCCCTCGAGCTCGAGCAGCGCGTCGACCCGGTTGGCCAGCGCGGTCGACGTGTAGTGGGTGACGTCGTGATCGGTGTAGGCGTTGAAGGTCAGCGCCAGCGACGTCATCTTGTCGTAGATCGGCGTGCCCTGGCCGTCGCCGGGGATCTGGAACGCCAGGTGCTCGACCAGGTGCGCGAGGCCGCCGCGGCCGGCGGGATCCTGGCTCGACCCGACCCGGTAGCGGGCGTCGACCGACACCAGGTTGGAGCGATCGTCGGGGACCAGCGCGACCTGCATGCCGTTGCTCAGCTCGAGCAGCCGGACCTGGTTGTGGACCTTGAGCGTCCGCCCGTCGGGCTTGAGCCCGCCGAAGTTGACCGTGGGCGGGCCACAGGCGGCGAGGGTGGCGGCGACGGCCGCGAGGGTCAGAGCCCGGGAGCTGTGCATCTCGTTCCTCCTGTGTGGGTGCGCCGCGGACGGCCGCTCGTGGATCAGCGGCGCGTGGTCGTGAGCTGTGACGGTCAGAAGTGCCCCGCGACGATCACGCCGACGCCGTCCGGGGACACCGTCGGCGCCAGCCGGACGCCGGACACCGCGCCGGGGGCGGCGGCGCCGCCGTGGCGGTAGTTGTAGCGAGACGCCGCCTGGCGCAGCTCGGCCTTGGTCGGCGCGCGATCCGACAGGTAGAACGCGGCCACCGCGAGGACCGCGCCGCCGACGATCACGGCGCCGCCGAGGTTGTGCTGGCTGTCGCGCTCGTCGATGCAGACCTGGACCTCGCGGATCGGGCCCGGCAGATCGACGACGCCATCGCACGACCGCGCCGTGGCGGCGATCGCCACGCCGCCGAGCACGGTCGCCACCGCGCCGGCGCCGAGGCCGACGCGCAGCCACCAGCGCGCGCTCATGCGGTCGATCAGATCGGTGCGGCCGGCGGTGCGCAGGAACGCGTCGCGCGCGATCGCGCGATCGCCCTGGAACAGGCCGTCGTGGCGGTTGCCGTCGCTGTCCCAGCGATCGACCGCCAGGCGCTCGGCCGGGGCGTGGTCGTCGTCGGTCGGCGCCGGCGTGGTCGGGCGCGGCCGCGGGCGCGCCCGGCTCGGGTCGGGGGCCGGCGCCGCCGGCTCGAGGAAGCGCTCGGGGGTCTGGCCCAGCGCCGCGAACGCGGCGTCGACGGCGGCCAGGCGCCCGGTCAGGCGCACGACCATGCGCTCGGGCCCGAGGCTGTCGGTCAGCACCGCGGTGACCTCGGCGAGGGTCACGCCGGCGAGGCGACGGGCCAGCGCGACCGAGACGTCGTCGCCGACGCCGACCGCCGCGGCCCGGGTCCGCTCGTCGGCGACCGCGTGAGCGCCGGCCTGCCGCATCGAGGCGCGGGCCACGAGCGCCCGTCGGGCGCGGACGAACGCGTCGCGGCGGACGGCCTCGTCGGTGCGCAAGGTCGCGATCGTCGCGAGCATCCGCGCGACCGCGGCGCCGGCCTGGCCTTCGTCGAGCTGGCCCTCGACGAACAGCGCGCCGCCGACGCCGGGCGCCAGGGCCAGGCGCGGGTACACGCCGTAGCTCGCGCCGAGCGCCTCGCGGACGTCGCGCAGCTGATCGGCCAGCATCTCCTCGACCAGCAGCCGGGCCGGGCCTTGCCGCGGCGCCGGCGCCAGCGCGAACGCCAGCGTGGCGTCGACCTGCAGCGCGTCGCGGGCCTCGACCGCGAGCCAGCTCGGCGTCGGCGTCGGCGCGATCGCCGGGATCGCTGGCAGCGGCGCGGGCGCGACGTCGGCCCACGGCCCGAACAGCTCGTCGATCTCGCGCTTCATCGCCGCGACGTCGAACTTGCCGCTGACGATCAGCGTCGCGCCGCGCGGCCGGTAGTGCGCGCGCTTCCACGCCCCCAGCTCCGCCGCCGACAGCGCGGTGTACGCGGGGCCCAGGGCCACCGGGGGCCGCGCGAACGGATGATCGACGCCGTAGACCCGGGTCAGGAACGTGCGGGCGGCGGTGTCGTCGGTGGCCTTGGCGCGCGCGGCGGCGCCGGTGAGGCGGCGGCCGACCCGGTGGATCGCGGCCAGCGTGGTGTCGTTGTAGCGGCCGCGGTCGAGCAGCGCCGACAGGTACCAGACGTGCCAGTCGCCGAAGTGGGGCAGCCCGCGCACCTGGAACGTCGTCGCGGTGTCGTCGACGTCGACGTCGGCGACGGTCCCGCGCTCGAGCGCCCACTCGAGCTTGTCGAGCTCCTTGCGCTCGTAGAAGCCCTCGGCGTCGAACTCGAGAAACACCGCGGCCGCGGTCGGCACCAGCGGGTGGGCCGGATCGGCGTGGGCTCGGCCGGCGGGGAACACCAGGCGCGCGTCGATGACCGCGGCGGTGTCGTCGGGCGCGAGCTCGACGGAGAGGCCGTTGGCGAGCGTGTAGCGCGAGAGCATCGGGCCCGGGTCGTCGGCGACGACGCGCAGCGGGCCGTCGGCCTCGGCCGGGTCGACCGGCAGGCGCCAGACGTGATCGCCGTGGGCTGCCGCCGCCACCGCCCCGGCGCGCCGCCCGCCGCCGCCTGGGGTGATCAGCACGCGCCGGCTGCGCGGCGGCGAGAACCGCCCGGCCAGGGGCTGCATGAGCGTCGGCCACGGCGCCGCCAGGCCGCGCAGCTCCTCGAGCATGAACCGATCGTGCTCGGCGTACTGCAAGAACTCGGCGATCCACGGGCCCCGGGCGCCGGCGTCGTCCCAGCTGTCCATGAACCCGAGCGCCATGAGCGTGCGCACGAGATCGAGGTCGCCGCCGGGGCCACGCAGCATCGCGTCGGCGCGGGCGTAGACCTCGTCGGTCGCGGCCTCGAGCTGGTCGGGTTCGCGCACCGTCAGCACCGCCACCAGGGTCGGCGCCCGCGCGTCGCCCATCAGCTCGACCTGGGTGTCGAGCACCCAGTCGGCGTCGGCGTCGAGCTCGTCGAGCGCTTGCGCCAGCCGCACCGAGGCCAGCAGCCCGGCGGCGCGTCCGCGCGCGCCCATCGGCGGGGTCGCGAACGCCACCAGCGCCGTCGGCCGCTCGACCGGGCCGGTCAGGCGGACGGTCTGGCCGTCGAGCGGCGGCGGCGGTGCCCGTCGGGCCGGGGCGATCGTGCGGCCGCGCGCGATCGGCCCGAACGTGCGGCCGATCAGCTGGCGCACGTGCTCGACGTCGACGTCGCCGGTGACGACCAGCGACGCGCGGGCGGGCGCGTACTGGGCGGCGAGGAACCCGCAGATCTCGGCGCGGGTGACGCCGGCGATCTCGTCGCTCGAGACTGGCCGTGCGTACGGGTGGTCGGCGCCGTAGATCGCTCCCAGGACGTCCTGGTAGAGGGCGGCCCTGGGCCCGGCGCGCTCGGCGTTCTCGGCGATCACGACGTCGCGCTCGCGCGCGATCGTGGCGTCGTCGAGCTGGGCGCAGGTCGTGGCCAGGCGCCGGCCCTCGAGCGCGATCATCTGGTCGAGCTGCGCGACCGGCACGCTCGCGTAGTAGTGGGTGCCGTCCCACGAGGTCTCGGCGTTGGTGGCCAGCGCGATCGCCTCGATCTCAACCGACAGCGGCGCCGCGTCGGGCGTGGCCCGCGGCTCGAACAGCAGGTGCTCGACCAGGTGGGCCAGGCCGGCGCGCCCGGGCGGATCGTCCTTGGCGCCGACGTCGTAGCGGACGTCGACCGTCGCGACGTTGCTGCGGTCGTCGCGGAGGATCGCGAAGCGCATGCCGTTGTCGACCTCGAACAGCTGGATGCCGTGCGCGAAGTCGAACCGGCGGTCGCCGTCGCGCTGCAGGCTGCCGTAGCGCGGCGGATCGGCCCAGCGCGCGCACCCTGCGATCATCACCGCCGCAACGATCGCGACACCCAGCGCGCCGCGGCTGCCCGCGACCTTCCTCGACATCATCGCCGGACGATGCCACAGCGATCCCCGACGATCGTGGGCCGTCGGTCAAATTCGGGATCAGCGACGGCACTGGCCGGAGGTCCGGCCGACGGGTCAGCGCAGCAGCCGCGACAGCGCCTTGAAGTCGTCGGTGCCGGCCTTGCCCAGGAGGTCGAACACGACCATCTCGGTGGTGGCGATGAGCGCGCCCGTCTGTCGACACAGGTCGAGGCCGGTCTGCCAGTTGCGCTCGGTGCGGCTGGCGACCGCGTCGGCGAGCACGATCACCTCGTGCCCGGCCCCGCGCAGCGCGCGGACGGTCTGGAACACGCAGACGTGGGTCTCCATGCCGGTCACCAGGTAGATCTTGCGCGGATCCGGACCGACCGCCTCGGCCCAGGCCGGCGCGGCGCACGCCGCGAACTCGATCTTCTCGAAGAAGCACACGCCCCGGACCGCCTCGAGGGCGCCGGCGACCGCGGCGGTGGTCCGGCCCAGGCCCTTGGGGTACTGCTCGCTCACGATCACCGGCAGCGCGAAGCGCTCGGCGGCGGCGGCCAGGGTGATGAGGTTGCGCTCGACGGTAGCGGCGACCTCGGCCGGCATCGCGGCCACCAGCCGGTCCTGGACGTCGATGATGAGGAGCGCGAGCGTGGACGGATCGAGCGGCGCGGCGAGCATCGGGGCGCTACTGCACCACACCCGCGCCGCCGCTGCCAGGTGTCGGCGCGATCACACCCGCCGCCGCCACGGCCGCGGCGGCGTACGATCGCCCCATGACCCGCGCGCTCGTCGCGATCGTGTTCCTGGGGTGCTGCGTCGAGGGGGCGTGCCGGGCCGAGCTCGGCGTGTGCACGCCGCCGGTCGCGTGACCGGGCGCCCGCGGTACGCTCGCGGCGATGCGCTACCTGATGCTGGCGTTCGTCCTCGGCTGCGGCCCGGCCGCGACCACCTCGACCGGCGTGGGCACCGGCCCCGGCAACGTCGGCGGGGCCGGCGACCGCGACCGCGACGGCGACGGCATCGCCGACGCCGACGATCAGTGCCCCGACGCCAGCGAGGACATCGACGCGTTCGAGGACAACGACGGCTGCCCCGACCCCGACAACGACCGCGACGGCATCCTCGACGTCGACGACCGCTGCCCGTTCGAGCCTGAGGACAAGGACGGCATCGACGACGCCGACGGCTGCGCGGAGCTCGACCGCGCCGACCGCGACGGCGACGGCCAGCTCGACCCGGTCGATCGGTGCCCCGACGATCCCGAGGACCACGACGGCTTCGAGGACGCCGACGGCTGCCCCGATCCCGACAACGACCGCGACGGCGTCCTCGACGTCGACGACCTGTGCCCGAACCAGCCCGAGGACCACGACGGCTTCGAGGACGACGACGGCTGCCCCGACGCGTGAGCGCGCGGCGGCGTCAGGCCTGGCGGCACAGGACGAAGTAGTGATCGAGCGGGCGCTCGACCTTGTAGGCGGCGCCGATCGACACGTGGCGGGACACCCGGCGCATGAAGTCGCGGGTGCGGTGGTAGACGAAGCGCGACAGCCGCCAGTCGTTCGGGACCACCCGCGGCCAGCCCGGCGCGACCTCGGCCTCGGGCACCTGGAAGTAGTCGACCACGACCGCGCCGCGCGCCTGCCAGTGCGGTCGGCCGGCGGTCGGGATCGCGACGAAGTAGCCGGGGCCGACCAGCGCGCGGGTCGGGCCCTCGTTGTAGCCGAACAGCCGCGCGTCGTCGCCGCCGCCCGGGCGGCAGAACCGCTTCTGGAAGCGGCGCAGCGGCGTCGGCACCGGCAGCGTGTTGACGCCGTCGTGGATGACCTCGACCCGCGGGCCGGCGTCCCCGACGAAGTGGGCGAGGTCGATCGGCGCGGCCGCCGCCGCCTTCTCGTACAGCATCCGCTGCCGATCGCGATCGAGCGCGCGGACCCCGCGCCACCGCGCCGCGCCGTCGAGGTCGTCGAGGTAGGTCCCGATCACGTCGATGCCGCCGTCGGGGCGATCGATCAGGCGCGTCAGCTCGTCCATGACCGCATCTTACGCGGGCGGAGACCGTGACGCGGCGTCAGGTGTCCCCGGGTGGCACGGCGCGGCCGCGGCGGGGCGGCGTGCGTGTGATCTGGCGCGCGGGCGTAGCCGATCGCGTGCCCGGCCGCCATCGGCGGTCCGCGCGGGCGCCGTACGATCGACGCATGGGCCGACCTCCTCCCGCCGCACCCGCCGCCGTCGCGCGCCGCGCCGCCATCGTGATCGCGCTGGTCCTCGGCGGGTGCGCGGGCCACGACACCCCGGGCGACGCCCCCGATGCGCCCGGCCCTGACGCCGCCGCCGTCGACGCGTCCGCGCCCGACGCCGGGGTGTGCGTGCAGGCGTTCCCTGTCTGCGCGGCGCCAGGGACGCCGACGCCGGCCCTGTGCGCGGGCGCGGTCGCGCTGACGCCCGGGATGGCGCTGACCGGGCAGGACACCGCGGGCGGCGGCTACGGCGACTGCGGCGCTTCGGCCAGCGGCATCGGCGGGCCCAGCCGGTACTACGCCATCACGATCCCGCCCGGGCAGGTCGCGCGGGTCGTGGCCGCGCCGGCCGACGTCACCGCGCCGGCGCTGGTCCGCGCGCTCGACGGCTGCGCCGCCGTGGTGGCGACCGAGTCCGATCGCGGCGGCGCGCTCACCGACGGCCGCGCCGCGGTCTGCCTCGCCAACGCCGGCGCGGTCGAGCGCCACGCGATCATCGCCGTCAGCCAGTACTCGGGCGAGGCTGACTGCCTGCCGCTGGTGTTCGACCTGACGCTCGAGCTGCGCGATCCAGACCAGGGCTGTCAGACCGGCGGCTGACGGCTCAGCGCCTGAACGTCTTCCGGTCGAGCGCAGGCCGACGCGCCGGGAGTCTCGCGTTGAAGCTCACCCCAGCTGCGCCAGCGCCTCGAGCAGGCGGCGCTTGCGGTTCTCCTCCTCGGTCAGGCGCGCCCGGTGCTCGGCGATGACGTCCTCGGGCGCGCGCTCGACGAACTGCGGGTTGGCCAGCTTCTTCTCGAGGTGCGCGATCTCCTTGTCGGCCTTGACGATGTCCCGGCCGATGCGCGCCTGCTCGGCCGCGGTGTCGACCAGGCCCGCCAGCGGCATCACGATCTCGGCCAGGTCGCGCACGATCTCCTTGGCGCTGCCCTCGACCGGGCCGCCGCCGGCGGTCAGGTTCATCGTCACGCGCGCCGCGTTCTCGATCAGCGCCTGGTGGCGATCGACGATCGCGCGGGCGGCCTCGTCGGCGATCCGGACCTCGACCGGCACGCTCCACGACGGCGGCACGCTGTAGGTCGAGCGCAGCATGCGCACGCTGACCGCCAGCTCCTGCACCAGCGCCATCTCGCGCTCGGCCTCGTCGTCGATCAGCTGGTCCTCGCCGCGCGGGTAGATCGTGATCATCAGCGACGCCGGCAGGTGGCTCGGCTTGGGCAGCTTCTGCCAGATCTCCTCGGTCACGAACGGCACGATCGGGTGCAGCAGGCGCAGCGTGCGCTCGAGCACGAACGCCAGCACGCCCTGGGCGATCTTGCGCTGCGGCGACGGCGCGGTGCCGTCGTTGGGCAGGTGCAGGTGCGGCTTGGCCAGCTCGATGTACCAGTCGCACAGCTCGTGCCAGACGAACTGGTAGAGCGCGTTGGCGGCGTCGTTGAAGCGGAACCCGGCCAGCGCGGTGTCGACCTCGGTCGCGACCCGCTGCAGGCGCGACAGGATCCAGCGGTCGGCCAGGGTCAGGTGGACCTTGGTGTGCGCGAGCTGGCTCTCGAAGCTGTCGGCGTCGTGGCCCTCGAGGTTCATCAGCGCGAACCGCGACGCGTTCCAGAGCTTGTTGATGAAGTTGCGGTAGCCCTCGACCCGATCGGCCGACAGGCGGATGTACCGGCCCGAGGTGTTGAGCGCGGCCAGCGCGAACCGCAGCGCGTCGGCGCCCATCGCCGGCACGCCCTTGGCGAAGGTCTTGCGCACGTTGCGGAGCGCCTCCTCGCGCTTCTTGGCGTCGGGCACGTCGGCCTCGGTCCGCTCGATCAGCTGCTCGAGGGTCGCGCCGTGGATCACGTCGAGCGGATCGAGGACGTTGCCGATGGTCTTGGACATCTTGACGCCGTTCTCGTCGGTGACGATCGACGTCAGGTAGACCGTCCGGAACGGCACCTTGCCCATGAAGTGCAGGCCCATCATCATCATGCGCGCGACCCAGAAGAAGATGATGTCGGGGCCGGTGACCAGCACCGCGTTGGGGTAGAAGGTCGACAGGTCGCGGCTCTTGTCGGGCCAGCCCAGGGTCGAGAACGGCCACAGCGCCGACGAGAACCAGGTGTCGAGGATGTCCTCGTCCTGGCGCAGGTCGGCGCCGCCGCAGGCGCCGCACGCGGTGGCGTCGGCGCGGCTGACGGTGATGTGGCCGCAGGCGCAGTACCAGGCCGGGATGCGGTGGCCCCACCACAGCTGGCGCGAGATGCACCAGTCCTTGATGTTGGTCATCCAGTGCATGTAGGTCTTGGTCCACAGCTCGGGCACGAACTTGGTCTTGCCCGACTCGACCGCGGCGATCGCCGGCGCCGCCAGCGGCTCGGTCTTCACGAACCACTGCTCCATGAGCATGGGCTCGACCACCGCGCCCGAGCGCTGCGAGCGGCCGCGCGGCACGACGTGATCCTTGATCTCGCCGAGCGCGCCCGCGGCCTCGAGGTCGGCCACGATCTGCTTGCGGCAGGCGTCGACCGTGAGCCCGACGTAGGCGGCCGGCGCCGGCGCGCACATCAGGCCCTTGGCGTCGATGATCTGGATCGCCGGCAGGCCGCAGCGCAGGCCGCACTCGTAGTCGTTGAAGTCGTGGGCCGGCGTGACCTTGACCGCGCCCGAGCCGAACGCGGGGTCGACGAAGGTGTCGGCCACGATCGGGATCTGGCGGCCGGTCAGCGGCAGCTCGACCAGCTGCCCGACGAGGTGCTTGTAGCGCTCGTCGTCGGGGTGGACCGCGACGCCGGTGTCGCCGAGCATCGTCTCGGGCCGGGTCGTGGCCACGACGATCACGGCGTCGGAGCCGACCACCGGGTAGCGCAGCTCCCACAGGTGGCCCTTCTCCTCGACGGTGTCGACCTCGAGGTCGCTGACCACGGTCGCGCTGGCCGGGTCCCAGTTGATCATCTTCTTGGCCCGGTAGATCAGGCCCTCCTCGAACAGGCGCACGAAGCTCTCGCGCACGGCCTTGTTCGAGACCTCGTCCATCGTGAAGCGCTCGCGCGCCCAGTCGAGCGAGAAGCCGAGCACCTTCTCTTGCTCGGAGATGCGGTTGCCCGAGCGCTCCTTCCAGATCCAGGCCCGCTCGAGGAACGCCTCGCGGCCGAGGTCCTGGCGGGTCTTGTTCTCGCGCCGCTTGAGCTCCTTCTCGAGCAGCACGTGCACGGCGATCGACGCGTGGTCGGTGCCCGGCATCCACATCGCGTTCCACGAGCCCATGCGGCGCCAGCGGACCAGGATGTCCTGCAGCGTCGAGCCGAGCGCGTGGCCCATGTGCAGCGAGCCGGTGACGTTCGGCGGCGGCAGCGTGACGCCGTACGGGACCTGCGGGCTGGCCGCGTCGGCGTGGAAGTAGCCCGCCTCCAGCCACGCGCGCAGGTGGCGAGGCTCGACGTCGGACGGGTCGTACTGCTTGGACAGGGCCGCGGTCGTCATGGCGCCGGGACGCTACCACGACGCGGCGCGGCGATCGCGACCGCCGCGAGGGTGCGGCCGGCGGCCGCGGGCCTGGCTGGGGCCGGTTCAGGCGCTCGCGCCGTCGCGCCGCGCGTGGTATTGCCGCCCGCTGTCGCCGACGCCATGAGCGAGCTGCCGCGCCCCACCTCGACCGACGACCCCGCCGCCGCGCTGGTGGCGGTGGTGCGGCGGCTGCATGCCCGGGGGCTGGCGCCGGGCACCGGCGGCAACATGAGCGTGGTCGTGCCGGGCCCGCCGCGGCGCCTGCTGATCACCGCGAGCGGCGTCGACAAGGGCCACGCCACGGCCGACGAGCTGGTGCTGGTCGACGCCGACGGCGCCCAGGTCGGCGGGCGCGGCCGGCCGTCGGCCGAGACCGCGCTGCACGTCGCGTTGGCCGGGCGCGGCGCCGGCGCGATCCTGCACGTGCACTCGGTCTGGAACACGCTGGCGTCGCTGCGCGGCGCCGACGCCGGGGCGCTGACGATCACCGGGCTCGAGATGCTCAAGGGCCTGGCCGGCGTCACCAGCCACCACCACCGCGAGGTGGTGCCGGTGATCGACAACTCCCAGGACCTGCCGGCGCTGGCGGCCGCGCTCGGGCGCGCCGTCGACGAGCACCGCCACAGCCACGGCGTGCTCGTGGCCGGCCACGGCCTGTACACCTGGGGCCCCGACCTGGCCGTGGCCGAGCGCCACGTCGAGGTGTTCGAGTTCCTGTTCGAGGTGATCGAGCGATTCTCCGCGCGAGGTGAACCATGGCCCGTCTGACCCTGCGCGACTCCGGTCGCGAGCTCACCGACCCCGACGCGATCGCCGCGGCGCTCGCCGCGATCGGCGTCACCTACGAGCGCTGGGCCAGCGACCGGCCGCTGGCCGCCGACGCGCCCGCGGCCGACGTGCTCGCCGCCTACGCCGACGCGATCGAGCGCCTGAAGGCCTCGGGCGGCTACGTCACCGCCGACGTCATCGAGCTGCACCCGACCACGCCCGACCTCGACGTCATGCTGGCGAAGTTCTGCCGCGAGCACTGGCACGACGAGGACGAGGTCCGGTTCATCGTCGCCGGGCGCGGGCTGTTCCACCTGCACCCGGTCGACGGCGAGGTGGTCGCGGTCGAGGTCGTCGCCGGCGATCTGCTGCGGGTGCCGCGCGGCACCCACCACTGGTTCGACTTGTGCGGCGAGCGTCGCGTCCGCGCGATCCGGCTGTTCCAGGATCCGGCCGGCTGGACCCCGCGCTACACCGACAGCGGCGCCGACGCGCGCTACCAGCCGCTGTGCCTGGGGCCGGCCGAGCTGCCGCCGACGCCATGACCGCGCGCAGCTTCGACGCCGTCGTCCTCGACATCGAGGGCACGACCGCGCCGATCGCGTTCGTGCACGAGGTCCTGTTCCCGTACGCGGCGGCGCACCTCGACGAGTTCCTGGCGGCCAACGCCGACGCGCCCGAGGTCCGGGCGGCGCTGGCGCTGCTGGCGCGCGAGCGGGCCGCCGAGCGCGAGCCCGGCGCCCCCGACGGCGACCTCGCGGCCTACGGCCAGTGGTTGATGGCGCGCGATCGCAAGTCGACCGGGCTCAAGGCGCTGCAAGGGATGATCTGGCGCGACGGCTACCACGCCGGCGTGGTCACCGCCGAGCTCTACCCTGACGTAGCGCCGGCGCTGGCGCGGTGGCGCGCCGATGGTGTGGTGATCGCCAGCTACTCGTCGGGCTCGATCGCGGCCCAGCAGCTGCTCTACCGGCACGCCGCGGCCGCGGGCGATCTGACGCCACACTTCACGGCCTGGTTCGACACGACGACCGGCCCCAAGCGCGCGCCCGCGAGCTACGCGCACATCGCCGCGGCCCTGGCGATCGCGCCGGCGCGGATCGTGTTCGTGTCCGATGTCGTCGAGGAGCTCGCCGCCGCGCGCGCCGCCGGCCTGCGCGGGGTGCTGTCGCTCCGTCCCGGCAACGCGCCCATCGCCGACGCCGCCGGGTTCCCGACGGTGACCGCGCTCGATCAGCTACTCGGCTGACGCCGGCGCCAGCGGCGCGACCCGGCTGCCGAGGACGAACATCGCGCCGAGCGTGGCGTAGGCCGCCGCGAGCGTCAGGCTCTCGCGGGCGCCGGCGTGCCACGGCCAGTAGAGCGCGCCGGTCGGCAGGGTCGAGTGGATCAGGCCGATCGCCGCCAGCGCCGCCGCGACCGCGCACCAGATCGCGGCGCGCACCGGGCGGCGCTCGATCAGCTCGGCGGCGATCGCGCCCCAGAGCAGGCCGGTGACGATGAAGCCGTGGGCGATCACGTCGACCGTGTGGCCGGTGTGGGCGGCGCCGCCGGCCAGCGGCGCGCCGCCGGTGACCATCGTGATCAGGATGCGCCCGAGCTCGGCGACCGACGGCAGCATCGCCAGCACCACCGCCGGCGCGTGCCGCCGCGGCGGCACGTCGAACGCCTGCCCGACGATCTCGACGCCGACGAACAGGAGCAGCGGCGCGATCGCCGCGGCCGGGATGGCCTGGGTCAGGAACTGCACGATCCCGAGCGCGCCGCCGAGGCCGACGAACACGCCGGCCAGGAGCGTGTACCCGGCGCGCGCGCCCATGCGCTTGTAGGCCGGGTGGCCGATGTACGGCGTCGACTGCGCGACCCCGCCGGTGAGCCCCGCGAGCAACGTCGCGCCGGCCTCGATCAGCAGGACGTCGCGGGTGCGGTAGTCGTCGCCGGCGGCGCGGGCGCTCTCGGTGACGTTGATGCCGCCGACCACCGTCAGCAGCGCGAACGGCAGCGCCAGCGGCAGGAAGTGGATCGCGCGGTCGAGCCCGTCGAGGAAGCCCAGCGTCGGCCACGGCAGGGCCGTGGTCAGCTCGAACTGCGGCGCGTGGAACCCGGGCTGCGCGCCGGCGGCGCCGAGCGCGTAGTAGAGCGCGGTGCCGACGACGACCGCGAGCAGCGCGCCGGGCAGGCGGCGCGGCAGCGGCAGCCGCGCGACCAGCGCGTACAGCACGACGCCGAGCGCGGCCAGGCCGGCGATCGGCGCGTCGAACAGGTTGAGCAGCGGCAGCACGCCCAGGAGCGCGATGCCGACGCCGGCGATCGAGCCGAGCAGCCCGGCGCTCGGGGCGGCCCGGCGGATCGCGTCGCCGGCGAACGCGGCCGCGGTCTTGACGATCGCCATCAGCACCATCACCGCCATGCCGACCTGCCAGGTCAGGATCGCGTCGTTGGTCATCTTCCAGGTCGGGCCGAGCACCGCGACCGCCATGCCGACCGTCGACGGCGTGTCGAGGCCCAGCGGCATCGCGGTGACGTCGGCGCGCCCGGTCTGGTGGCGCAGGCGCATCGCCATCCACGTGTACGCGAGGTCGCCGACCATCACGCCCAGCGCCGTGCCGGGGATCATGCGGGTCGCGAGCACGTCGGCCGGGAACCCGAACCCGCCGACCAGGATCGACGCCAGCAGCACCAGGTTGGTCAGGTTGTCGAGCGCCAGCGCGAAGAACGCCCCCCAGTCCCCCGCCGCGATCCACGTCCCGCGCGCGCGCACGTCGTCCGGCTCGCTCATCGCGCGCAGCATCCCACGCACCGCCGCGGGCGCGCCTCACCCGCGCGCGGATTCATCCCCGCCCGCCACGCGCGGATCGGCGGCGCGACCCGGGCGACCGAAGGTTGTCAACGTTGACACCGTCCCCCGACCGGCATGCCGTCACGGGGGCGCGGTCGCGCGCCCCACCGCGGCGGCGACCTCGGCGTCGGTCGGCGTCGACGCGAAGAACGACACCAGGCCGCCGGCCCCGTCGATCACGGCGATCTGGACCTGGTCGTCGGCGTCGGTGGCGCCGTAGGCTCGGAACGCATCGGCGTGCCAGTCGGCGACGATGTGGATGCGATCCTCGAGGTCGTCGGGCGGGGCCCGGCGCGCGGCCGCGAACGCCGCCCGGGTGTCGGTGACGATCGTCCGGTGGCGCTCGGCGAGCTTGCCGTCGACCTTGCCCGCCAGGAAGCCGGGCACGCCCGAGACGTCCATGAACTCGAGGATCGCGACGTCGGGGTGCTCGACGCGGACCGCTCGACACCGGGCGCTGGCCTGATCGGCCGTCGCCTTCGACGCGAACGACAGGACCGTCACCTGGCCACGGATCGGGACGTCGAGCTCGCGCCCGCGGTGGTCCTTGACCGACATCCGGGGGGCGCGCGCGCGTCCCGTCGCGCCGTCACCGGCGGCGCCGGCGTGCACGCGCACGGTCTCGGCGGGGCCGCCGCACGTCGAGGCGCCGACGATCACGAGGGCCGCGACCACGGCCCCCGCCAGCGCCCGCTTCAGGCGGACGCACCCGAAGCGCCGGCACGCCAGCACGGCGATCCCGGTCCACACGATCGTCCGGACGGCCATGGCCAGGGCGGTGCGGGAGGTGAAGCGCCCACCCATCAGCACGTGGGCGCCGAACGCGGCGTAGACCAGGGCGGTCGACACGGCGATCCCGAGCGCGAGCCGCCCGGCCCATGGCCGCGCGAGCCCGAGCGCGACGCCGGCGGTGACGTACGCGAAGCCGGCGAGGAAGTTGAACCACAGGACGAACGGGACGTAGTCGCCTTCGGCGGCCCGGGCGGCGGCGGAGCCGAGCAGGACCCGGCTGCTGGCGACCAAGGTCAGGACGCCGAAAGCGGTCGCGAGCGCCGCGACGACGAGGAGCCACGCGGGCCGGCGCGCGCGCGCGATGCTGGGGGATGCGGCGGTCATGATGCGTCCGATCGTGGTGGTCGGCTGGGGGGGGCCGCCGGGCTGCGCAGCATGTGCTCGAGCACCGTCCAGGTCGCCTCGGGCGCGCGCGCCTCCGGTGGTCGCGGTCCCGCGGTCGACGCGACCGCGACCTGGGGCGTGCCCCGCACGATCCAGCCCAGGATGATGGCGTCGAGGTGGGCGGCGATCTCGCCCTGGACCTGGGCCTCGCGCAGGCAGCCGTCGATGAACTGAAGACGAGAAGGGAAAGAAGGGGCGGAGGGTCGTCCTGGGACTATCCACGGCCCGTCAGAATGTCCCAGCGCTGAGCGCGCCTTCTTCAGCCCTTCGCACGTGAGCGAGCGCGCTGTTGACGGTCCTCCGGGAGGTGCGGAGGGTCACTTCAGGAACGGCACCATCCGCCTGAGCACTCCACCTTGGCGAACCTGCTGGAGCATCACGCCACCCACGTGAAGCAGCACGAGGCCGAGCAGCGCGAAGACGAGCACCTCATGCGCCTCACGGGACGCGAGCGTCTCGAGCGCCGGGGCTTCCGCGAGCTGCCCTCGCAGGTAGTCCGGCCACGCGCTTCGCGCCCCGGTGACGAAGCCACTGGCGCCGATGCCAAAGGTTACCGCGTAGAGGAGCGCGTGAATCACGCCGACCCCTCGGCGGTGCAGGTCCGAGACGGGCAGTGGGCTCACCGCTGGCCCGCGTCGCCGGACGACGAGACGCGCGACCGTGAGCAGCATAAGCGTTGCCCCACCGAGCGTGTGCAGCCGCGAGATGAGCAGCCGCCCGCTCGAGTCAGCCGGAAGGTCCGTCATGACGAACCCTGCCGTCGCCAGTCCGACGATGAGTGCTGCAGCGAGCCAGTGGAGCGCGACGCTCGCGTTGGACCAACGTTCCTTCATGGCATCCTCCGATCGAGCACGCGCGGCAGGAGCAGCGCCTGGGTGACCCAGAACCCGGAGCGCAAGGTCATGGCGATGATGGTGCGCAACTCGAAGGCATCACCAGAGAGCACGTGCGCCCCGAGCGCGACGAAGATCCCGAGCGTCGTGACGGCAAGCGTCCGGGCGAGCCAGGGGGCCCATGACCGGCCGAGCAGCGCCGCGGGTGCGACCGTAGGCGAAGCCCGCGCCGAAGTTGAACAGCAGCACGAACGAGACGACGTTGCCGGCCTCCTGTCGAGCGGCGGGGCCGCCGAAGAGGACGTGTCCCCCCTCGAGCAACGTCGCGACGCCGAACAGGACGGCTGTCGCGCCGAGCGCCCAGCGGCCAAGCCTCAGGCGTGGTTGGGGATAGGAACCCGTCGCGCCGGTCATGTCGCGCTCCTTGCGTCACCCCAGTGCTTCAGCGCGAGCACGCCGGTGAGCACCACGGAGGCCGTCATCGACACGGCGCCGAGCAGCACGAAGATCGGCGAGAGCCCGAGGTACACCTCACCGAGAATGCCGGCGGGCATCAGGAGGCCCGCGAGGCCGAGCCCGGCCGCCGCGGTGCGCGCCCTGTCACTCGCCGCCGCGAGGCGCACGAGCACGAACCCCAGCGCGAGGTTGAGCAGCGCGAACAGGTTCCCGTGTACGTGCGCGAGGCGGGCCTCGAAGTGCTTACCAACCGAGTAGCTGGCGACCCAGGCTTCCTTGTCCGGCGCGAAGTCACGCAGGTAGATGAGGAGGAACCCGTAGAGCATGAAGCCCGCCATGACGAGCAGGCCCACGCCGACGTTGTAGCGACCGGTCTTCATTGGTGATGCTCCTCTCCACGTCCGAGGTGATGAACGAGCAGCACGAGGTCGGTCCCGGTGTCCGGCTCGACGGAGTGCGGAACGTTCGGCGCAAGGACGACCGCGTGTGTGGGGTCGAGGCGCAGCCGCTCGGCGCCGGCCACCACGGTGCCGCTACCGTGAAGCGCCGTGATCGTCACCGGCACCTCGGAGTGGTGCGTCGGCAGCACGGTGCCGGCCCGAAGCACGATGCTCGCGAGCTTCAACGCGGGCTCGTCGACGAGCACCCGAACTTCGCGCGGCTCGCCCGCGCTCGGCGTGCCGGGGAGCTCGACGACGCGACTTGCTGGTCCGCCAAGCGTGGGTGCGTGGTGCTGCGCCGCGGACTGCGTGGCACAGCCGCCAAGCGACAGCGCAGCGACCGCGACAGTGGAGGCGAGAATCAGACGCATCATGGGGAACTCTTTCTGCTCGACGTGGGAGCGACAGCGGGCGAACGGAGGAGCGCGAGCAGGCTGCCCAGAACTGCGCGCGCTTCGGCATCTCGCTGCCGAGCCTTCGAGGGAGAGAGCGCGAGCATCTGCACCGTGCCCATGACGATCGGTGCGAGCGTCTCGGCGGGGAGATCTGAGCGCAGCTCGCCTGCGTCCTGGCCCTCGCGCACGCACTCGAGCACGAACGCGCGCGTCTCTTGCACGCAGGCCGCAAGGCGGACCGAGCCGCTCTCCGGGAGCGCGAGCAGGAACTGCTCCGAGAGTACGAGCCGCAGAATACCGAGCTGCTTGCCCACCGCGGTGCTTCGAGCCTCGACGAAGCGTTCGAGACGCTCAACGGGGGGGAGCGTCGACGGCGGGTAGGTGGACTCGAGAACAGCTTCGACGCGCGTCACGACAGCGTCGAGCAGCGCTTCGAGCGATGCGAAGTGCCTGAAGATCGCGCCGGTCGAGAGCCCGACCTGCGCCGCGAGGTTCCGCGTGCTCAAGGCCGCGATGCCCTTGGTCGCGATGATGTGCAGCGCGGCGTCGGTCAGCTCGACCTGTCGATCCAAGGATGTGCGCCGAGGCTCGCTCATACGCAGGAGAGTAAGCACTTACTTGCCTTCGGGCAAGATGGCGAGCACAAGTCTATGGAATTGCTATATGTTTCGGTCCGCGAGCTAGCGGCGCACAATGGCCGTGGCGGCCGCCGCGTGACGACCTACGCCGCCGCGAACCGCAACGGCGGGGGGGCGCCGTCGCGGTGCGCCTTGGCGCGCCTGGCAGCAGGCGGTGAGGAAACGGGAGCACGTCCTTGCGCTGCTTGCGGGCGGTGTGGGCCACCGTCATGAGGCGTTCGGCGAACAGGTTGCCGCGGTCGCTGTGCGTGCCGAAGCAGCGCTTGCGCCACAGCACGAACGCGCGGAGCTCGCGCACGGGCGCCATCCACGCGAGGAACGTCGCGTGGTCGAGCTTGCCCTCCTTGGCGCCGTGCCAGTAGTCGAACAGCGATGGGAAGCTCAGAAGACCAGGCCGGCGCCGAGCCCTATCCACGGTTCGAGGCGCGGCGGCAAGACGAACCGGCCGGTCCCGACCACCAGCTCCTGGCCGAGCGGCACGGCGGTCACGCCGGTGACCAGGCTGGACGCGACCCGGCCGGTCCTCCACGCGATCGCGACCACGGCGTCGAGGCCCAGGTTGGACCGCCCGACGTCGAAGGCGCTGGTGGTGCCCATCACCGTGCCCGTCACGTCGGCGTGCACCAGCGACAGCCCGGCAGTGGTTCGCAGCCACAGGTCAGGGCCGAGCGCGAAGCGGTGGCCGACCCGCGCCGACGCGAGCCACTCCGACCACGTGGCCGGGTTGCCTTCGGAGTCGAGGACGCGGTCTCCGGCGCCGATCTGTCGGTCGAGGGACACCACGACGTCGACCGAGCGAGTCATGAGGCCGGCCGACCACACGAGCCGGAGGCCAGCGACGTGGAGCCCGCCTTGGTCGCCGCGCACGCCGAACACGGCGCTCGCCACGAAGCGCCAGGCTCGGCCCGGCGTCGGGCCAGCAGGCGTCACGGACGGCGCCGCACGACCGGCCGCCGCCACTGGCCCCCGCGGCGCGGCGGCGGGCTCGCCCGGCTCCCCGAGTAGCACCGACATGGCGAGGGCGACCATGAGGGGCGCGGCGCGGCGGTTCATCGCTCACGTCGTATACACCAACCGCGGGGCGTGACGCGCCCTGCCCCCATGGGGCGGCGGGCATCCGGGGCGAAGCGCTGCTCCGCGGGTCGACGAACGGCGCCTTCCCACGGGCGCGGGGCGGTCCGGGCTCGCCCCGCTGAGCGCGCAACGGCCGTGACCTGGGCCGCGAGAACTGCGATCGTGCGGCCAGCCAGATGAGTCCACATCGTCGTCTCGCCGTCGTGATCGCGATCGCCGTGGGCGTCGTCGGCGGCTGGGGTCGGCCTGCGGAAGCGGGCGACGGCCCCGACGTCGACGAGGCGCGACCGGACGCGAACCGCACCGCCGCGATCGCCCCGGCGCTTGCGCTGGCGTCCGGGCCCGCCGCCGGTGAGGTCGACCCCGTCCCCGGCGGGCCCTGGCCGCGGGACCGCCACTGGCTGCGGATGCTCGCGGCCGACGCGGTCTTGTTCGCGGCCATGGAGGCCTACTACTGGAGCGACTACGACGCCAACAAGGTCGACTTCGCCTACGCGGTGGACTGGCGCAACGTCCGGGCGCGCTTCGTGACGCTCGACGCGTGGCGCTTCGATGACAACATGTTCGACGTCAATGCGTGGCGGCACCCGGCCCAGGGCGCGACGACGTACCTGCTCGCGCGCAGCAACGGGTTCTCCGCGCTCGAGGCGTACTCGGTGGCGCTGGTCTTGTCGGGCGCCTGGGAGCTGCTCGGCGAGTTCCGGGAGACGGTCAGCCTCAATGACCTGATCATGACGCCGCGCGCGGGCGCGGTGATCGGGGAGTCGTTCTCTCAACTCGGCGTCTTCTTCCTCCGCAGCGACTCGAACTGGTTCAATCTGATCGCGGGCAACGCGCTCAGCGGCGGACGAGGGCTCCTGGACTCGATCGATCGCAAGCCGCGCTGGCGGTCGCGCCGGCTGGACAGCATCGGTCTCGACGACACGCTCTGGCATCGCTTCAGGTCCTACGTCGCCGCCGGAGCGCAGCAGGCCACCGGCGCCGCGGACGCCCAGCGCATCCTCCGGGTCGGGCTCGAGACCGAGGTCATCATGATCCCAGACTTCGAGCGGCCGGGGCGGGCCACGCGGCTGTACAAGGACAGCGCGTTCAGTCGCGTGCAGGTCGAGGCGACCTGGGGCGAGCACGTCCTGACGGACTTCAAGGCCCGGGCGCGGGCCGGGGTGATCGCCTGGCACCGGAAGGACATCTCGGCCGCGACCGGTGACGGCTACAACCTCATCTACGGCCTCGCCAGCGCCTACGAGTACGGCTTTCACGCCTCGACCGGGCGCGCTGGCCCGCTGACCAAGGATCGTCTCGCGATCGCCCACATCATCGGTCCCATGGTCGACGTCGTGGTCTATCGCGCGGGGATCCGCGGCCGCGCGGCCGTCGACGTGCTCGGGAATTTCGGCTTCGTGCGCAACTATGCGATCGACGAGCACCGCCGCCAGGTCCCCGACGAGGTGGTCCGGTCGACCATCCTGCGGGACAACTACCACCACGCGGTCGGGGTGACCGGCCGCGGGGGCCTCGCGGTCGGCGCCGATGGGCTCGAGGCTGGCATCGAGGTCCAGTTCGATCTGTTCCGCTCGATCCAGGGCGCCGATCGCTACCAGGAAGACATCGTCGACGACTACGCGCTCCTGGACTCGCGGAGTCAGGGCCGGTTCTGGGTCGCGTACGGCGCCGAACTGCGGCCCGACCTGGTGCTCGAGGTCGAGCTGGCGATCGAAGCGCGGGTGCGCTCCGGCACGGTGAAGGCGACCACGCAGTCAGACCAGGAGCAGCGCTACCTGGGTGGCGTGCGGCTCGGGTTCTGACGCGCCTCGAGGCCGGCGCGGTCGCGGGTCGGCTCGCGCGGATGGGGCGGCGACCGCGGCGACCGCAAGGTTGTCAAAGTTGACACCGTCCCCTCCAGACCCTCCCGGATTCATGCCCGCCCGCCACGCGCGGATCGGCGGTGACTGGGCGACCGCGGCGACCGGCGAGCGCGGCGACCGCGCGACCGCGCGACCGGGGGCGCGGGGAGCCGAAAAGTTGTCAAAGTTGACACCGTCCCCTGAACCTGATCGCCGCTCGCGACACGTCCGGACATGCACCGCCTCGTCGTCGTCGCTGTCCTCGCGCTCGCGTCCGCCTGCGTTCTGCCCGTCACTGGGGCCGCCCCGTCGGCGCCATCCGCCCCAGCAGCGGCCGCGGCCGCGGACACCCTCGCCCGGGTCCGGGCCGCGCTGCCCGGGCCCGCCGACGGGGAGGCCGAGGTCGTCGGGTCGGTGCTCGGCACGATCTACCCGCTCGACGTGGTCGCCGGCGAGTGCGTCGAGGTCGCGGCGACGGTCGAGCAGGGCGTCGGCGTGTCGCTCGCGCCGCTGTCCGAGACCACGCGTTGGTACGGCCACGAGGACGGCGCCACGGCGCTCGAGGTCCTTACCCACAGCGTGTGCGTCGACGTCGACGGGCGGGTCCACCTGCAGCTGACCTCATCGCCGCCCGCGGGCCAAGGGCCGCTGGCCCAGGTCCGGTTCGTCCTCGCCTGGCGTCGCCGACCCGAGGCCCCCGAGGTCGCCGAGGCGCGGCGGCGGGCTGACCGTGCGCGCCTGGTCGCGCGCGCCGAGGCGACCTGCGCCCGGGCCGCTTCGCCAGCGGAGTTCCACGCGTGCCGGGACCAGGCCGCCCTCGACCTCGCGGCGCGAGACGCGCGCGCCGCCGCGAGTGTCAGCCGATCGTGAGCTAGCCGGCGCCCGGCTCCGGCGCCCGGGTGTCAGCCGATCGTGAGCTAGCCGGCGCCCGGCTCCGGATCCGGGCCCTGACCTCCTGGTGTCCGCCGATCCTCCCACCCAGGAGTCCCCTACACCTGCCTGGGTCGCTTCGAAAAACCCTCGATATCAGTTCGCGCGCTTCGTCGCCAGGTCGGCCACGTGCTCGCGGATGATCGTCTCGGCGAGGTCGGGCACGACCTCCCAGACCACGCGCTCGACGATCTCCGACGACAGCTTGACCAGCGCGGCCAGCTCGGGCGAGCCGGGCGCGAGGCCCGACAGCTCGGCGAGGCGCTCGCCCATCTTCGCGAGCGTGTGCTCGACCAGGATCGACCGCTTGGTCGGCGACCCGGCGACCATCGGCGCGCGGCTGGTCGAGAACTGCGCCACCGGGACGGCGATCGGCGCGACGCCGCGCATCGTCGCCGGCGCGGCCACCGGCGTGTGGGCCACCGGTGCGTGCGCGACCGGCGCCTGCGCGACCGGACCCGTCGCCGAGCCAGGGCGTGGCGCGGGCGCGACAGCGACCGGCGCGGGGGTGTGCGCGACCGGCGCTGGACCCGGCATCTTGATCGTCGGCATGCCCATGATGGTCGCCGAGCGCGGCGGCGCGACCTTGGGCTGCGCGGCGGCCACGACCGGCGGCGGCGCGACCGGGATCGGCGTCGGCGCGGGGATCGCGGGCGTCGACGCGGGCGCCGCGGCGGCCTTGCCGGCGGCCCGGGCGACGCCGGTCGCGGCGACCTTGTCGAGGATCTCGGCGACCTTGTCGAGCATCACCTGGGTATCCCAGGGCTTGGTCAGGCTGCCGTCGGCGCCGACCTGCGCGCCCTTGGCGCCGTCGTAGGGCGCCGAGTTGCCGCACAGGATCACCACCGGGATGTCGGCGGTGGCGGGGTCCGACTTGAGCGCGTGGCACAGGTCGTAGCCGGTCTTGCCGGGCATCACCGCGTCGGCGAGGACCAGCACCGGGCGCTGGGCCTTGACCTTGTCGACGGCCTCGTCGGCCGAGCGCGCGCCCGCGTAACCGAACTCGGTCGCGCGAAAGGTGATCTCCGCCACCGTCTGCATGGTGACGCTGTCATCGGCGCAGAGAATGACCTTGCTCATCGATGCCGTTCCTCCGGAACCAGGGTGCACGAGGTGCGCTAAACCCCAGGGTTGACGATCGTTTGGTAACACAGTCCCGCGGTCACGGTCAATTTGGAGCACCTTGAATCCGCTAGGGTTTTCCCCAGCGGGGTGGGGCGCTGCGGCGGTTTTGGGCTAGATTGCGCGCGCCATGGCCGCCCCCGCAAACCCCTGCGCTGCCGAGATCGCCCGCGCCGTCGCTGCCCTCACGGGCGTCACCGTCGAAGACGTCAAGGTCGATCCGCCGCCGCGCCCCGAGCTCGGCGACTTCGCCATCCCGGTGTTCGCGCTGGCCAAGCGCACCAAGGAAGCGCCGCCGGCGCTGGCCGCGCGGATCGCCCGCGATCTGCCGCGCGCTGGCATCATCGCCGACGTCACCGCGACCGGGCCGTTCGTCAACGTCAAGGTCGATCGGGTCGCGGCGTTCGGCGTCGCGATCGACGCCGCCTGCGCGCGCGCACGCCTGGTGCCCGACCTCGGCGACGGCGCGGTCGTGTGCGTCGACTACTCGTCGCCCAACATCTCGAAGCACCTGGCCTACCACCACATCCGCTCGACCATGCTCGGCCACGCGCTGGTGCAGCTGCACGAGGCGCTCGGCTACCGCGTGGTCCGCATCAACCACCTCGGCGACTGGGGCACGACCCACGGGATGCTCCTCGCCGCCTACGAGCGCTGGGGCAGCGAGTACCCGACGATCGACGTCACCGCGCTCAACGATCTGTACGTCCGGTTCCGGGCCGCGATGAAGGTCGAGGACGGCCTCGACGCCGTGGCCCGATCCTGGTTCAAGCGCCTCGAGGACGGCGAGCCGGGCGCGCGGGCGCGCTGGAAGCAGTTCCGCGACGTGTCGCTGGCGGAGTTCGAGGCGGTCTACCGCGTCCTCGGCGTCGCGTTCGACGACGCCCGCGGCGAGTCGTTCTACGAGGACAAGATGCCCGAGATCCTCGACCTCCTGGTCGCCAAGGATCTGCTGCGCGAGAGCGAGGGCGCGCAGGTGGTCGAGATCCCCGGCGAGAAGATGCCGATGCTGATCAAGACCACCGACGGGACCACGCTCTACGCGACCCGCGATCTGGCGGCGGCGCTGTACCGCTGGCGCGCGTACCAGTTCGCGCGGTCGCTGTACGTGGTCGATCGCGGCCAGGGCCTGCACTTCAAGCAGCTGTTCGCGTGCCTGGGCTTGCTGGGCTTCGACTGGGCCAGCCGGTGCCAGCACGTGCCGTTCGGCCTGGTGCGGTTCGGCGGCAAGAAGACGTCGACCCGGGCCGCGCCCGTCGGCGGCGAGGCGGGGCGGTTCCTGCTCACCGACGTGATCGCCGAGGCCGTCGACCGCATCCGCGCCATCATCGTCGAGAAGAACCCGGACCTGCCGGCCGCCGAGGTCGAGGCCACCGCGCAGACCGTCGGGGTCGGCGCGGTCGTCTTCGCCAACGTGCTGCCGCAGCGCGATCGCGACGTCGACTTCGACTGGGACAAGGTCGTCTCGATCCAGGGCGACTCGGGCCCGTACCTGCACTACACGCTGGCCCGGTGCTGGAACATCGAGCGCAAGGCCGGCGAGGTCGTCGACGGCGCGGCCGATCTGGCGCTGCTCACCCACGACGCCGAGTGGGCGGTCGCGCGGCGGCTGCTCGACTTCGGCGACTACGTGGTCCGGGCCGCCGAAAACTGCGAGCCGCACGTGGTGGCGCACTACCTGCTCGAGCTCGCCGGTGACTTCTCGCGCTGGTACGCGCTCGGCAACGACGACGCCGCGCTGCGCGTGCTCTGCGACGACCTGGCGATCCGCCGGGCGCGCCTGGCGCTGGTCCACGCGGTCAAGCGCGCGCTGACCCGCGGCCTGGCCCTGCTCGGCCTCGGCGAGGTCCGACGGATGTAGCTACCGGCAGCCGTGGGCGCCGACGTTGAGCGGGAAGTCGCCCTCGACGTTGCCGGGCGGGTCGTAGTTGCAGACCCAGGTGTCGAGGCTGCCGCAGGTGACGACCGCGCAGCCGACCGCGACGGTGTCCTTCCAGACCACCTGCGTGAAGTGGCCGGTCTTCATCCCGAAGCCCGGGCGGCGCCAGTCGTAGTGGTCCTCCTCGCGGGCCCACATGGCGACGACGGCGTCGGCGTCGAGCGCGCCGGCGGTGCCGGCCGCGAGGTTCTCGCCGTGCTCCGACTGCGAGTGCTCGAACGCGCAGCCCGCGGCGGCGAGGTGCTGGGCCCAGGCCTCGGCCTCGGCGGCGAGCGCGTCGGACCACACCAGCGGCGGCGCGCAGTGCTCGGCGCGGACGCGGTTGTGGGCGGTGACGATCGGCGGCGCGTCGACGATGCCCTTCATCGTGACCCGCTCGAGGTCGTCGGCGGGCGGCGGCGGCGGCGGCGGCGGTGGCGGCTCGACCTCGACGTGCTCCTCCCGCAGCACGCGCTCGTCGCGCACCTGGCGGTGGGCGGGCGGCGAGCATGCGCCGACCGCGCCGGCGGCGAGCAGCGCCGCCGCGATCGCGCGGCGTCGCGGCGCGGCCGGACTGGCGCGGCGCGGTGGGCGGGCGGCGGTCATTGGCAGCCTCGCGCGGCGACGTTGAGCGGGAAGTCGCCCTCGACGTTGCCGGGCGGATCGTAGTTGCAGACCCAGGTGTCGAGGCTGCCGCAGGTGACGACCGCGCAGCCGACGGCGATCGTGTCCTTCCAGACCACCTGCGTGAAGTGGCCGGTCTTCATCCCGAAGCCCGGGCGGCGCCAGTCGTAGTGGTCCTCCTCGCGGGCCCACATGGCGACGACGGCGTCGGGGTCGAGCGCGCCGGCGGTGCCGGCCGCGAGGTTCTCGCCGTGCTCGGACCGCGAGTGCTCGAACGCGCAGCCGGAGGCGGCGAGGTGCTGGGCCCAGGCCTCGGCCTCGGCGGCGAGCGCGTCGGACCACACCAGCGGCGGCGCGCAGTGCTCGGCGCGGACGCGATTGTGGGCCACGACGATCGGCGGCGCGGGGCTGACGCCCTCGTCCCTCATGTCGCGCGCACGCTCCTTGTAGAGCCGCGTGTCGTCGAGCGTCAGGGCCGCGGCCATCGGCACCGGCCGCGCCGCGACCGGCTGCGGGGGTGGCGCCCCGCCCGACGCGGCCGGCTTCGACGCGTGGCAGGCGGCCAGCCCGACGATCAGCGACAACGACGGCGAGCGCGCGCGCATGTGCGACCAGCATGCCACGCCCGCCCGCGCGCCGCGTGGTCATCCACGCTGGAGAACGAAGGCTCCGGCTCCGGCTCCGGCTCCGGCTCCGGCTCCGGCTCCGGCTCCGGCTCCGACTCCGGCTCCGGCTCCGGCTCCGGCTCCGACCTCCGGCTCCGGCTCCGGCTCCGGGTCCGGCACCGGCTCCGGCTCCGGCTCCGGCTCCGGCTCCGGTTCCGGCCTCCGGCTCCGGCTCCGGCTCCGGCTCCGGCTCCGGCTCCGGCTCCGGCTCCGGCTCCGGCTCCGGCTCCGGCTCCGGTTCCGGCTCCGGCTCCGGCTCCGGCTCCGGCTCCGGCTCCGGCTCCGGCTCCGGTTCCGGCTCCGGCTCCGGCTCCGAGCGAAGTGTCGTCGGGCCGTCGTAGAGTGCGCGCATGAGCGATCTCGCCGCCCGGTTCGTCGACGCCCAGGCCCGCATCAAGCCGGTCACGGGGCTCGGCAACGACGTCATGCTCGCGATGTACGCGCTGTTCAAGCAGGCCACGGTCGGCGACGTCAGCGGCGGCCGGCCGGGCATGCTCGACCTGCGCGGCCGCGCCAAGTACGACGCGTGGGCCGGGCGCAAGGGCATGACCAAGGACGCGGCGATGACCGCGTACGTCGAGCTGGTCGACCGCCACGCTCGCTGACCGGCGGTGGCCGGCGCGTGACCGCGGGGCGCTGGCCGCCGCGCTGACCGGCCGCGGTCAGCGGGTGTGGTGCAGGATCACGCCGACCACGCCGACGCACCCGACGACGATGCCGACCACCGAGCCGAAGATCCGATCGCGGATCGCCGGATCGGCGCGATCGCCGCCGAGCGCCTTCTTGAGGCGGTAGCTGTCGATGCCGATCCAGTAGGTCGCGGCGCCGCCGATGACCGTCGACAGGAACCAGTTGTACGCCTCGGCCGAGACCAGCTCGCTGCTCACGACGCCGCCTCCAGGGCCGGGCCGGTCGGGGCCGCGGCCGCGCCGGGGATCGGGTCGAACGCCATGCGCTTGGTGTCGTGGATCATGACCACGGTCATCAGCGCGGCGAACACCCAGAAGAAGTAGGTGGGCTGGTAGTTGTTGGTGCCGAACGCGCCGAGGTAGGCGGCGTAGGCGACCAGCCGCTCCATCGCGTGGCTCTGGTAGTTGGTCGTGCGGCCGGCGCGCTTGGCGTAGACCGCCCGCAGGACCATGTTGATCGCGCCGAGCGCGACGATGATGACCACCGGCGGCCACGGCACCCAGCCGTAGGCGGTGACCACGATCATCGCGAAGCCGTAGCAGAGCGCGTCGGCGATCGCGTCGAACATCTCGCCGAACGGGGTCTGGCACTTGAACGCGCGCGCGACCGCGCCGTCGAACAGGTCGAGCACGCCGCACACGATCAGGAACAAGGTCGCGTACTGCTGGTAGCCGTGGTCGACCGCCCACACGAACGGCGGCAGCGTGAGGAACCGCGACGCCGTGACGGCGTTGGCGGGGTTGATGTTTCCGGCCATCGTGATCCTGGTGGTGGCTAGGGCACCGCGTCGACGGTGTCGGGGGCGTCGGGCGGCGGCTCCTCGGGCAGCGGCCGCCCGGCCGGGTCGACCCGGCGGTAGCGCGTGAACGCGAACGCGATCCGCTGCAGCAAGGACACGTGCGACATGATCGCGACCGCCCACGCGCCCGCCAGCATCGGCCGGAGGTCGTGGAGCAGCGCGGTGAAGAACAGCCCGGTGCCGAAGTAGATGATGAACTCGGCCGAGCCGAACAGCCCGACCACGTCGATCGGGTGGCCGATCTTGCCCTTCTCGCGCCAGATGTCCTGCTGGGCCTCGGCGTAGACCGACAGCTTGATGATCACGTTGGTCAGCGCGCCGGTGATGCCGACGCCCATGACGATCAGCGCGTGCGGGTAGTCGTACGACACCGCGATGCAGCCGCCCGCGAACGCGACGCCCAGGGTCCAGCGGTCGACGACGTCGTCCATGACCGCGCCGAAGGTCGACCGCTCGTTGTAGTTGCGCGCCCGGAACCCGTCGATGTGATCGATCAGGCCGCGCACGAGCAAGAGCGCGAACCCGGTCCACCAGTGGCCGTAGAACAGCGCCACGCCGCAGGCGGCGCCGAGCGCCGCGCCGAACACCGTCCACTGGGTGGCGTGGATCGGCAGCCGCGCGATCGTCGCGACCACGGGGTGGAGGACCTTGTCGAGGTGCTTGCGGACGGCGAAGAGGTTCATGGGCTCACCCGGCCGCGCGGACGGCGGTCAGCACCTCGGCCAGCGTGGCGAGGAACGTGTCGATCTGCGCCGCGGTCACGACCAGCGGCGGCTGCAGCCGCAGCACGTTGCCGTGGGTGCCGCTCATCGTGATCAGCATGCCGGCGTCGTGGAGCGCGTCCTTGATCGCCGCCAGCGCCGGCTTGGGCAGGACCGCCTTCGAGTCCCGGTCGGCGACCAGCTCGATGCCGCCGAGCAGGCCGGTGAAGCGGACGTCGCCGATCCACGGGTCGCGCAGCGCCCACGCCGCCTCGGTGAAGTGCCGACCCATCGCGGCGGCGTTGTCGATCATGCCCTCGTCGAGGAGCGTCTCGATCAGCGCGATGCCGGCCGCGGCCGAGACCGCGTTGCCGCCCGAGGTCGGGGTCGTGCCGCCGAAGAACTTCGAGATCACGCCGGTGCCGGCGCAGGTCATCGCCAGCGAGCCGACGCCGCCCGACAGGCCCTTGCCGCCCGAGACGATCTCGGGCTCGAGGCCGTAGTGCTCGAGGCCGAACATCTTGCCGCTGCGGCCGAGCCCGGTCTGGACCTCGTCGATCACCAGCAGCATGCCGTGCTTCTTGCGGAGCGCGTCGAGGCGATCCCACCACTTCGTCGGCGGCGCCAGGCCGCCGACCGACTGGATCGGCTCGGCCAGGATCGCGCCGGCCGGGCGCGCGGTGAACTGCGCGTCGACGCCGTCGAGGCACTCGACCTTGCAGGTCGTGGCCGGCCCGAACTTGCAGCGGTAACAGTACGCGTTCGGGATGGCGTAGGTGTGATCGCCGAGCGGCTTGCCGGCGCTGTCGCGGTACTTCTCGCTGGCGGTGACCTCGAGCGCGCCGAGGCTGAGCCCGTGGTACGCGTTCTCGAGGTAGGCGACGTCGGTCTTGCCCGACGCCTGCCGCGCCATCTTGAGCGCGAACTCGTTGGCCTCGGAGCCGCCGGTCGAGAAGAACGCCTGGTTGATCGACCTCGGCAGCAGGTTGACCAGGCGCTCGGCGAGCAGGATCGCCGGGATGGTGCCGTGCTTGCCCGAGACCTGCAGCACCTGGGTCAGCTGCTGGGTGGCGGCCTCGACGATGCGCGGGTGGCAGTGGCCCGCGTTGTTGACGAAGTAGCCCGCGGTGAAGTCGAGGTAGTCCTTGCCGTGGACATCGGTGATGACGCAGCCCTTGGCTCGCGCGACGATGACCGGCTCACCCTTGGGGTGAGTCCACGGACGCATGATGTACTGCTCGTCCTTGGCGATGATCTCGTCAGCTTCGGCGGCGGTGAGGGTCGGCTGAGTCACTGCGGATCCTTGTCGGCTGAGCGCGCGCACGAGCGCGGACGGGCTGCCCCCGGAGGCAGGGGCGCCAAGCGGTATCGCAGCCGGCGAATCGTTGTCAAGTTGAGCAGTTACGTAGATGTCACCAGTTGGTGACATGGGCAGGCCATCCGGCGATGACGCCTCGCGGCGAATCTCAGGCACTTGCGGCGACCGGGGAGCTGGCGTGTTCATCTGCCTCGAACACACTGCGATCTCGGTGCCAGACTCGAAGCGCCTGTCCGACCACCCGGCCGGCCGAGATCTCGAAGATGCGGTAGCGAGCGGTCCGATCTGGGTGACCCGCCTCGTAAGTGCCTGATTGAATGCCGAGCACGTCGATGGTGCCGGACGGACCATCCAACGATTCCTTCATGTTCCGATGCTCGTGACCGTGGATGATCACGTCGGCCCCGCAGTCCTTGATGACCGCAGCGAACTCGGCGCGATCCTTGAGCCCGCGGATCGCCGACGCCGCGCGCTTGCCGGCGGGTGGGTGGTGGATCGCGACGACACGACACAGGCCGGCGAGGCGCGGATCGGCGAGCGCGGTGCGCAGGCGCGCAAGCTGCGTGGCACCCACGCGACCGTAGGCGGTGAACCACGGCGTCTGCATGCTGGTCGACAGGCCGATCAGCGCCAGCTCGCCGCGCACCCGCACGATCGGCCAGCGATCGGCCAGGGTCGGCGCGCCCTCGGTCGGCCACGCCCAGCCGTCGTCGCTGGTGGCGTAGTCGCCGAACGCCTCGGCGAAGTGCTGGGTGCCGGCCTCGATGTACGCGTCGTGGTTGCCGGGCAGCACGGTGACGCCGTCGGTGCCGTGGCGCAGGCGATCGAAGCGCGCGCGCGCGAACCGGAACTCGCCCGGCAGCGCCAGGTTGGTGACGTCGCCGGTGCAGATCACGTGATCGATCTGCTGGGCGTTGAGATCCTCGACCATGTGGTCGAAGGCGGCCGTGTGGTAGTGGCGGCTGCGGCTGGTGATCAGGTTCATCCGCCCGATCCACCGCTTGTTCAGGTAGTCGAGCGCGCGCGCCCCGTCGAGCGACAACAGGTGCAGGTCGGAGCAGTGCGCGAGCCGCATCCTGCCGATGTACGCCGGACCAGGGGCCGGCGCAACCGCGGGCGGATCGTCAGCGGCCCAGGGCGTCAGCGGCCCAGGTCGACCGTGGTCCAGCCCGACAGCGTCGGCGGCCCCATCAGCACGTCCTTGAGGCTGGCCTGGGCGTGGGCCTTGCGGAAGGCGTCGCTGCCGACCCAGGCGCGGAACGCCGCCTCGTCGGTCCACTGCACGTGCGACGAGTAGAGCTGCGCGCCGCCGGGTTCGGTGCCGCCCTTGAGCAGGTGGAACTGCAGGAAGCCGGCGACGCCGTCGAGGTACGAGTCGCGCTCGCGCCACGCGCGCTCGAAGTCGTCGGTCCGATCGGCCTGGACCCGGAACTGATTCATCGCGATGAACATGCCTGCGCTCTACCACGGCGCCGCGGGCGGGGCGCCGCCGTCATGGCCAGGGCCGGCCGCGCGGGCGCCGGCACCGAGGCGGTCGACCGTCGGCTGGTCGGCGCGCCTACCGGCCGCCGTCGAACGCGCGGATGTGGCCGCCGATGCCGAGGCCGGCCGAGGTCTGGCCCGAGATCACGTCCTTGCCGGCGAAGCCGCCGACGGTGATCCACGGCGTCAGCCAGACGTCGGCGCGGACCCGGCCCTCGACGAGGCCGCGCCCGACCACGTGGCGCTCGGTGGTCTCGCACGCACCGCGGACGCTGGTGGCCTCGACCACCAGGCCCTGGCCGCCGGCCATGAGCTCGGCGCCGAGCGACAGCCGGCCCATCGGATGATCGACGCCCAGCACCGCGCCGCCCATGATCATCGTGTCGGCGCTCGAGCGCAGCGACGTCATCGCGTCGCTGGTCGCCATCTGCTGGGTGCGGTCGTCGGCCATGACGGCGGCGACGCCGCCCTCGATCCCGACGTAGACGCGGCCGCGGTGGCCGAGCAGGCGCAGCTTGGCGCCGGTGGCCAGGGCCTGGTCGCCGAGATCCTCGCCGACGACGCGGTAGGCGTAGTCGGCGCCGAACGAGTGGTGGACCGTGCCGCCGACGTCGACGTCGCCGAAGTCGACCCGGGCGCTCCAGGTCGACAGCTCGAGCGCCAGCGCGGGCATGTGCTCGGGGATGGCCCAGCCGGCGCCGAACGACGAGCACTGCCGGTAGCCGTGCACGTCGGTGGTGTCGTAGCAGGCGGGCGCGGCGCTGGTGACGTAGCCGCTGTCGGAGTTGCTCGACCCGCCGCCGTCGCTCGACGAGCTGCCGCTCGACGAGTCGCCGCTCGACGAGCCACCGCAGGCGTGGGCGACCGTGACCCGGACCAGGCCGAGCGCGACCGTGGCGACGACCACGCGCGCGATCACGGCGTCACCTCCGCGACGCGGCCGGGCTCGGGCGCGACGCACATCATCGACGGGGCGCCGCCCTCGGTGATCTGGCCGACCTCGACGCACACCTCGATCAGATCGGTGCCGAAGTCGCGCGCGCTCCGGTACTCGAGGCGCTCGCGGCCGATGCCCCGGGCCTCGAGCTTCTGGCGCGCGATCTCGCCGTAGGGATCGTACGCGACCAGCGCGACCCGCTCGCCGGCGGAGGTGCGGCCGGTGGCGCGCACCGCGGAGAGATCGACGTGGACCGCGTGATCGCAGCGGTTGCCGAACTGGAAGTCGACGACCGGACCGGGCGCGACGGCGTCGCGCGTGCCGGCCACGGCGAGGTCGAGGCAGCCGATGGTCGCGAGCTGGCCTGTGAAGCTTTCACCGCGTGCGGCGAAGCTGCCTGGTGAATATGTGGCGCAGCCCAGGAGTCCGACGGCTGCAACCGACCCGACGAGCACGGCGATGGACGGCATGGGGCCGAGCTGGTGCAAACCGCGCACCACCCGCCGAGGCGGTGAGGCCCGCGACATCAGGCGCCGTGCGTCCGTGCGTGTGGCGGCCCCACCACACTCGGTCGAGCATGCGCGACGTCGTCACAACACCCGCGCGCGGTGACGCGCGGCACACGCGTCAGCGGCGAGCGCGCCGTCGGCCAGGCGTGAGGTGGTCACGACACCCCGCGCGCGGTGACGCGCGGCCCACGCGTCAGCGGCGACCGCGCCGTCGGCCAGGCGCGCGCGGCCCACGCGTCAGCGGCGAGCGCGCCGTCGGCCAGGCGCGAGGTGGTCACGACACCCCGCGCTCGGTGACGCGCGGGTCAGCGACGGGCTTCGGCGCGGCGACCGGACGAGCCGCTGGCGCCGCCCGCGTTGGTCGCCCGGCGCTGGCGCACCGACAGCGGCGGCTCGGCGCGGTACGCGACCGCGGCCCGGTTCTCGACGCGCACGACCAGCCGCAGGCCGCTCCAGACGTCGTCGATCGCGCACACCTTGTTGTCGACGAGACCGCCGGCCAGGCCGATGCGGCGGACCACGTCCTCGGTGATGTCGGTCGGGCGCTTCGAGGCCTTCTTGGGCCACGCGATCCACAGGCCGCCGTCGGGGTGCATCCGCGACGTCAGCACCGCGAACCGACGCTCGAGCTCGGTGACGCGATCGACGAAGTAGACGAGCACGTCGATCGGGCCCTGGCGCAGCTGCCGGAACACGCGCGCGCCCTCGGGGACCTCGACCTTGGTGGCGAACGACGCCGGCTCCTTGCCGAGCACGACCACCGCGTGGCCGGGCTTGATGCCCAGCTTCTTCGCGAGAGGTGTACCCGAGTACCCGGCCATGGCGACCCATGATGCCCGCTCCACCCGGCCTGGCAATGGCCGGGACGAGAGTCTTTGAGGGGAGGATCGCGCCAGCAGATCCGGGCGGTTGCCGGGCTCGGCGGGCCCGCGCGCCGTCCGACTACCCGCTCAGCGCCCGTCGGCATCCCGCCGCGCCCCGACACGGTGACCGGCCCGGACGTACAAGGGGCGCCATGCCGACCGTGCTCGTCGTCGCTCGTCCCAGCCTGTCGCGGGCCGCCTGGGTCCGCGGGCTCACCGCGGGCGGGTTCGAGGTCGTCCAGACCGAGTCGCTCCTGCAGGCGCTGGCGGTGCTCGACGACACCGCCGTCGCGGCGATGCTCTACGAGCCGCCGTCGGTCGACGAGCAGCGGGTGCTCGGCGCGGTGTCGAACCTGTGCGATCTGCCGCCGATCGTGGTGATCACCGAGGCGCTGGCGCCGCTGGCGAGCCGGCTCCCGGCGCTGCGTCGGCTGACGCCCCGGACCCCGAGCGGGCGCGTGGTCGCGTGCGTCGCGGCGTTCGCGGCGCGGCCGCCGGTGCCGCCGAGCCGGCTGCCGTTCCGGGTCTGCCCGGCGGTCGAGGCCCAGTGGACCGTGCGCGGGCGGGCCGAGGTGGGTGCGACGATCGGGCCCGACGCCGACGGCTTCGACGGCAAGACCCAGCCCGAGGGCTACGCGCTGACCGACGTCTGAGCGCTGCGGGTTCGTCGCCGAACTTGGTGCTCGACCGAAACAGTCACACCCTCTGATCGGAGGTCCCGGCGGCGCGGCGCGCCATCGCGGCCACGGCCTCGACCCAGTCGGGGCTGGCGTTGAGCGACGGCACCAGCACCAGCTCCTCGCCGCCGAGCTGCTTCCAGGTCGCGACGGCGCGCATGCCGATCTCCTCGACGGTCTCGAGGCAGTCGGCCACGAACGCCGGGCACAGCACGACCACGCGCTTGACGCCCCGGCCCGCCAGCTCGATCAGCGCGTCGTCGAAGTAGGGACGGATCCACGGGATCTTGCCCAGGCGCGACTGGAACGCGACCGACACCTGCTCGGCCGGCAGCCCGAGCCGCGTCGTCAGCGCGCGCGCGGTGGCGTAGCACTGGGCGCGGTAGCAGTCGCGGTTGCCGGCGTCGAGGCGATCGCAGCACGACGTCGTCGCCAGGCACCGATCGCCGGCCGGATCCGCGGCGCGCATGTGGCGCTCGGGCAGGCCGTGGAACGAGCACAGCACGTGATCGGGCTGGTGGGCCGCGAGGACCGGCGCGGCCACCGCCACCTCGGCGTCGAGGAAGCCGGCGTCGTCGTGGAACGCCGGCACCGTCAGCAGGCGCGGGACCGTCAGGCGCGCGGCCGCGAGCCGGTACAGCTCCTCGAGCGCGCTGCCGCTCGACGACGACGCCGTGTGCGGGAACAGCGGCAGCGCGACGATGCGCTCGACGCCGGCGGCGATCAGGCGATCCAGCGCGCTGGCGATCGACGGGTTGCCGTAGCGCATGCCGAGCTCGACCACCCAGCCGGGGCCGAGGCGCGCGGCCACCGCCTCCTGTAGATCGCGGCTGTTGTAGAGCAGGGGCGAGCCGCGGGTGGCGTCCCAGATCTGCTGGTACGCGTGCGCGCTCTTGCGCGGGCGGGTCGGCAAGATGATCAGGTTGAGCAGGAGCGCGCGCCCCACGGCGTTCATGTCGAGGACCCGCGGGTCGCCGAGGAACTGGCGCAGGTAGCGCCGGACGGCGCCCGGGCTCGGGTCGTCCGGGGTGCCGAGATTGATCAGGAGCAGACCGTCCGCCACCGGCGGTGTGTAGCACGGTCCGACGTCGCGGCCGATGCGCACGCGCGGTGCGGTTCGGGATCCGGGCCGGGCGAGCCGCGGAGGGAGATCGAGTACAGTGCGCGCCCATGTCTGCTCTGGCCGATGTCTACGGCGATCTCCTGATCGTCCGTCCGCCCGTGCCTGCCACCTGCAACAAGGCCGGCGCGAACTACAAGAGCGAGGTCACGCATCTCGAGTACTCACCGCGCACCGCGTACGACGAGTGGCTGTCGATCTGCGACGGCATCGTCGCGTGCGGCGGCGACGCGCTCTACCAGTTCGAGGAGGTCGACGATCGGTACCTGGGCCACGCGGCGCTGGAGGTCGACGGCGGCGGCGACATCCGCCCGGCCGGCTCGCGCGAGGTGCTGGGCAACCTGGCCGACGTGGCCACCGGGCGCGTGTTCACCGCCAACGGCCCGTGGGTGACGGTGCGCGACCGGACGATCCGCGCGGTGATGCAGCACATGCTGGCGCACCGGCGCGGCGAGGCCTCCTATTATGAGGTGCTGCTGGGCCGGATCGCCGACGCCAGCGGCAGCGCGCTCGAGATCACCGCGAACCCGCACCGCTGGGAGGGCATGGCCGACGTCGCCGTCGTCGGCGAGCAGGTCGTGCTCACCTACGCCGTGCCCGGCCACTACGACCAGGGCGTCGGCCCGAAGTCGCAGCGCAGCTCCCGCGAGGGCGTCGCGTTCGCGGCCGATCACGCCGGCGTGCCCGCCGACGCGCGCGTGTTCGCCGAGCTGGTCTACCCGCACTTCCACGGCGACACGGTCCACTTCGGCGCGCGGCCGCCCGGCGGCGACCCGGTCCTGGTCCACTACGCCGGCGGGCTCTGGAGCGACGGGCACGATCGCGTCCTCGGCGCGCTCGGGCGGACCGTGCCGATCGGCATGGACGACGCGGTCCGCGCCTACGCCGGCAACTCGCGCCAGGTCGGCGCCGGGCTGCTGGTGCCCGAGGGGGTCAGCGCCAGCTTCCTCGACGCGATGACCAAGCTGGGCCTGACCAACCACGCGGTGCCGCTGTTCGAGCTGTTCGGCAAGGCCGGCGGCGGTCCGGCGTGCGCGACGCTGTACCTGCCGAAGTCGCTGGCCGTCGCACCTGACGCACCCTTCCGCTACAGCGTGTCGCGCGACCTGGCCAAGGCACGTCGGCAGGCGATCCCGGAGCGACTCTCCGTCGCGGCCGACTACTTCCGAGGTCGCGCTCGCGGCTGAACTCGCCTAACGCGCCATGATCATTGATCCCGCCTCGGGATGTGATGGGTACGTCGCAGGGTACGCGTAGGGGATCATGTGCCAGAAAGTGCGCCTAGGACTGGAAACTTGCTTGTCTTCCCGATAAACACGCACCATCGAAACGCCCGCCTGGGTGGAGGCTCATCACGACGGCCCCGGGGCGGCTCTGGAAGCACTAGCAACCAAAGGAACGAGACTCCCATGAGATTGCCACTCCTGCGCCGCATGATGAATGTCGCCGCCCTCGGAACCGGGGTCGCGCTGGCCGGGCTCACCGCCTCGACGGCTCACGCCAATGTCGAAGTCGGCGCCACCGCCGGCCTCCACGTGTTCAGCATCAACAACGAGCTCGGCGTCCCCGACACGGTCAAGGCGACCTCGCTGCGCAACACGGCGCTGTTCGGCCTTCGCCTGGGCTTCATGTTCGGTGACATGATCGGCGTCGAGGCCGAGGCCGGCATCATGCCGACCGAGGACCGCAACCTGGTCTATGACGTGTTCGCGGGGACCCTCCGCGGTCACGTGATCGCGCAGTTCCGCGCGGCGGACCCGACCAACAAGGTGCTGCCCTTCGTCGTGCTCGGCGGCGGCGCCACCAAGGTCCTGTCCAGCGATCGCGAGGACCGCATCGACCTCGACACCGACGCCGCGCTGTACGTCGGCGTGGGCGCCAAGTACCGCGTCGAGAACGGCTGGGGCCTCCGGGTCGACGGCCGCCTGCTGTTCCCGCCCTCGAGCAAGAACGAGAGCGCGGCGCTCGACGGCGAGATCCTGCTGTCGGTCTACAAGGAGTTCGGTCGCAAGGAGGCCGCGCCGGTCGACGACACCCCGCCGCCGCCGCCCGTCGATGACGATCCGGACAAGGACGGCATCATCGGCGACGCCGATCAGTGCCCGAACGACCCCGAGGACATGGACGGCTTCCAGGACGAGGACGGCTGCCCGGACGGCGACAACGACGGTGACGGCATCGCCGACGGCTCGGATCAGTGCCCGACCGACGCCGAGGACGCCGACGGCTTCAAGGACGAGGACGGCTGCCCGGATCCGGACAACGACGGTGACGGCATCGCCGACGGCTCGGACCAGTGCCCGACCGAGGCCGAGGACGCCGACGGCTTCCAGGACGACGACGGCTGCCCCGATCCGGACAACGACGGTGACGGCGTGCTCGACGGCAGCGACACCTGCCCCGACAAGATGGAGACCAAGAACGGCTACCAGGACACCGACGGTTGCCCCGACGAGGTTCCGGCCGCGCTCGCCAAGTTCACGGGCGTGATCAAGGGCATCAACTTCAAGACCGGCTCGGCCGAGATCGTGAAGACCTCGAACAAGATCCTCGACAAGGCCGTCAAGGTGATGGCGGACTACCCGGACATCAAGCTCGAGATCCAGGGCCACACCGACGACGTCGGTGACGACAACGCCAACCTCGAGCTGTCGCAGCAGCGCGCCGACTCGGTCAAGGCGTACTTCGAGTCGAAGGGCGTCGCCGGCGACCGCGTCATCGCCAAGGGCTACGGCGAGACCATGCCGTCGTCGCCGATCGACGGCCTCAAGGGTGGCAAGCTGAAGGCCGCGCAGGCGAAGAACCGCCGCGTCGAGTTCAAGCTGCTCTCCGACCTGAACCAGTAAGGTTCCGCGGAGCTCTTCCGAAGAGCTCCATCGTTCTCGACGCCCCGGTGACGAGCCGGGGCGTTTGGCGTTTCGGAGACCGGTCGATCGCCGGGGGACGGTTGCCGGCTCCGGCTCCGGTTCCGGGTCCGGCTCCGGCTCCGGCTCCGGTTCCGGTTCCGGTTCCGGTTCCGGTTCCGGCTCCGGCTCCGGCTCCGGCTCCGGTTCCGGCTCCGGCTCCGGCTCCGGCTCCGGCTCCGGTTGCCGGCTCCGGGTCCGGCTCCGGTTCCGGCTCCGGGTCCGGCTCCGGCTCCGGCTCCGGTTCCGGCTCCGGTTCCGGCTCCGGTTCCGGTTCCGGTTCCGGTTCCGGCTCCGGTTCCGGTTCCGACTCCGGTTCCGGCTCCGGCACCGGCCCGGCTCCGGTTCCGGCTCCGGGTCCGGCTTCGGCTCCGGCTCCGGCTCCGGCTCCGTGGTCCGGAAACCGGACGCCAGGTCCGGAAACCGGACCGAGCCGGCTTGGGCCGGCGCTCACCGGCGCGGGTGCTGGAGGCGGAAGAGCATGGCGGCGAGGCGGTCGGCGAGGGCGAGGGCGGGCGCGGCGGCGTCGTCGGGCACGTGGCCCCAGCGCTGGGCGATGCGGACGGCGGTGGCGGCCTCGTCGCACTCGCCGGCGGCGATCCGGAAGCGCATCGCACGATCGCGGCCGCTGCGGCGCCAGGCCTCGGCGGTGTTGAGCGCGGCCGAGCTGGCCGCCCGCCGGAGCTGGCTGGCCAGGTCGGGATCGTGCGCGGCGATCTGGGCGACGACCGCGCGCAGGGCGGTGATGAACTCGAGGGCGACGACGCTGGCTTCACACATGGTGGACTCCTTGGGGTGGGGTTGGGCTCACGCCCCATCGCGGCCCGACGCGCAGGGCCCGTGCCCGACCGCGCCGCCCCTCCAGCGCGTCGCTCAACCCGCCATCGCATCCCGGCGGCGCGTGGGCACGGGACGTGCGCGGGGGCCGCGGGGGCGAGCCCAACCCCGCCCAGAGGCGCCAGGGCTGAAGCCATCGTCCTCGAGGAATCAACGCACCGCGGGCGGATCGCTCGGCGCGCACGCGGCCGCAAGGCACGAGGCGCAACACCGACGACCGCCGCGACGGTCAGGTCATCGAGCGCAGAGTCGAACGCGAACGCTCACGCGCGGGGCACCCGGCTCCGGCACCGGCTCCAGCTCCGGCTCCGGCTCCGGCTCCGGTTCCGGTTCCGGCTCCGGCTCCGGCTCCGGCTCCGGCTCCGGTTCCGGCTCCGGCACCGGCTCCGGCTCCGGCACCGGCTCCGGCACCGGCTCCGGGTCCGGCTCCGGCTCCGGCTCCGGGTCCGGCTCCGGTTCCGGCTCCGGCTCCGGCTCCGGCTCCGGTTCCGGTTCCGGTTCCGGCTCCGGCTCCGGCTCCGGCTCCGGCTCCGACTCCGGCTCCGGCTCCGGCTCCGGCTCCGGCTCCGGTTCCGGCTCCGGCTCCGGGTCCTCAGGCGATCCGCAGCGCGATCGCGATGTGCACGAGCATGGTCACGAGCAGGACCATCGAGAACGGGATGTGGACCCGCTTCCAGGCCTTGAGCAGCGCCTTCGAGCGCGGCGCGAGCACCTTGCGGCGCTCGTAGAACACCACGCGATCGACGGCGCGCACGAGGCGGCGCGCGACGCGACCGGGGGCGTGGCCGCGGAGCTGGCGGCGCAGGCGGCGCCGCGCCAGCATCCGGCGCAGGTCGTCCCACAGCACCCAGCCGAGCAGCATCACCAGGCCGACGTCCCACGAGCGCTCGGCGCGCCCGGTCTCGGCCTCCATGTCGACCTGCGCCACGCGCGCGGCCTCGGGGTGGTCGACGGCGACGTCGCTGACGACGCGCCGCTGCTCGAGGATCGCCAGGTCGTGGCGCGCCGACAGCGACGGCACCAGCGTGTACAGGTAGCGGCCGAGCACGCCCGACGCGACGACCGCGCTCATGCTCCAGAACGGGATCGACACCCACGTCGTCAGGCGCAGCGCCGAGTGCAGCACGATGAACAGCGGGCCGACGATGCCGGTCATCAGGTGGACGTCGAGCCAGAACTGGTTCGAGGCGGTGCGGTAGAACCAGCCGAACCGGCGCTGCAGCACGTACGCCATCGACAGCACCATCAACGCCGTGCCGACGTAGCCGCACGTGAGCGCCAGCTTCGAGCCGGCCAGGTAGCTCACGTTCATCGCCGCGATCTCGGGCTCGAGGCCGTCGAGGCGGTTGAGCCGGTAGCTCACCGACGACGTCGGCAGGTAGCGACGCAGCAGCACCTCGACCAGCACCGCCAGGAACGCGCCGAGGCCGAGCAGCCAGATCAGCCGGCTCAGGCGGCGGACCTTGATCCGGGCCAGGCCGCCGTCGTGGACGTGCAGGCCCTCGGTGAACGGCGCGCTCGGGAGGACGTCGAGGCGGCGGCGGCGCTTCGGCGTCGTGGTCGGGCGCTCGACGAACAGGCCCGCGGGCGCGATCTCGATCAGCGCGCCGGTCGGGCACGCCGACACGCACGCCTGATCGCCGTGGTCGGCGCAGTGGTCGCACTTGTTGGCGATGCGCCGCGCCGGCGCCGCCCGGCCCTTGCCCGGGCCGAACGTCAGGCGCCCGGCCTTGTCGAGCCGGGCCTTGAACGCCGGCTGGTAGCTCGGCAGCTCGGGCTCGGCGACGTTGACCATGTCGATGGCGCCGTACGGGCACGACAGCGCGCACAGGCTGCAGCCGATGCAGCGCTGCTCGTCGATCTGGATCTCGCCGGTGGTCGCGTGCCGCTTGATCGCGTCGTGCTCGCACGGCGTCAGGCAGCGCGCGTCGGCGCAGGTGCGGCACGTGAAGACGAAGTCGACCAGGCCCAGCTCGAAGCCGCCCAGGGTCAGGCGCCGGGCGCCGTGGCGCTCCTCGCACGCGTCCTCGCACTGCTTGCAGTCGATGCACAGGTCGAGCTGGCGGACCCGCACCGACGGGCCGGCCACCGACAGGCCGTTGCGCAGGTAGAAGTCGAGCAGCTCCTGGCGCACGCCGACCAGGGCCTGCAGGCGCTTGCCGGTGTGGGCCAACGCGGTCCCGAGCGCGCGCTCGGCGCCGGGCGCGGTGGCGGTGAGGTGCGCCATCGCCTGCGCGGTCAGGGTCACGACCGTGGCCTCGGACAGCGCGAACGCCGCGAGGGCGTCGTCGCCGTCGACCGCGACCGCGACCGGGTTCCAGGCCTCGCCCGCGGTGAACAGCGCCAGGTTGCGCAGCGCCACCTGGGCCAGCGGCCGCGGCGGCATCAGCGAGCCGTCCTTCTCGCCGGCGATCGCGTCGCGCTGGCGCTGGGCCAGGCGCGCCTCGAGCGTCGTCCGATCGAACAGCGCCAGCGAGATCTGCCCGGCGACCACCACGCACACGACCGCGTCGTCCGCGGGCGCGACCACCGTGTCGCGCGCCATCGTCACCACCGCGATCGCGCCCGACGCGAGCAGCGGCGCCAGCACCGCCGGCGGCACCTCGGCCAGGGCCGGGACCGCGGCCAGGCGCGCGGCCAGTTCATCGGCGCCGGCCGCGGCGCGCGGCGCGGTCGCGGGGGCCGCGCTCACCGGCGCTGCTCAGCGGTCCAGCCCACGGTGGTGGGGCCGTCGTCGAACTCGGCCGCCGGCGCCGGCGCTGCGGGCGGGGGCGCGAGCGGCAGCGCCCGGACCGCGCCGGGCTCGAGCCGCTGGACCGGCGCCGAGCGATCGCGGCTGGGCACCGCGCGCGCCATCGAGGCCGAGCGTTCGCGAGTGGCGATCATCCGCGGCACCGAGCCGGTGCCATCGCGATCGATCCGCGGCACCGAGCCGGTGCGGTCGCGGCCGGGCGCGTGCAGCACCGCCATCACGCTGTCCTCGGTGCGGCGCGGCACCTGCATCGTCACGTCGCGGACCGCGCGCGCGGTGCGCGGCCGTCGAGGCCGCTCGGCCTGCGTGGGCTCGGGCGCGAAGTCGCCGAGGCGATCGATCGCCGCCACCACCGAGTCCTCGGTCCAGTCGAGCTCGGCGCGCGAGCCGGCGCGCCGGTGGCGGGCGCCGTCGAGGACCGGGGCCGCGGTCACCGACGTCCCGACCTCGTGCCAGACGTCGTGGGCGACCTGATCGACCTTGTGCACGACCTCGCCCACGACCGTGCGCAGGCGCCCGGGCTTGGCCGGCCGCGGCACCGGCCGCCCGAGGATCTGGGCGATGGCCTGGGCCGGATCGCGCGGGCACTGGGTCGCGGTCGGCGAGATCCGCTCGACCACGCCCTCGGTGCTGCCCAGCGCGTACAGGTGGGGGCGCTCGACGAACCGGACGCCCAGGCCCTCGAGCCAGGTCACCGGCGTGTCGGCGCCGATCAGCACGAACGCCTGCTGGTTGGGGACCGTCGAGGTGCTGCCGTCGGCGAGCTTGATGGTCACCGCGTCGGGCGTGAACGACGCGACGTTGGACTTGAGCAGCACCGACAGGCGCCCCTCGGACGACAGCTTGGCGACCCGGGCCTGGTTGGCCTGCTTGGCGCGGCTCCAGCCGTCGCCGCGGTACGACAGCGTCACGGTGGCGCCGGCGTCGACCAGCGAGGTCGCGGCCTCGAGCGCCGAGTCGCCGCCGCCGACGACCAGCACGTGCTGGCCGCCGAACTCGTCGGGGTCGTCGAGGCGCGACTGCACCTTCTCGAGGTTGGCGCCGGGGACCGCGAGCAAGCGGGGCTTGCCGCGCAGCCCGGTCGCCAGGATGACCGCGCGGGCGCGGTAGGTGGCGACGGTCGTCTTGACCGTCAGGATCCCGTCGTCGCCGCGCTTGACCGACTCGACCGCCTCGCCGCGGCGGATCGGCAGGTTCACCGCCTCGACCACCTGTTGCCAGGCCGCGACCAGCGCCTCCTTGCTGGCGTCGAACACCGGCAGGTACGACAGGTTCGGCGCCATCGACGGCTCCGCCATGAAGTGCTTGCCCTTGGGGTAGCGCGCGACCGTGGCCGAGATGATGTGCTCCTTCTCGAGCACGACGCAGCGCAGGCCGCGCACCAGGCAGGTGAGGCCCGCCGAGAGCCCCGCGGGCCCCGAGCCGACGATGACCACGTCGTGGTCGGCGGCGGCCGCCGCTGCGCCCGCGGCCGCGAAGGTCGCCGCGATGTGCTCGACCACCGCCCGCCCGAGGTTGGCGGCGTTCTTCACCAGCGGCTTGCCGGCCACCTCGCCGATCAGGTACTGGCCGGGCACGCCGGTCTGGAAGTGCTCGTCGAGCTCCGGCACGGTGAGCGTCGTCGGCTGCTGACCCTGGCGGTACATCACCAGCGCCGTCGTCGGGCACTTGTTGGCGCACTGCTCGCACTGCACGCAGTCGCTGAAGCGTGAGACCACGACCTTGTGGTTCACCAGGTCGAGCACGTTGGTCGGGCACACCGCGACGCACGCCTCGCAGCCGATGCACCGATCGTCGTTGATCGAGTGCAGGAGCGGCAGCTCGATCCGTGGCGCCACGACCGTGTGGTAGCGGCGCCGCCGGGCGCGGCGATCGTCGTAGAGCGCGCCGAGCACCAGCAGCGCGGCGGCGGCGAGCGCGATCGTGAGGAAGACGGTCAGGTGCATGGGCGCCAGAGCTCGTCGCGCGGGTCGAGGACGTGATCTCCAGCGCGGCACCGCCGAGCTGCGTCGCGCCAGGCGCTCAGGATAGCCGGGGTCCGGCGCGTCGTCGCGGACAGAGCGTGGGTACAGCGCAGGGACATGGAGCGTCGGTGGGTTCGCGAGATCGCGCTAGGGGTGGATCCTGAAGCCTGCGGTGTGACAGCCGGCCTGGTTGCAACCGACGTGATCGGCGCCCAGCGAGGCCTGCATCGGGATCACGTCGGGGCAGCGCGCCGAGAACGCGACCGCGGGCGCGGCGATGGGATCGATCGACCAGAAGTTGCCGTTGTCGGCCGACACCATCGCCACATCCGCGCCGGTCGCGTCGAGGACGTGCACGGTGATGCCCACAGCTGGAGCCGTGCCACCTACATCGGCGTAGAGCGTGCCGGCGATCGAGTACGGCGTCGCGTCGCCGCCCTGGCGGTGACAGCTCAGGCAGTCCTCGCCGGGGCGGTGGTGGCCGTCGCCGCCAGCCACCGGGTCGGCGCACAGCGGCGGGACCACCTCGTCGAGGAGCGGGTTCGAGCTGGCCTCATCCTCGTCGAGGATGCCGCTGCAGCCGAGGCTGGCCGCGAGCAAGAGGAGCGCACCACGCATCTCCGGCTGAAGTGCATCCCGCGTACCACCGCCGCATCCGTCGATCTTCGCGAGATCCGTGGGGTGACGGGCCCCGGCACTGTACAAAGGGTGCACAGGACCGTTCCGATTTGCCCCAGCCCAGATCGGGCCGGTCGTCCAAGTGGTTGACCTCACAGCTCCATGGATCTGGAGCGATCGATGCAATGGCGTCCCCGGATGCGCGCGCCGTTCGCAGCCCTGATCGCCGTGATGGCCGCCGGCGTGGTCGCGCGGGCCGACACGCAGGAGAAGGCCGATCCCCGGGTCACGCTCGGAGAGGTCACGCTGCGCAAGCACCCGGGTGAGAACCAGGATGCAGTGGCGACCTACGCCGCGGGTGTGACGGTGAAGGTGCTGGTGATCCAGGGGCGGTGGGTGAAGGTGCAGATCGACAAGTCGGTCGGCTGGGTCCCACGCACCAAGCTGAGCGAGCCGAGCGCGCCCCCGGCGCCCGAGCCCGCGGCGACCGGGCGGTCGCGGCAGCTCTCGGTCGAGGTCCGCGGCGCCGACGCCGTGGTCCGGGCCGAGCCCGCCAGCGGCGCCGCGTCGGTCGCGCCGGTCGCGGTCGGCGCCCGCCTGGCCGTGATCCCGGGCGCGGCGCCGGGCTGGCTGCACGTCGACGATGGCCACGGCCACGTCGGCTGGATCGAGGCGGCGGCGGTCGGCGATCCCGGCGCGGCCGCGGCGTCCACGGCGCCGACGAAGGCTGGCGCCCCGGCGCGCGACGTCGGCCCGGCGCGCGCGGTCACGGCCGGCGCCTGGACCCTGCACGCGACCGCCGCGGTCGGCTATCGCTCGCTCGATCAGCGCTTCACTTCGAACGCCACCGGCGGGCTCGCCAACTACTCGGTCAGCGCCGACGCCAGCGTCGCCGAGCTCGGCCTGGCGGCGACGCCGCGGCTGGGGCGCGGGGCGGTGCGGCTCGGCGCCGACGCGCGCGCGCGGTTCACCAGCTCGTCGCCGGGCATCGACTACCCGGGCCCGACGCTGGCGCCCGGCACGATCCCGTTCACGATGTTCGAGGGCGCGGGCGCGGTCCACGCCGGTTATCGCCTCGGCCCGGTGGTGCCGCAGCTGCGCGTCGGCGGCTACTACGGCGCGTTCCTGGCTGACGACGTCGCCAACGCCGGGCGGATGCCGCGCGAGGCGCTGTGGGCGGTCTTCACCGGGCTCGGCGTCGAGGTCGTGCCGCCCCGGTCGCGGGTGCGGCTCGAGGCCCGCGCCGATCTCGCGGTCGCGGGCGGACGCCGCCAGACCCCGGGCCTGGCCGACGGCATGACCAGCGACGCGGGCGCGGCCTGGCTCGAGCTGCGGCTCGCCTACACGGTCGCCGCCCACGTCGCGGTGTTCGCGGGCATCTCCTACGATCGCTACGCCACCGACTGGAGCGGCGCGTCCGAGCGCTGGGCCGACGTCACGTCGGCGCAGCGGATCGATCACGCGCAGCTCATCGAGATCGGGATCGGGGCCGGGCGGTGAGCTGGGTGCGGGTCACGGTGGTGGCGGCCGCGGTGCTGGTGCTGGTCGCGCGCGCGCGCCCGGTCGCGGCCGACGACTTCCTGACGTCGTCGCCGGGCGCGCTCGCGTCGAGCCACGCGTCGCTCGACAACCCCGACGGCTGCGCCTCGTGCCACGCGCCCGATCGCTCGATCACCCCCGAGAAGTGCCTGGGCTGCCACGACCACGGCGACCTCAAGGCCCGCATCGCCGCCGGCAAGGGCTTCCACGCGTCGCCCAAGGCCGCCGGGCGCAACTGCAAGCTGTGCCACCAGGAGCACCGCGGCCGCGGCTTCGATCTGATGGGCTGGCGCGCGGTCGGCGGCATCGCCGGCTTCGATCACAGCCAGACCGGCTGGAAGCTCCAGGCCAAGCACGCCGCCGTCGCGTGCGAGGATTGCCACAAGACCAAGGACCGCCAGGGGCTGCGGACGTTCCTCGGCGCCGATCCCACCTGCGGCGGCTGTCACCACAACCAGCCCCACGGCACGCTGCGGGCCGCGCTCTTGCGCTGCGATCGCTGCCACACCGAGTCGGCGTGGACGCCGCAGAAGAGCAACCAGCAGTTCGATCACGACTCGTCGCGCGACGCCGCGATGCCGCTCGAGGGCAACCACGCCGACGTGGCGTGCAGCAAGTGCCACCCGCAGGCCAAGTGGAAGCTGCCGGCGTGGAAGGGCGACTGCGTGACCTGCCACGACAGCCCGCACGGCGGCCAGCTGTTCGACACCAAGAAGTGCAACCTGTGCCACTCGCCGGCCTCGGCGTCGCTGGCGGTGGTCAAGTTCGATCACAAGAAGAACGCCGGCTACGCGCTCGCCGGCGATCACGCCCAGCTCGCGTGCGCGGCCTGCCACACCGCGCGGCTGGGCAAGCGCGCGCCGTCGCCGAAGTGCGAGACCTGCCACGCCGACGACAACCACCACGGCGCGCGGTTCGCGCAGTTCGGCGATCCGCCGACCTGCGCGACCTGTCACAGCCAGCGCGCGTGGAAGAAGGCGTGGCAGTTCGATCACGCCGCGTCGACGCCGTTCGCGCTGACCGGCAAGCACGCGACGCTGGACTGCCGCACCTGCCATCGCGGCAGCAAGCCGGCCGACTTCGAGAAGTTCCAGATCAGCAACGGCTGCATGAGCTGCCACCAGCACAAGGCCGCGCACGGCGGCAAGTACGCCAACAACGAGTGCCTGACCTGTCACACCGCGCCCGGCACCAAGCGCATGCGCGACGACTCGCTCGAGCGCTTCCACGGCGCCGCCTCGAAGTTCCCGCTGACCAAGGCCCACGCCCGGGTCGACTGCAAGCGCTGCCACGCCAACGACGTCTACGAGACCACGCCGACCGAGTGCGGCGTGTCGTGCCACGAGGACTCGCTCCACCACGGCACGCTCGGCACCACCTGCAGCCGCTGCCACGAGGCCGGGACCTGGGCGCCGACCGGGTTCGATCACGCGATCGACACCACGTGGAAGCTCGAGGGCAAGCACGCGGCGGTCACCGACTGCGCGCGGTGCCACCCGACCAAGGCCTTCAGCCAGACCGCGACCACCTGCGCCGGCGCCGGCTGCCACAAGGGCGACGACATCCACGAGGGCCAGCTCGGCGCGTGCGAGCGGTGCCACCGCGTCGACGGCGGCCTGACCTTCCGCCACGATCGCGACGCGCAGTTCAAGCTCGACGGCGCCCACCGGCAGGTCGTGTGCGCGAGCTGCCACGACTCGACCCGGTTCAAGCCGGCGCCGACCGACTGCCGCGGCTGCCACGCCGAGCCGGCCGTGCACAAGGGCCGCTACGGCACCGACTGCGCCCGCTGCCACTCGACGACGACGTTCACCAGCGTCGCGGCGCTGCACGACGTCGGCGCGTTCTCGCTGACCGGCGCCCACGATCGGGTCGACTGCAAGCGCTGCCACGCCAACGGCGAGAGCCGCCGCGGCTCGGGCGACCTGTGCGTCATCTGCCATCGCCAGGACGACGTCCACGCCAGCGCGCTGTCGCCGCGCTGCGGCCAGTGCCACACCCAGCAGGCGTTCACGCCGGCGCGGTTCGATCACCTCGAGGTCGGCTGCAACCTGATGGGGCGCCACCGCACGCTGCCGTGCGCCGACTGCCACCAGGCCGGCAACTTCGGCGGCGTCTCGCCGCTGTGCGTGAGCTGCCACCGCGCCGACGCCACCGGCGTCGCCAACCCCGATCACGGCGCGCTGCTCGACTGCGGCCGCTGCCACAACGCCGAGGCCTGGGTGCCGGCGCGCGGCCTGGGAGGGCAGAGCCTGTGTCGGTGACGCGCGCGACGATCGTCGCGGTCGTGGTGCTCGGCGCGCCGGCGGTCGCGCGGGCGCAGTTCGTCGATCGCACGGTCGTGGTCGAGGACGCGGCGCCGCCGCCCGAGCCGGCCGCGCCGACCGGGCCCGAGACCGCGGCGACCAGCGGCCCGCCGCCCAAGCTCGAGGTGCGGCTGACGCTGTCGTCGTTCCTGTACCGCGAGCTCGGCGACGACGCGGCGCCGCTCGTGGCCAACGGCGCGGCGCCCGCGACGGCGAGCCCGGTGCGGCGGTTCTTCGGCGACCTGCGCGGCGAGCTCACCGCCGAGCGCGTCGCCGGCGGCACCGTGCGCGTCGACGCCCGCGCGCGCGCGGCCACGCTCGAGCGCTACCAGGCCGGCGACGACGAGTACGAGGTCCGGACGCTGTCGTACGCGCGGCCGGTCGGGCCGGCCGAGCTGCGGATCGGCCGCCAGGTGGTCGAGGCGCTCGGGGCCACCAAGATCGACGGCGCGTCGGTGGCGGCGCCGCTGACGGGGCGGGTCCGCGCCACCGCGTTCGCCGGCGCCTACCCGCAGCGGGGCTCGCGCTCGCTCACCACCGACTATCCCGAGCTGAAGACCGGCGGCCGGCTGGTCCCGGTCGCGGGCGGCGTCGGCGTCGGCTACCGCCGCGCGTCGATCTACGGCGACGTCGGCCTGGTCGGCGTGGTCGCCTCGGCCGACGTGCCCGGCGCCGCCACCGAGGACGGGCGCCGCGGCTTCCTCACCACCAGCGGCTACGCGCGGCCGCGCGCGGCCATCGACGTCTACTGGCACGGGATCGTCGACGTGGTCGCCGCCGGCGGCGCGCGGCTCACCGAGGCCAGCGCCGGGCTCGACCTGTGGCCGCACCCCGCGGTCGACGTCGCCCTGACCGGGCACCACGTCGAGCCCGAGGTGTTCGCGCTCGCCGCCGCCAACGACCTGGCCGATCCCGATCCGGCCGCGGTCGGGCAGATCGAGAACGGCACGGCGATCGTGCGGGTCGCGCAGGACGCGGCCCGCGCCAGCGTCAGCGTGGCCGCGGCCGCGACCCGGTTCCAGCTGACCGCCGCGGCCGGCTGGCACCGGCGGCCCGAGGTGGCGGTGCCGCTCACCGGCGGCGGCGCGCTGACCATCCCGGCGGCGCAGATGGGTGAGCTGACGATGAGCGCGCTCGATCGCCGCTCGCTCGGCGGCGCGCGCGTCGAGGTCAGCGGCACCGCGCTGGTGCCGGTCGGCGACGCGTCGGCGACCCGCTCGCGCGCGCTGGTCGCGCGGCTGATCGTCGCGCGGGCCCGGCCCAGCCACGAGGTCGTCGTCGATCTCAGCGCCCACCGCCACGCCGACCTCGGCGACGCCGGCGGGTGCGTCCTGCTCGATCCGCGCACGTGCTACGGCACGTCGACCTCACGCGGCCTGACCGGCGGCGCGGTCGTCACCGTGACCGCGAGCCGCGACTGGCTGGTCCTCGTCGACGCCCACGGCGGGCTGCTCGACACCGACGCGATGTTCGCTGCCGCCCCGGTGACCTGGCCGCGCCTGTGGTGGGTGTCGGCGTTCGCACGCTTGCAGTGGAGGTACCGATGAGCTCGCTCACCCCGCGCCCCTCGTCCCTCGCCATCGCGGCCGTCGCGATCGCGTCCCTCGCCGCGTGCGACCTCGGCACCTTCGACGGCGGCGACGCCGGGCCGCCGTCGGCCCAGGCCACGTCGTGCGCGGCCGGCTGTCACGGCTCGGGCGGCCTGGCCGCGCCGCCGAAGGACACGACCGGCCAGCTCGAGACCACCGCGCGCGGCGTCGGCGCCCACCGCGTTCACCTCGGCAGCTCGACCTGGCACAAGGGCCTCGAGTGCTCGGCCTGTCACACGGTCCCGACCGAGATCGGCGCGGTCGGTCACCTCGACACGCCGCTGCCCGCCGAGCTGACCTTCACCGGGCTCGGCGAGAACAGCGCGTGGAACGACGCCGACGGCACCTGCACCAGCTACTGCCACGGCGCCGGGCTCACCGGCGGCGCCAGCACCCAGCCGATCTGGACCAAGGTCGACGGCAGCCAGAGCCTGTGCGGTTCGTGCCACGGCGCGCCGCCGCCGCCGCCGCACCCGACCAACCCCGACTGCGGCACGTGCCACGCGTCGATGAACCCGGGCGACCCGACGACGATCGCGTACCCCGAGCTGCACATCAACGGCCGGGTCGAGGTCAACGAGGCCACGGCCTGCGACTCGTGCCACGGCACCGCCGGCAGCGGCAACGCCGCGCCGCCGAAGGACACCACCGGCGGCACCGCGACCACGCTGCGCAGCGTCGGCGCGCACCAGGCCCACCTGGCCGGCGGCGCGAGCTGGCACGCGCCGATCGCGTGCGCGCAGTGCCACCGCGTCCCGACCGCCACCGCCGATCTCGGCCACCGCGACACGCCGCTGCCGGCCGAGCTCACGTTCGGCCCGCTGGCCGGCGTCGGCGCCGCGTGGACCGGCACCACCTGCACCAACACCTACTGCCACGGCGGCGCGCTGCCGCTGACCGGCGGCCAGCGCACGTCGCCGATCTGGACCCAGGTCGACGGCACCCAGGCGACGTGCACGTCGTGCCACGGCATGGCGCCGCCGCCGCCGCACCCGAGCAGCACCGACTGCGGCACGTGTCACCCGACGATGGCGCCCGGCGCCGGCACGACGATCGCGTACCCGGCCCAGCACATCGACGGCACCGTCCAGGTGATCGGCGGCCAGGCCTGCGACGCGTGCCACGGGTCGGCCGGCAACGCCGCGCCGCCGCGCGACACCCGCGACAACACCGCCACCACCGCGCGCGGCGTCGGCGCCCACCGCCGCCACGTCGATCCGTCGACCTGGCGCAAGCAGATCGAGTGCAGCGCCTGCCACCTCGTGCCCGGCGGCGTGAGCTCGGTCGGCCACACCGACACGCCGCTGCCGGCCGAGCTGACGTTCGCGACGATCGCCGGCAACGCGGTCTGGAACGGCACCCGCTGCAACAACACCTACTGCCACGGCTCGACCTTGTCGGGCGGCACCTCGACCAACCCGGTCTGGACCCAGGTCGACGGCGCCCAGGGCCAGTGCGGCTCGTGCCACGGCACGCCGCCGCCGCCGCCGCACCCGAGCAACATGGACTGCGGCAGCTGCCACGACACGATGGTGCCCGGCGCCGGCCTGGTGATCGCGGTGCCCGAGCGTCACATCGACGGCAACCTCGACGTCACCGGCGGCCAGGCCTGCGACAGCTGCCACGGCTCGGGCGGCGTGTTCGCGCCGCCGCGCGACACCGCCGGCAACACCGCGACCACCGCGCGTGGCGTCGGCGCCCACCGCGCGCACCTCGCCAACGGCCCCTGGTACAAGCCGGTCGAGTGCAGCGATTGTCACCGCGTGCCCAGCGGCGTCAGCTCCGCCGGCCACACCGACACGCCGCTGCCGGCCGAGCTCACGTTCAGCGCCCGCGCCGGCACCGCCACGACCTGGAGCGGCACCCGCTGCAGCAACAACTACTGCCACGGCGGCACGCTCGGCGCCGGCGGCAGCGCGACCGCGCCGACCTGGACCCTGGTCAACGGCACCCAGTCGACCTGCGGGTCGTGCCACGGCGCGCCGCCGCCGCCGCCGCACCCGAGCAACCCCGACTGCGGCCAGTGCCACGACACGATGACCCCGGGCGGCGGCATGGTGATCACCGACGGCGCCCGCCACATCGACGGCAACCTCGACGTCACCGGCGCCCTGGCGTGCGACAGCTGCCACGGCGGCGCCGGCGAGAGCGCGCCGCCGCAGGACACCGCGGGCAACACCGCGACCACCGCGCGCGGCGTCGGCGCCCACCGCGAGCACCTGGGCCCGTCGGCGCGCCACGCCGAGATCGCGTGCGCCGCGTGCCACCGCGTGCCCGCCACCGTCGGCGCGGTCGGCCACAACGACACGCCGCTGCCGGCCGAGCTGACGTTCACCGGCCTGGCCGTGGGCACCGCCTGGAACGGCACCACCTGCGCCAGCAGCTACTGCCACGGCGCGACCCTGGCCGCGGGCGGCACCGCGACCACGCCGCGCTGGACGCTGGTCAACGGCACCCAGGCGACGTGCAGCTCGTGCCACGGCGCGCCGCCGCCGCCGCCGCACCCCGCCGACTCGAACTGCTCGAACTGCCACGCGCCGGTGGCCGGCCCCGGCCTGACGATCGCGATGCCGACGCTGCACGTCGACGGCGTGCTCCAGGTCACCGCCGTCCACCCGGCCGGCTGGGCCCAGGCGACGATGCACGGCGCCGAGTTCAACGCCCAGGGCGCCGCCAGCTGCGCCACCGCCGGCTGCCACGGCACCGCGCTCACCGGTGGCGCGTCGGGGGTGTCGTGCAACGGCTGCCACGCCAGCTGGCAGACCAACTGCGTCTTCTGCCACGGCGGCGGGCAGAACATGACCGGCGCGCCACCGGCCAGCGTCACCGGCTTGACCGCGGCCACCGATCGCCACGTCGGCGCGCACACGACCCACGTCACCGCGTCGACCAACCACGCCGCCTACGCCTGCAGCGCGTGCCACGTCACGCCGTCGACGGCGCTGACCCCGGGCCACATCGACGGCACGCCCAACGCCGAGGTCCGGTACTCGACGCTCAACGCCGCCGGCACCTACGCGGCGACCACCGCCACCTGCGGCGCGCTGTACTGCCACGGCAACGGTCGCACCTCGGCCGGCACCGCGACCTGGACCTCGACCACCGCGCTCACCTGCGGCTCGTGCCACAACGCCGGCAACAACCCGCAGGTGATGTCGGGCGACCACAAGAAGCACATCGCCGACGAGCGCATGAAGTGCAGCGAGTGCCACGGCGCGGTCGTCAACGCCGGCAACCAGATCATCGCGCCGGCGCTGCACGTCGACGGGCTCAAGCAGGTGCAGATGGCGCGCGGCACCTACACCCCGACCACCCGCAAGTGCAGCAACATCGGGTGCCACGGCACCAAGACCTGGTGACCCGGCGATCCCGAGCCGGCGCGCCTCGGACCCGCCGTCGACCGGCGCGCGGGTGGTGACGACGACTGATGGCTTGACGTGGTGGCGCCCGGCGGTCAGCATGCGCGGGTGTCGCTCGCGCCCGAACTGCTCGCCGTGCTCGCGTGTCCCGAGGCCAAGGCCCCGCTGGTGTACTTCGGCGGCGGCGAGGCCGGCGATCGCCCGGCCGAGGCCTTCCTGTTCTGCCCGGCCTCGCGCCTGCGCTACCGCATCGACGGCGACATCCCGGTGCTGCTGATCGAGGAGGCCGAGCGCCTCGACGAGCGCGCCGCCGCCCGGCTGGTGAGCCGGGCGCAGGAGCTGGGCCTGGCCAACGCATGAGGCGATCTCGCACGCGCCGGCCTTCACGACACGGCGCGTCGACAGGGAGCGCTTTCCGTTGACCAGCGCGGAGATTTTGAGTAGATCGCAGCGACCCGCTGACACCGTCTGTCGTCGGGCGCCACGCCACCTCCAACGCCGGAGACCGCCGTGCTGAAGGCACTGTCGATTTTCACGGGCAACGCCAACCGGGCGCTGGCCGAAGAGGTGTGCAAGTTCGTCGAGATCCCGCTGGGTCGCGCCGACGTGACCCACTTCTCGGACGGTGAGATCTACGTCGAGATCGGCGAGAACGTCCGCGGGGTCAACTGCTTCGTGGTGCAGCCCACCTGCTCGCCGCCGAACCAGTCGCTGATGGAGCTGCTGATCATGATCGACGCGCTCAAGCGCGCGTCGGCCGGCTCGATCGTCGCGATCATCCCGTACTTCGGCTACGCCCGGCAGGATCGCAAGTCCAAGCCGCGCACGCCGATCACGGCCAAGCTGGCCGCCAACCTGATCACCGCCGCCGGCGCCGACCGCGCCCTGGCGATGGACCTCCACGCCGGCCAGATCCAGGGCTTCTTCGACATCCCGTTCGACCACCTGTTCGCGATGCCGGTGCTCATCGACGAGCTCCGGGCGCTCGGCTACGGCGGCGACGACACGGTCGTGGTGTCCCCCGACGCCGGCGGCGTCGAGCGGGCCCGCGCGTTCTCGAAGCGCCTGGGCTCGACGCTCGCGATCATCGACAAGCGCCGGGCCGCGGCCAACGTGTCCGAGGTGATGAACATCGTCGGCGACGTGAAGGGCAAGCGCGCGGTCATCGTGGACGACATCATCGACACCGCCGGCACGCTGACCAACGGCGCCAAGGCCATCATGGACGCCGGCGCGGCCTCGGTCGCCGCCTGCGCCAGCCACCCGGTGTTCTCGGGCAAGGCGGTCGCCCGCATCTCCGAGTCGCCGCTGTCGCACGTGGTCGTGACCAACACGATCCCGCTGTCCGAGGCCGGGGCGGCCTGCGGCAAGGTCCGGGTCAAGTCGGTCGGCCGGCTCCTGGGCGAGGCTATCAAGCGGATTCATCACGGGGATTCCATCAGCTCACTGTTCATGTAGCGGTCGGCCAGGATTTCGGGTAAGCCTCCGGGCCCCGCGCCCAGACCCGCGCCGGTACCACCGCAACGCACTGCCAGAGGATTTCGTCATGCAAGTCGGACAGCTCACCGTCAATCTCCGCACCGGCGCTGGCAAGGGCGCTGCTCACCGCCTGCGCGCGTCGGGCCTGGTCCCGGGCGTGTGCTACGGCGAGTCGACCGACGGACGCATCGAGCCGCTCAACATCACGGTGAACGTCAAGGCGCTCAAGGCCGCCCTCGACCCCGTGCGCAAGCAGAACACGGTGATCGAGCTGTCGATCGAGGACGGCGGCAAGTCGGTCAAGACCTTGTCGGCCCTGGTCCGCGACTACCAGCTCCACCCGATCCGCCGCGAGATCACCCACGTCGACCTCCTGGCGATCGACCCGAACAAGGAGGTCACCGCGGTGGTCCCCCTCGAGTTCGTGGGCAAGCCGGCGGGCGTCATCAACGGCGGCCTGACCCACACGGTCATGCGCTCGCTCGAGGTGAAGTGCAAGCCGGCCGACATCCCGGTCAAGCTCGAGCTCGACATCTCGCCGCTCGACATCGGCGACGTGCTCCACGTCAGCGACATCGTCCTGCCCGAGGGCGTCAAGCCAGTGACGGCGGGCCGCGAGGCGGTGATCAGCATGGTCGCGCCCGAGGCCGAGAAGGAGGTCGTCGCGGCGCCCGAGGCCGCCGCGGTGGCTGCGCCGGCTGGCAAGGACGCGAAGGCGGCTGGCGGCAAGGACGCCAAGGCCGCTCCGGCTGCGGCCGGCAAGGCCGCGCCGGCCAAGCCCGCCGCGAAGAAGTGACGGCGCGGGCCCCGCGCCCGCACCGTTGACCTGCGATGTGGATGGTCGTCGGCCTGGGCAACCCGGGCACGAAGTACGCGCGGAACCGGCACAACGTCGGGTTCCGCGCCGTCGAGCTGGTGGCCGCGCGCCACGGGCTGGGCGAGCTGCGCAGCGGCGGCAAGCTGGGCGGCAGCTCCGCCACCGGCGTGATCGTCACGCCGCGCGGTCGGCAGAAGGTCGTGCTGCTCGAGCCGCAGGAGTTCATGAACCTGTCGGGGTTCGCGGTCCAGCGCGCCGGCAAGTTCTACGGCGTCGACCTCGCGCAGACGCTGGTGGTCCACGACGAGATCGATCTCGACTTCGGGATGGTGCGGCTCAAGACCGGGGGCGGCCACGGCGGCCACAACGGCCTGCGCTCGATCATCGAGCAGTGCGGCGCCAACGGCTTCGCCCGGGTCCGCATCGGCGTCGGCAAGCCCGGGCCCAAGCCGGGCACCGCCGACGGGGGCCTGCCCAAGGGCAAGGCCGGCGACAAGGACGTCGCCGGCTGGGTGCTGGCCGACTTCCCGGCGTCCCAGGCCGGCACCGTCGACGCGCTGCTGGCGCGGGCCGCGGACGCGATCGAGGCCGTGGTCGGGCTCGGCGTCACGCCGGCGATGAACGAGTTCAACGGCAAGCCCGCCGTCGGCTAAGGTTGGCGCTGCCAGCCGTGGCACCACCTGCCAGCCGTGGCACGGCGCCAAGCCGCGGGCGCGGCCCCTGGCCGCAGATACCCGCTCGCGCGCTGGCACGCGCCTTGATATGAGCGAGGCGAGCTTCTACACCGAGCCCGCGCCCCGCTGGCGCGCAGCTCCCCTCGAGAGGACCCCCCGCCACCATGATCAAGTCGCCGCTCGTGTCCGCCGCCGTCATCCTCGTCACCGCCGCCCTCGGCGGCAGCGTCGCCCGTGCCGATCTGCCGGACAAGAACAAGGATCGCGAGGGCTGGATCAAGGCGTCGATGACCGGGCCCCAGGCCGCGTTCTGCGCCTCGATCGAGCCGAAGAAGCTGACCGGTGGCGCCGACCCCGACTTCGTCGCCAACCAGGTCGCGTCGCAGTGGGACGGCGTCGCGCCGGCCGAGGCCACGCTCGACACCGCGCTGTTCCTGGCCAACGCGCTGTGCAAGTTCCCCGGCAACCCGCCGCTGCAGCAGAAGCTGTTGCCGCTGTGGCAGAGCTTCCTGACGTTCTACGGGCTCGGCAAGGCCGACCTCGCCGACTTCGCGATCCTGGCCAACCCCGATCGCGCGCGGATCGACACGCCGACCAAGGCGCCCAAGGACGCGCGCCTCGGCGAGCTCGCCGGGCGCATGCAGGCGCTGGCGGCGAGCGAGCAGATCGAGACGTCGTACGGCATGGACTTCATGTCGTACGCCCAGCTGCTGGACACCACCGCCGCGCCGTCCGAGCACCTCAAGGTCGCGTTCGTCACGCTGTGCGTCGACGGCTACCACGGCAGCATCGCCCGCTGGGCCATCTGCAAGGCCGACGCGCAGGCGCTCGATCGCGCGCGCTTCGACCAGGAGCTGGCCGGGCCCACGGTCGATCCGCGCCACCGGCTCGAGGCCAAGATGAACTTCGTGCGCCTGCAGCGCGCGGTCGCGGCCCAGGCCAAGAAGTTCGCCGACGAGGCCGCCAAGGACGACGGCGTCGCGAAGGTCATCGACGCGCTCCCGGCCGCGGCGACCAAGGCCTGGGCCGACGAGCGCGGCACCTACGCCGACGCGCTGGCCTGGGCCGGCAAGCTCGTCGACGATGCGCGGGCCAACAACAAGAAGCTCATGGCCGGCTGCGAGGAGCAGCTCGTCACCCACCTGGCGACGTACCTCAAGGCCCGGGCGCCGCGCACCGTCGACGACCTCAAGGACGTCTTCAAGGACAACGTCGGCAGCCAGCTCGCCGCGGCCGCGGCGGTGTGCTTCGTGCGCAACGACGCCGCGCGCAAGTTCTGGAGCGACTGGTCGACCGGCTACGCCCAGCACTGGGGCGTGCGCACCCAGATCTGGTACGCGCTGGCGTCGGAGAAGATCGAGTTCGACACCGACCGCGGCAACGATCCGCTCGGCCTGCCCAAGCCGGTCGTGCTCTACGCCAACACCAGCGCGGCTGGGTCGATGGGCACGATCGCGACGATGAAGGCCAACGGCGACGCCTTCGACATCACGTTCAAGAAGGAGACCTGGAAGGAGACGGTCTGCAAGCAGTGGAAGGAGACCAACAAGGTCTCGGGCATCGACCTCAAGACCGGCAAGCTGATCTACCGCGGCTACTGCGCCAAGACCGGCACCGAGACCCGCTCGAGCACCGCCACGCCGGTGTCGGTGCCGACGGCCTACGCCGCCGGCCTCAAGGTCGGCGTCCCGGCCCGCTTCGCCCGCAACGACGACGGCACCGCGTACCCGACGGCGATCTACGGCGACAAGAAGCGCACCAAGCTCATCGGCGCGTTCGGCGCCTTGTACTGAGCTACCCGGGAGGCCTCTCGCCAGCTCGCCAGGCCTCCCCAGGCAGGGGCCGGGGCACGCGGACGTCGGCGGTCACGCCCGAGGCGTCCATGGCCGCGGTCTACACCACCCTCCAAGCGGTTGGAACCGCCCAGCTTTCCGGACGTGGCCCGCTGTGGTTGATCTCGGGGGACCGCTCTGCTACAAGCCGCCACTCACCTCGCTCGTCCCTCGTGGACGGGCACAATCCGCGAGGAATCAGATGGCAAGTGCAAGACTAGTGAGCCTCAACGACGCCCCGGGGACGTCGCGTGAGTACGAGATGGTGTACATCCTGCGCCCCAACACCGCCAACGATGGCGTCGCCGAGATCAACACGAAGGTCAAGGGCATCATCGAGGGCATGGGCGGGAAGATCCTGAAGGTCGACAACTGGGGCAAGCGCCGCCTCGCCTACGAGGTCGCCAAGGAGCGCAAGGGCATCTACCTGTACTGGCGCTACCTCGCCGTCGCGGGTGTGGTCGAGGAGACCGAGCGCAACCTGCGCATGCTCGACCTGGTCATCCGCTTCATGACCGTCCGCCTCGACGAGTCGATCGACCCCGAGGCGCGCCCGTCCGAGATCGACGACGCGTCGTACGAGCGCGCCGCGACGACGGCCGCCGACGAGGAGGACATCTTCCTGTCGCGCGGCGGGGACACCCCCAGCGGCGGCGACGACGACGACGAGTACGAGAATCCGGTGGCCGAGGCCCCGACCGGTAAGGAGAACTGAGCATGTCGCGCACCGACGAAGACATCGACGACAAGAGCGACGACCGGCGCGGCGGCAAGAGCCGCGGCGGCGGCGGCGGTGGCGGCGGCGGCGGCATGAACCGCCGCAAGGTCTGCCGCTTCTGCGCCGAGACCACGACGCTCATCGACTACAAGAACCCGCAGCTGCTGCGCAGCTTCGTCACCGACCGCGGCAAGATGGTGCCGCGCCGGATCAGCGGCTCGTGCGCCAAGCACCAGCGCGCGATCTCGACGGCGGTGCGGCGCGCGCGCATGCTCGCGCTCCTGCCGATCACGGTCGGCGGAGAGTGAGGAGGACGCCATGGCGATGCAGATCATTCTGACGCAGGACGTGGCCAACCTCGGCGCCGCCGGGGAGCTGGTCTCGGTCCGTCCCGGCTACGGCCGCAACTACCTCGTGCCCCAGGGCATGGCGGTGTCGGCCACGGCCGCCAACGTCCACAAGCTCGAGCACGACAAGCGCGTCATCGCGCGCAAGGTCGCCAAGGACCGCGCGGGCGCCGAGTCGCTGGCCGAGCGGATCAACCTGATCACCCTCCAGTTCGACCGCCAGGTCGGCGACGAGGACAAGCTGTTCGGCTCGGTCACCAGCCGCGACATCGCGGAGCAGCTCAAGAAGACGGGCATCGAGATCGACCACCGCTGGGTGGTGATGGACGTGCCGGTCAAGGCGCTCGGCAAGTACGAGGTCACCGTGAAGCTCGGCAGCGGCGTCACCGCTGCGTGCAAGTTCTTCGTGGTGTCCAAGGCCAAGTAGCTCGCGCTCGCGCGATCGACGGCGGCGCGGTCCTGAACGGATCGCGCCGCGGCTGTTTTCGGGGCGCGCCTGCTCAGCCGTTGGGGTCGCTGCGCTGCGAGATGCTCTCGAACCGGGTGAACCGGCCCTCGAAGCGGGTCTCGACGGTGCCGATCGCGCCGTGGCGGTTCTTGCCGAGGATGACCTCGGCGATGTCGGGCGTCTCGCTGTCCTTGTTGTAGACGACGTCGCGGTAGATGAAGAGGATGACGTCGGCGTCCTGCTCGATGGCGCCGGACTCGCGCAGGTCCGAGAGCTGCGGCCGCTTGTCGGTGCGCGACTCGAGCGAGCGGTTGAGCTGCGACAGCGCCATCACCGGGCACTCGAGCTCCTTGGCCAGCGACTTCAGGCCGCGCGAGATCTCGCTGATCTCCTGCTCGCGGCTGGCCTTGGCGGTCTGGGGTGAGCCGCGCATGAGCTGCAGGTAGTCGATGACGATGAGCCCGGTCTTCTTGCCGGCGAACAGCTCCTTGTTGGAGCGGAAGCGGCGGGCGCGGCTGCGCAGCTCGCGCAGGGACAGGGCCGGGGTGTCGTCGATCAGGATCGGCGCCTTGGCCAGGGTGTTGGCGGCGTAGGTCAGGTTGGTCATGTCCTGGCGCTGCAGCTGGCCGCGGCGCAGCGCGCTCGAGTCGACCCGGGCCTCGGAGCAGAGCAGGCGCTCGGCCAGCTGGGTCGACGACATCTCGAGCGAGAACACGATGACCGGCCAGCCGCCGGTGACCGCGGCGTTCTGGGCCAGGGACATGGCGAACGAGGTCTTGCCCATGGCCGGGCGGGCCGCGAGGATGATGAGCTCGGTCGGCTGCAGGCCGGCGGTCTTGGCGTCGAGGTCGGCGAACCCGGTCGGCACGCCGGTGACGCCGTCGGCCGAGGCGAAGCGCTCGTCGAGCGAGCTGAACACCTTCTTGATGAGGCCCTTGATCGGCTCGGGGCCGCTCTTGGCCTTGCGCTGGGTGACCTCGAAGATCTTGCCCTCGGCCATGTCGAGGTACTCGCCGACCTCGAGGTCGTCCTCGTAGCCCTTGTCGACGACCTCGCCCGCGGCCTCGATCACCCGCCGGGCCGCGCGCTTGCCCTCGACGATCTCGGCGTAGTGGATGACGTTGTCGACCGACGGCACGCGCAGCGCCAGCTCGCCCAAGAACGCCATGCCGCCGATCGCCTCGAACTTGCCCTGGCGCGCCAGCTCGGCCTCGACCGTGACCGGGTCGATCGGCTGGGCCTTGGCCTCGAGGTTGCGCATGGCCATGAACACGGCCTGGTGCTTCGGGCTGTAGAAGTGCTCGACCTCGAGGGTGTCGAGCTGCGACAGCACCTCGTTGCGCAGGAACACGCCGCCGAGGACCGAGGCCTCGGCGTCGAGATTGTGCGGCAAGACGCGCCCGGCCATGACCCGCGCTTATACCGCGAGCGGCGGCGGGCGAGCAGCCCGCCGGGCGATCAACCCGTCGGCGGCGCCAAGATGTGGCCCCCGCGTCGAGCCCGGGCCGGCGGTGGGGATATAGTCGGCCCTCGCATGGCCACGCCCGCGTCCGGCACCCTGATCGGTGCGTATCAGATCGAAGGCGTCATCGGCGCCGGGTCGATGGGCGACGTGTTCCGCGGCATCGACGTCGGGCTGTCGCGCAAGGTCGCGATCAAGATCCTCTCGGAGAAGCACAAGGACTCGAACGAGCTGCGGGCCCGGTTCACGCGCGAGGGCCGCGCGGTGGCGGCGATCGCCCACCCCAACGTGGTCCAGGTGTTCGCGACCGGCGTGTACGAGGACCGGCCGTACATCGCGATGGAGCTGCTCGAGGGCACCGACCTCGCCAGCCTGATCGACGACGACGGGCCGATGTCGTCCGTGGTCGCGGCCCGGGCCATCCTCGACGCCGCCCGAGGCCTCGACGCCGCCGCCAAGGCCGGCCTGATCCACCGCGACGTCAAGCCGTCGAACCTGGTCCGGCTGCTCGACGGGCGGGTCAAGGTCACCGACTTCGGCCTGGCCAAGCCCGTCGATCCCGGCAGCGAGCCGGCGCTGACCGCGCTCGGGGTCGTCGTCGGCACCCCCGACTACATCGCGCCCGAGCAGGCCCGCGGCGAGACCATCGACGAGCGCGTCGACATCTACGCGCTGGGCGGCACGCTGTACTTCCTGCTGACCGGGCTGCCGCCGTTCCGGACCGGCAACCCGGCCGAGGACAAGTACCTGAAGGTGGTCGCGCGCCACCTGAAGAACCCGCCGCCCGATCCGCGCGAGCGCGCGCCCGGCGTCGCGCCCGAGCTGGCCGAGCTGGTGCGGGCGATGATGGCCAAGAAGCCGGCGGAGCGGCCGGACTACCCGACGATGATCGCGCGGCTCGAGGCGCTGATCGCCGACCTGCAGGACGGGCGCGCGGTGACCGCGCCGCCGATCGCGTCCCCGGCGGGGCCGCGGCTCGACACCGGCACGCCGTTCGTCGGCGCCGACGCGCCGCCGGCGTTCGAGGATGACGGCGGCTCGACCCGGGCCGCGATCGCCGCGGTCGGCGCCCAGGGCCTGCCGAAATGGGTGTGGGCGGCGACGGCGCTGGCGGTGATCGTCTTCGCCGGCGGCCTGGTCCACTTCCTCGGCCGCGGCGCGGCCGCGCCCACCGAGCCCGGCGGCGGCACCGGCGCCGCCGAGATCGACGCCGGCGTCGCCGAGGCCACCGACGCGCCGCCGCCGCCGCCGCTGCCGACCGCGCCCGAGGGCATGGTGCTGGTGACCCGGCCCGACGGCACGCCGTGGCTGTTCGTCGACGCGCGCCCGGTGACGGCCGCCGAGTGGGCCAAGGGCTTCCCGAAGCTCAAGGCGCCCAAGGCCAAGGCGCTGACCCTGCCGGTCGTCAACGCGCCCTACAACTTCGCGAAGGCCTACGCCCAGACCGTCGGCAAGCGCCTGCTCACCGACGAGGAGTGGCAGGCCGCGGTGATCACGCCGGGCGTGATCGCGTCGCCGTCGCAGTACGAGTGGATCGCGCCCGCGGTCGGCAAGCAGGCGCCGGTGCGGGCGCCGGGCAAGCAGGCGATGAAGCCGCTGGCCGGCGGCGCCGACATCACCGTGCGGCTCGGCCGGGACCTCTAGCCGCACCCGACCCACCTGCCGCACCTGCGGTCGCGGTGCGGCGCGCGGTCAGGCGGTGCCATGACCTGCGTGCGCGGCGGGCGCGGCGCGCGCGTACCGTCGACGCATGCGCTGGATCCCGTCGACGATGTGCGCGCTGGTGCTCGTGGTGGCGTCGCCGGCCCGGGCCGAGCCGGTCGCGCCCGAGACCGCGCAGGCGATCGGGCTGGGCGTGACCGCGGCGGGCCTGGTCGCCGGCGCGTACCTGTGGTCGAGCGCGGATCGGCTGCCCGCCGACGACGGCCGCGACGAGCGCAAGCTGGCCGCAGCGGCGGCCGCGACGCTGACCCTCGGCGTCGGCCCGATGACCGGGCTCCTGGCGGGCGGCGCCCGGCGCCGGGCGCTCGTCGGCGGCGTCGCGCGGCCGGCGATGATCGTGGTCGGCGGCCTCGGCGTGGTCACCGGCGCGCTGGTCATCGGCTTCGGCTGCAACGAGACCGACGCGTGCGCCGGCGCCCGGGCCACCGGCGGCGTGATGATCGGCGCCGGCGCGCTGCTCGGCGTCGCCGCGGTGGCGTGGACGGCGTGGGACCTGTGGGAGACGCCGGGGCTGGTGCGGCGCCGCCGCGCCGGGCGCGTGCAGGTGGCGCCGATCGTGGGCCGCGATCGGGTCGGGCTCGCGCTGACGCTGGCCCGTTGACCCCCGACCGGCCCCCGGCCGCCGGGGCATCGTATATAGTGGCCAACCCATGTCCGACGTCGATCGCCTGGTCGATCTGATCACCGAACAGGTCCGGGCCCGCCTGGCCGGACCGAGCCTCGCGGTCGTCAAGCCCAACGACCGCGGCAGCTGCCACGACGACGCCGCGCCTGGCGAGGACTGCGCGAGCTGCGGCTCGTGCGTGGTCCGCCGGCCGTGGTCGGTGCGCGCGATGGAGGGGGCCGGCGCGCTCCGGGTCGGCGCGCCCCTCGGCGTCGGCGCGGTCCCGGCCGACATGGCCAAGCTGATCGACCACACGCTGCTCCGGCCCGACGCCACCCGCGACGACATCGTCGCCCTGTGCGCCGAGGCCAAGCAGTACCGGTTCGCGTCGGTGTGCGTGAACACGACCTGGGTCGGGCTGGCGCGGTCGCTGCTCGCCGGCACCGACGTGATGGTGTGCTGCGTGGTCGGGTTCCCGCTGGGCGCGATGACCCCGACCGCCAAGGCCTACGAGGCCCGCGACGCCGTGCGCCAGGGCGCGCGCGAGATCGACATGGTCGTCAACCTGGGCGCGCTCAAGTCCAAGGACTACGAGACCGTGTTCGAGGACATCTGCCGGGTGGTCAAGGCCGCGGCCCCGGCCGCGGTCAAGGTCATCCTCGAGACCTCGACGCTCGAGCACGATCAGAAGGTCATCGGCTGCGCGCTGTCGAAGCTGGCCGGGGCCGCGTTCGTCAAGACCTCGACCGGCTTCGCCAAGGGCGGCGCCACGGTCGAGGACGTCGCGCTGATGCGCGCGGTGGTGGGCTCCGACGTCGGGGTCAAGGCCTCGGGCGGCGTGCGCACCGCCGAGGACGTGCTGCGCATGGCCCAGGCCGGCGCCAACCGGATCGGCGCGTCGGCGTCGGTCGCGATCGTCACCGGCAAGACCGACGGCGACAAGAAGGGCTACTGAGCCACACGGGCTCGTCGCCGAACCTCCGCCGTCGCGCCCTCGCGCCGGCGCCCCACCCCCCCCCCCCCCCCCCCTCCTCCCCCCCCCCCCCACCACCCCCACGCCCCCCTCCCCCCCCTCTCCCCCCCCCCCCCCCCCCCCGCGCTCCCGAGGCGCTCGCCCATGACCACGGCCACCCGTCTCCCGGTCGAGCTGATCCGCGCCAAGCGCGACGGCGGCGCGTTGGCCGACGCCGAGCTGCGCGGCTTCATCGCCGGCGTCACCGACGGCTCGATCCCCGACTACCAGGTCGCGGCCATGCTCATGGCCATCTTCTTCCGCGGCCTCGACGACCGCGAGCTGGCGGCCTGGGCCGACGCGATGGTGCGGTCGGGCGACGTGCTCGACCTGTCGGCGATCGCCCGGCCCAAGATCGACAAGCACTCGACCGGCGGCGTCGGCGACAAGATCTCGATCCCGCTGGCGCCGGCGGTGGCGGCGTGCGGCGTGGCGGTGCCGATGGTGTCGGGGCGCGGCCTCGGCCACACCGGCGGCACGCTCGACAAGCTCGAGTCGATCCCCGGCTTCCGCGTCGACCTCGACACCGATCGGTTCGCGCAGCTCGTCGACGAGCTGGGCGTGTGCCTGATCGGCCAGACCGCGCGCGTGGCGCCGGCCGACAAGCGCCTGTACGCGCTGCGCGACGTCACCGGCACGGTCGAGTCGATCCCCTTGATCGCGTCGTCGATCATGTCGAAGAAGCTGGCCGAGGGCATCGACGGGCTGGTGCTCGACGTCAAGGTCGGCGCCGGCGCGTTCATGAAGGACGTGGCCCGGGCCAAGGCGCTGTGCGCGGCCATGCAGGCGATCGCCCGCGGCGCCGGCAAGCTCGTCACCTGCGTGCTGACCGACATGGACGCGCCGATCGGCACGCACATCGGCAACGCCCTCGAGATCGCCGAGTCGATCGAGTGCCTGCGCGGGCGCGGCCCGGCCGACACCCGCGAGCTGACGGTCGTGCTCGGCGCCGAGATGCTGGTGCTGGCCGGGGTCGAGCGCGACCCCGACGCGGCCGCGGCGCGGATCGGCCGCGCCCTCGACGACGGCTCGGCGCTGGCGGTGTTCCGCAAGGTCGTCGAGGCCCAGGGCGGCGACCCGGCGGTGTGCGACGCGCCCGAGCGCGTGCTGCCGCAGCCGCGCCGGCGGGTGCCGATCGTCGCGGCCCGGGCCGGCGTGATCGAGGCGATGGCCGCCGACGAGCTCGGCATGGCGGCGCTGGTGCTCGGCGCCGGCCGGCGGACCAAGGACGACGTGATCGATCCCGCGGTCGGCCTGGTGCTGGCGGTGCGCCCGGGCGACCGCGTCGGCGCCGGCGATCTGCTGGCGACGGCGTGGTGCGACGACGACGACGCGCGGCTCGACGCGTGCCGGCAGCGGGTGCTGGCGGCGATCGCGCTCGTCGATCACGCGGTGCCGCCGCCGCCGGCCTCGCGCGTGCTCGAGATCCTGCGCTGACCGCGCCCGCTCCAGGAGACCGCATGACCGCTTCCGCTCCCGACGATCTGTACGAGCGCGTCCACGCCGCGGCCGCGGTGGTGCGCGCGCGCCTCGGCGGCCGCGCGCCGCAGGTCGGCCTGATCCTCGGCTCGGGCCTGGGCGGGTTCGCCGACCGGCTCGACGACGCGGTCCGGATCGACTACGGCGAGCTGCCGGGCTTCCCGGTGTCGAAGGTCCACGGCCACGCCGGCCGGCTGGTGGTCGGGACCCGGGGCGGCGCCACCTGCGTCGCGATGCAGGGCCGCGTGCACCTGTACGAGGGCCACCGCGCGGCCGAGGTCGCGTTCCCGGCCCGGGTGCTGGTCGCGCTGGGCGCGCGCGTGCTGGTGGTGACCAACGCCGCCGGCGGGATCAACCCGAGCTGGGCGCCGGGCACGCTGATGCTCATCCGCGATCACCTCGACTTCCTGCGCGATCACCCGCTGCGCGGCCCCAACGACGACCGCCTGGGCCCGCGCTTCCCCGACATGACCACGGCCTACGCGCCCGAGCTGCGCGCGCTGGTGCGCGAGGTCGCGGTCGGGCAGGGCGTGACCCTGGCCGAGGGTGTCTACGCGGCGATGCCGGGCCCGTGCTACGAGACGCCGGCCGAGGTGCGGATGCTGCAGATCGTCGGCGCCGACGCCACCGGCATGTCGACCGTGCCCGAGGTGATCGTCGCCCGGCACATGGGCGCGCGGGTGATCGGCGTCTCGTGCATCACCAACCAGGCCGCCGGCATCACCGGCGCGGCGCTGTCCCACGACGAGGTCACCGAGACCGCCACCCGGGTGCGCGCGACGTTCGAGGGCCTGCTCGACGGCATCCTCGCGGCGCTCGTGACCCGCGGCGAGCTGGGGGCGGCGTGACCGCGCGCCGCAAGGCCGCCGCCGCGACGCCGGATCTGGTGGCGCTGGCGCGCGCGGCCCAGGCCCAGGCCTACGCGCCGTACTCGAAGTTCCGGGTCGGCTGCGCGCTGCGCACGCGCGACGGCGCGGTGTTCACCGGCGCCAACGTCGAGAACGCGTCGTACGGCCTGTGCGTCTGCGCCGAGCGCAGCGCGCTGACCGCGATGGCGCTGGCCGGCCACCGCGACTTCGCCGAGCTGGTCGTCGCCACCGACATCGCGCCGCCGGCGTCGCCGTGCGGCATGTGCCGCCAGACCATGCTCGAGTTCGCGCCGACGCCGAGCGCGACGACGGTGACCGCGGTCGGCCCCGGCGCCGCGCGCGCGACCTGGACCGTGGCCGAGCTGATCCCCGCCGGCTTCACCGGCACGCAGCTCACGCCGCCGCCGCGGGCCGGCGCCGCGGCGCCGCTGACGGACGCCGCGATCGGCACGGCGATCGTCGCCTCGGTCGTCGCCGGGCGTTCGGCGTCGGCGTCGGCGTCGGCGGCCGGCGCGTGGCCGAGCGCGATCGCGGCGGGCTCGCCGGGGGTGTGGGGATCGGCGCCGCGGTGATCGGGCTGGCGGTCGGCGCGTTCAGCCGTTGAGCGCCGCGGCGGCCTGAGGCACGGTCGCGGCGATGATCGAGACGCTCGTCCTGGCACCGACCGCGGATCCCCGGGTGTTCGTCGCGCCCGACGGCGCGCGTCGATCGCCGCCGGCCGACTGGGTGTGCCTGCCGCCGGGCGACGCCGGCCTGACCCGACGCGTGAAGGCGGCCGGGCCGTCGTGGGCGGTGATCGAGCAGCGCGGGCGCAAGGCGTTCTCGAAGGGCCTGTGGGCGCCGGCCGCCAACGTCGAGGCCGCGCGCGCGGCGCTGGCCACCGAGCGCGCCACCGACGGGTACGCCCGCAAGCGCGTGGCCGACGTCGCGCGGCGCGAGCGCGCGCAGGCCGCGTACGTCGTCACGTTCGAGCAGGAGGTCCACGGGTTCCTGCGGTTCGCGCCGTGCTGGGCCCCGGTCGCGCGGGTGGTCGCGGCGCGGGTCGCGGCCCACGCCACGCCGGTCGGCAGCGGCACGGTCGCGCGGACCCAGCGCATCCCGGTGGCCGAGCGCGCCGAGGCCGCGGTGATCGCGTGGATGCGCCACCAGACCACCGCCTACGATCGCATGACCATCGCGCGGGTCGCCGGCGAGCGGCGCGCGGTCCGGCGCGAGCTCGCCCAGATCTCGCGGGCGGTGCTCGATCTCCACCGCGTCGACGTGCCCCACGGCGTGCGGGCGTGCCCGCTGTGCGCGGCGATCGCCCCGGCCGCGGCGGTGGCGCCGGCCGCGCCCTCCGCCGACCGCTGATCGGCGAGCGCCGATCGCCAGGCGGGTCGCCGCGGCGACCTCGAGCGCGGGCCCCGGCCGGGGCCCGCGATTGGGTGCTACGGTCGCCAGGCATGGACGCCGCCGAGCGCGAGGTACTCGAGGCCGAGCTGCGGCGCTCGCACGACGCCGGCGATCTCCACGCGGTCGCGACCTCGGCGATCCGCGCCTACGGTCCCGAGCTGTACGGGTTCCTGGTCGGGCTCGCGCGCGACGCCGACGCCGCCAGCGAGATCTTCGCGCGGGTGTGCGAGAGCCTGTGGCGCGGGCTGCCGGCCTTCCGCTGGGACAGCTCGCTCCGGGTCTGGGCCTACACGATCACCCGCCACGGCTTCCACCGCTGGACCCGGGACCGCGAGCGCCAGCGCCGGCAGGTGCCGCTGTCCGACGTGCCCGAGCTCTCGGCGCTGGTCGCCCAGGTCCGCACCACCACCGCGGTCCACCTGCGCACCGACGTCAAGGACGGCTTCGCGGCCCTGCGCGACACGCTCGAGCCCGACGATCAGCTGCTGCTGGGGCTGCGGCTCGACGGCGGCATGGCCTGGGCCGACATCGCCCGCGTGCTCGCCGGCGACGCCGCCGCCGCGCCGCCGTCGGTGCGGGAGGTCGCGGCGCTGCGGAAGCGCTACGAGCGCCTCAAGGCCCAGCTGCGCGCGCTCGCCGAGGCCCATCAGCTGATGCCGTGACGCGCGTCAACCCGGGGTAGGATGGCGCCGATGGCCGAGCCGCCACCCGAGCCCGCGCTCAGCGACGCGCCCACCGATGGCGACGAAGGCGACGCGGCCAGCACCGCCGGCGACGCGCTGGTGCGGGCGGTGCTCGGGATGGGGCGGCGGCCGCCGCCGGTCGCGCTGGTCCCGGGGCAGCTCCTCGCCGACAGCTACCGGATCGTCCGCACGCTCGGCGCCGGCGGCATGGGCGTGGTCTACCTCGCGCGGGATCAGCGGCTCGGGCGCGACGTCGCGATCAAGCTGCACGCGGCCGGCGCGGCCGGGCCGGGCGGTGAGCGGCTGATCCGCGAGGCGTCGGCGATCGCGCAGCTCGGCCACGCCAACGTCGTCACCGTCTATCAGATCGACACGTACGAGGGCCACCCGTTCGTCGCGATGGAGTACGTCGACGGCGGCACGGCCCGCTCGTGGCTGGCCAGCCAGCCGCGCACCTGGCGCGAGATCGTGGCGCTCTACCTCGGCGCCGGGCGCGGGCTGGCCGCGGCCCACGCCGCCGGGCTGGTGCACCGCGACTTCAAGCCCGACAACGTGCTGATCGGCGCCGACGGCCGGGTCCGGGTCGCCGACTTCGGCCTGGTGCAGGGGCCGGTGCCGTGGTCGACCGACGGCGCGCCCGACGACGACGACGGACCGGCGACGACGACGGCGACCTTGACCCGGACCGGCGCGGTGATGGGCACGCCCGCGTACATGGCGCCCGAGCAGCACCGCGGTGAGCCGGTCGGCGCCGCCGCCGATCAGTTCGCGTTCGCGGTCGCGCTGTGGGAGGCGCTGACCGGCGCGCGACCGTTCGACGGCGGCACCAGCGACGAGCTGCGCGCCGCGCAGGCGCAGCCGCTCGGCGCCCCAGCGCGGCCGATGCCAGGGCACGTCGAGGCGGCGCTCCGGCGCGCGCTGGCGCACGACGCCCGCGCGCGGTGGCCGACGATGTCGGCGCTCTTGGCCGCGCTCGCGCGCGATCCTCAGCGGACCCGCCGGCGGATCGTCGCGATCACGTTCGCCGGGGTCACGCTCCTGGGCGCCGGCGTCGCGCTCGCGTCGTGGCGCGGGGCGCGGACCCACGCCGCCGAGGTGGCGCCGTGCCTGCAGGAGACCGACGGGCTCGCGGTGGCCGCGCGGCTGCGCGCCGCCCTGGCGCCGCGGCCCGGCGACCTCGCGCTGACGCGGCTCGACGCCTGGATGACCGCCTGGCGGACCGAGCGCGCGACCGCGTGCGCCGACACCCACGTGCGCCGGACCCAGCCGCTCGCGTTGCTCGAGCTGCGCGAGCTGTGCCTCGACCGAGCCCGGGTCAGCCTCGAGGCGACGCTCGGCGAGCTCGCGACCGCCAGCGATCCGGCGCCGCTGGTCGACGGGTTGCCGGCGATCGACGAGTGCGCCGATCTGACCCGCCTGGCGACGAGCGCGCCGCTGCCGACCGAGCCCGCGGCGCGGGCCGAGATCGAGGCGGTGTCGGCGATCCTCGGCCAGATCGAGGTCACCCGCACGGCTGGACACGTGCCCGAGGCGCTGGCCGCGGCCGTCGCGGTGGTGCCGCGGGCCGAGGCGACCGGGCGCAAGTCGCTCGCGGCCGAGGCCCGGCTCACGCTCGCGGTGATGCACGTCGCGACCGGCAGGCTCGACGGCGCGGTCGCGGAGTTCGAGGACGTCGCCAAGCTCGCCGCCGAGGCCAGCGATGATCGCATCGCGGCGCGGGCGTGGCTGCTCGTGCTCGACACGCTGGTCGCTCGGCTCGAGCAGCCGGCGGCGGCCGCGCAGATGGTGGCGGTGGTCGAGGCCGCGGTCCTGCGCGCCGGCAACACCGTGCGCCTCCGCGCCGATCTGCTCGGCACGCTCGGCGATCTCGCCGCCAAGCAGTCGGACCACGCCGGGGCGCGCGCCCGCTACGAGGAGGCGCTGGCCCTGCACGAGCAAGAGTTCGGTGAGAACGTCGAGTTCGCGCGCAAGCTCAACCGGCTCGGGTCGATCGCCAGCCAGCTCGACGACCCCGACGCGGCGCGCGCGTACCTCGCGCGCGCGGCCGCGGTGCTCGAGCGCAACTACGGCCCGCGCTATCGCCACCTGGCGGTGGTCTGGACCACCGCCGGCCAGGTCGAGTACCGGGCCGGCGACTGGCCCGCCGCCCGCGCGCACTTCGAGCGCGCGCTGGCGCTGAAGGAGGAGACCAGCGGCCCCGACTCGGTCGTGCTGGTCGTGACGCTCACCGACCTGGCGCGCGTGTGCAACGATCTCGGCGAGGTCGCGCTCGCCGATCGCCACATCCGGCGCGCGCTCGAGATCGCCCAGCGGGTGCTCGGGCCTGGCCACCAGAAGACCATCGAGGCCGCGCGCATGCTGGCCAACGTCCAGACCGCGCAGGGCGCCTGGCGCGCCGCCGAGGCGACGCTGGTGGACGCGCTCGCGAACCAGCGGCGCATCGGGGCCTTCCCGCCGGGCGACTCGATGGAGCTGGCGCTGGCCAACCTGATGATCCGGGACCGACGCTACGCCCAGGCCCGCGCCGCCGTCGCCCGGGCCGAGGCGATCGCGCGCGTCGCGGGCGCGGACTCGTACATGATGGCCAAGGTCCACGAGGTCACCGGTCGCATCGCGCAGGCGACCGGCCACCGCGCCGCCGCGCACGCGGCCTTCGAGCGCGCCCTGGCGATCCTGGTGGACGGTCGCGGGCCCGAGCACCCCGAGGTGCTGATCCTGCGGTCGCTGGTCGACGCGACGCGGTAGCGCGCGTTACTGCAGCTCGATCTGGCCGATCGCGGCGTCGCAGGCCTCGCGCACCCAGTAGGTCTTCACGTTGCCGCGCTCGATCTTGTACTCGGGGTCGCGCTTGGCCAGGACCTTCAGCTTGGCGATGTCCTTCTTGCCGCCGAGCACGCCGATGATCGCGCAGGCCTGGCGGCGCTGGGCGGCGATCTTGGACTTCAGGCGCGGCAGCACCAGCGGCAGGGCGGCCCTGCACTCGGTGTCGGCGAAGAACGCGAGCCAGGTGCTGAGCGTCGCCGCGCTGGCCTTCTTGGCGTAGGGCACGAACCGCGCGCACGCGCCGACCTTGCCGGCCTCGCGCATCCAGGTCAGCGCGTGCTCGGCCGCGAACTCGCCGTACTCGAAGTCGAACGGGTGATCCTTGTTGGCCGCGAGGTAGGTCATCAGCTCGGCGTCGACCGCGACGCCGGCGGCGGCCAGCTTGCCGAGCAGCGCCGGGCCGCGCTCGCCCTGGTGGACCAGGTCGGTCCAGACGAAGTCCCAGGCCTTGCACTCGGCGGCCCGGAGCCCGACGGCGAAGAACAGCTGATCCTCGTCGGCGCGGGCCAGGCCCTGCTGGTACGTGGCCCACGTCTCCTTGAGCTTGCCGCAGTCGGCCAGGGCCTTCTTGTAGGCGCCGGCCTTGAGGCGCGTGCCCACCTCGCACGCGGGCTGGTAGTAGTCGGTGTGCCAGGCCTTGATGTTGCCGTTGCAGATGCGCATCAGCGTCTCGGCGTCACCCTTGGCCTCATAGTCGGCCAGGACCGCGTGGCACGCGCTCTTCCAGGCGCCGTCGAGGTTGGCGTTGTGCAGGCAGTAGTTCGTCAGGGTCCCGACGTCCTTGGCCTTGATCGCCTTGTCCACGTCCGCCTGCGTGAACTCGAGGTACTCGTCCGCGACCGCGGTCGCGGCGGCGAGGGTGAGCGCGAGGGTGACGACGGTGCCGAGCGTACGATGGTGCGTCATGGGCGAGGTGCTTTGCACCTTCGAGGCCACGCCCCGACCGTCGCGGCGCCGCGAACTTCGAGCGCCGGCGCGCCCCTGGTGAGCAACGCTTGCTCACGCACCGGCCTGCGACCCCGCGGATCGCGCGGTCGTTGCTCACCGCCGGCGGCCGGCGCCGCGACGGCGTGCGCCCGGCGGTCGGTGCGCCGCGGCGCCGCGAGGCCCACGGCGATCGCGTATGCTCGCGCCGTGGAGACCACGGTCACGGGCGTCGACGATCTCGGCGGTGACGAAGGCGGCTGGGCGCTGCTGGCCTCCGGGGCCGGCGTGGTGCTGGCGGTGTCGCTGCCCGCGCGCGGCGAGGTCGTGATCGGCCGCGACCCGAGCTGCCAGCTCGTGCTCGACCACGAGCGGGTGTCGCGGCGGCACGCGCAGGTCCGGGTCGACGGCGGCTGGGCCGTGACCGATCTCGGCAGCCGCAACGGCACCCAGGTCCGCGGCGAGGCGGTCCCGGTCGACGCGACGACGGCGGTGGTGCCCGGCGAGGGCTTCACGGTGGGGCCGTTCACGCTCGTGATCGTGCCGCGCGCGGTGTCGGTGGTGCGCGCGGCGATCGGCGGCTCGAGCATCGCGATCGACGACCCGACCTTGACCAGCCCGCCGGCGCTGGTGCGCGCCGTCGCCCAGAGCCCGGTGAACATCGTGATCACCGGCGAGACCGGCGCCGGCAAGGAGGTCCTGACCCGGGCCCTGCACCGGCTGTCGGGGCGCACCGGCCCCATGCTCGCGGTCAACTGCGCCGCGCTGGCCCCGGCGCTGCTCGAGAGCGAGCTGTTCGGACACGAGCGCGGCTCGTTCACCGGCGCGGCGACGGCCAAGGCCGGCCTGCTCGAGGCCGCGGCCGGCGGCACGGTGATGTTCGACGAGATCGGCGAGATGCCGATCGAGCTCCAGGCCAAGCTCCTGCGCGCGATCGAGAACCGCGAGGTGCTGCGGGTCGGATCGGTGCGCCCGCAGCCGATCGACGTGCGGTTCGTCGCGGCGACCCACCGCGACCTGGCGGCGGCCAGCGTGGCCGGCACGTTCCGCCGCGACCTGTTCTACCGGCTCGCCGGGATCACGCTGATGGTGTCGCCGCTGCGCGAGCGGCCCCACCGCGTGGCCGAGCTCGCGGCGCGGTTCGCGCTCGAGGCCACCGGCCGCGCCGACGCGCTGACGCCCGCGGCGCTGGCCCGCCTGGCGGCGCATGACTGGCCCGGCAACGTCCGCGAGCTCAAGAACGCGATCGACCGCGCGGCGCTGCTGGCGCAGGGCGGGCCGATCGGCGCGGTCCACGTGCTGTTCGACACCGTCAGCGCGGCCGCGCCGCCGGCGGCGGTGGCGTCGCCGGTCGCGGTCGGCCCGGGCCCGATGACCGCGGCCGAGGCCAGCGAGCGCGAGCGGATCGTCGCCGCGCTCGAGGCGTGCGCGGGCAACCAGACCAAGGCGGCGCAGCGCCTGGGCGTGTCGCGCGCGACGCTGGTCACCAAGCTGCGGCTCTATCGGATCCCGCGTCCCAAGGCGCCGTCGTGATCGAGGTGGGCGGCCCGAACCGGGCGCCCCCGAAGGTACGACGGGCCGCGGCCGGCCCTGGCGCCGTGCCCGCAGCCCGGCCGGCCAGCCGCTGGCTACGCGGCGGCCTGCTCGATGTCGGCGCGGGAGATGGCGCCGTCGCGCACCAGCTCCCAGGCGCCGTCCCGGACCGCGACGATCGTCGAGCGCGGCGCCGGCGTCACGTCGCCCGCGTCGACCCAGACGTCGACCGCGTGGACGAACCGCTGCTTCACGGTCGCCGCCGAGCTGGCGCCCGGCTTCTGCTCGATGTTGGCGCTCGACAGCAGCAGCGCGCCGCCGAACGCCCGCATGATGTTGGTCGCGAGGACGTCGTCGGGGACGCGCACGCCGAGCGTGCCGGTCGCGCGGGTCAGGACCTTGCGGACCTTGGCCGGCAGCTCGTCGCTCGGCGGCAGCACCAGCGTCAGCGGCCCCGGCCACAGGCGCGCGGCCAGCTGTCGGGTGGTCTGCCACGCCGTGCCGTCGACGACGCCGCGGGCGCTGGCGAGGTCCGCGACCATCACCAAGGTCGGGTGGTTCTTCGCCCGGCGCTTGCTCTGCATCAGGCGCTGGACCGCGGCCTCGGACCGGGCGTCGGCGGCGATGCGGTACGCGCCCCGCACCGGGAAGCACGCGAGCCCACCGTCCGCGACCACGCGAGCGATCTCGGCGGCGCGGTCGGCGGCCTCGGCGAGCGGGATGGTCTTCATCGCGAGCACCGTCCGTCACTCATCCCATCCACTGTACGCCAACCGTCCGGCCGCTGGCGACGGATGTTTCGCGATCGCCCGCGGTTCCGTCCCCGGCGGCGGGCGCCGCCGGCGTCAGTTGCACTGCAGGTCGTGGCCGGTCGACCCGGTCCGGCCCGCCCCCCCCCCCCGCCCCCCCCCCCGCGCGCGCCGGCCCGCCCGCCCCCCCCAACCCCGGCGGGGGCCCCCCCCCCGCCCCCCCCCCCCCGGGCCCCCCCCCGGGCGGCCCCCGCCGCCCGCGCGCGCCGGCGGGCCGCCCCCCCCCGCGCCGGCCCGGGACCGCGGGGCGGGGGGGGCCGCCCCCCCCCCCGCCCCCGCCGCGCGCCCCCCCCCCCCGCGACCGTCAGGCTCCACGAGCCGCACGCGCTCGAGCTGGTCCAGCGCACGCCGATGACGACCGTGTAGGTGTCGCCCATGCCCGAGGTGTCGGGGCGGCGGACGCCGACCACGTCGTCGCCGGTGAGGTTGTTCGACGACTGGGTCGTGCCGCCGCAGGCCAGGCAGGTCACGTCGAGATCGAAGTTCGTGCCGGGCGGGCTGGTCAGCGTGACCTGCGCGCGCACGTCGTTGTTGCCGGCCACGACCTCGCGCACCGACACCGTGTAGAACGCCTCGCCGTAGCCGGTGGCGGTGAGCGCGGTGCTGGCGCTGTCGCCGTTGACGAAGCCGAGCGCGGTGGCGCCGGCGCACGCCGGGTTGGTGTCGCGCAGCTCGCAGCCGGTGACCGGGTTGCCGTCGCAGTCGTTGGCCCCGGCGGCGCACGTCGGCGCGCAGGTCGACGCCATGCACGCCGTGGTGCCGAACGAGTTGGAGCAGGTGCGCCCGCACAGGCCGCAGTTCATGACGTCCGAGGTGAGATCGAACGTCTCGTCGATCGCGATGTCACAGTCGTCGTCGACGTTGTTGCACAGCTCGACGATCGTGCCGGTGGTGTCGGTGCAGCGGGCGCCGCCGGTGCTCGGGTCGCACTCGACCACGCCCTCGAGGCAGGCGTCGCCGTCGGTGCCGTCGCAGGCGGTGCCGAGCGCGAAGCCCTCGTCGGTGGCGAGGTCGCAGTCGTCGTCGGCGCCGTTGCAGGTCTCGAGCGAGTCCGCGGTGGCGTCGGAGCAGACCACGCCGAGGCCGTCGCTCGTGCACACGACCATGCCCTCGGCGCAGAGGTCGGCGTCGGCGCCGTCGCACGCCACGCCGAGGCCGGGGAAGCCCTCGTCGGTCGCCAGGTCGCAGTCGTCGTCGGCGCCGTTGCAGAGCTCGACGTCGTCGTCGGCGGTCGCGTCGCCGCACTCGGTGGTCGTGCCGCTGGCGGCGCAGTGGACCAGGTCGTCGAGGCACAGGTCGGTGTCGGGGCCGTCGCAGGCGGTGCCGAGGGTCGCGAACGCCTCGTCGACGAAGCCGTCGCAGTCGTCGTCGAGGCCGTTGCACAGCTCGCCGCCGGCCCGCGGCACGCACGCGTCGACGGGCAGGGCGTCGACGGCGTCGATCGGCCCGCCGTCGGGATCGGCGGCGTCGGCGGCGTCGGGCATCCCGGACGTCGCGCGAGGGTCGAACGCGCACGCGCCCAGCAAGGACAGGGCCACGAGGGCGACGACGCGGGCAGACCACGGGCGAGGCATCCGCCGAGGCTACGCCGGTCGGGCGGTCGTGGGCAACACCGCCCCGCGGTGACACCGCGGCCGCGCGGCGCGGCCCACCAGTGGCGGCGATCGTGCGCTGGCGGTAACGTGGCGGCGATGGCCGAGCTGATCTTCCGCGGGGGCACGATCGTGACGGTCGACGACGACCACCGGATCGTCGCCGGCGACCTGGCGATCAAGGACGGCGTGATCGTCGCGGTCGGCGGGGCCTACACCCCGAGCACGTCCGACTACCAGATCGTCGACGCCAGCGGCTGCGTGGTCATGCCGGGCCTGGTCCAGGCCCACGTCCACACCTGCCAGACCCTGGCCCGGGGCCGGGCCGACGACCTCGAGCTGCTCGACTGGCTGCACCAGGTGGTGTGGCCGTACGAGGGCGCGCTCGATCACGCCGCGCTCACCGCCGCGGCCGAGCTGGCGATGGCCGAGCTGCTCCTGGGCGGCACCACCGCGATCCTGGACATGGCCACGGTCCATCACACCGACGCGGTGTTCGCGGCCGCCGAGCGCACCGGCCTGCGCGCCACCATCGGCAAGGCCATGATGGACGCGCCCGACCCGGCGATCCCGCCCGGGCTGCGCGAGTCGACGCAGGCGTCGCTCGACGCGTCCGAGGCGCTGGTCGAGCGCTGGCACGGCGCCGCCGGCGGCCGGCTGCGGTACGCCTACGCGCCGCGGTTCGTGCTGTCGTGCACCGACGAGCTGCTGCGCGAGGTCGGCCGTCGCGCCGGCGCTCGCGGGCTCGGGATCCACACCCACGCCAGCGAGAACCGCGGCGAGATCGCGGCGGTGGCGGCGCGGTTCGGCAAGCGCAACCTCGAGGCCCTGGCTGACCTGGGCGTGCTGGGCCCGCGCACGGGCATCGCCCACTGCATCCACCTCGACGAGCACGAGCTCGAGCTCCTGCGCGAGAGCGGCGCCCACGTGCTGCACTGCCCCAGCTCCAACCTCAAGCTGGCGTCGGGCGTCGCCGCGATCCCCGAGCTGATCGATCGCGGCGTCCACGTGGCGCTCGGCGCCGACGGCGCGCCCTGCAACAACAACCTCGACGGCTTCCTCGAGCTGCGCCTGGCGGCGCTCGTGCACAAGCCGCGGTGCGGGCCCAAGGCGATGCCGGCCAGCCAGGCGCTGGCGATCGCGACCCGCGGCGGCGCCGCGCGGCGCTCGGCCTCGGCGATCAGATCGGCGCGCTCACGGTCGGCCGCCGCGGCGACGTGATCGCGGTCGACCTGACCGGGCCCCACGTGGTCCCGGCCGAGCACCCGCTGTCGGCCGTGGTCTACGCCGCCCGCAGCACGGACGTCCGCCACGTCGCGGTCGACGGCGCGCTGGTGGTGCGCGACCGGACCCTCTTGACGCTCGACGTCGCCGCGGTCACCCGCGCGGCCACGGCCGCCGCCCGCGAGGTGTTCGCGCGGATGTGAGGCCCCGGGTGCTCGCTGGTCCGACCTGCGGTACCCTCCGGGCATGTTGCTCACGCGCGAGGAGATGTCGTTCGACTTCCAGGGCGCCCAGTTCGATCCGGTCAAGGACCGCGAGCTGCTCGGCTGGATGATGAACCAGTTCCTCTACGGCGAGATGACCGGCATCCAGGTCGGGCACTGGCTGTACGACGCGCCCGACGTGCAGGCGGCCAAGTTCCTGGCCCGGCAGTCGCTCGAGGAGATGCAGCACGTCGACAACTTCCTGCGCATCATGACGATGCTCGGCGTCGCGCCGGCCAAGGCCCACTGGGCGGTGCGGTTCCTGTCGACGGGGATGATGGGCGGCTCGTGGGCCGAGCACGTCGCGCTCGAGATGGCCCAGGGCGAGGGCTTCGTGCTGATGGCGTTCTACGCGGTGATCGACTCGCTCGATCACAAGCCGTCGGTCGACATCCTGCGGCGCGCGGTCAAGCAGGAGGAGCGCCACGTCGAGTTCGGCGAGCGCGAGACCGCGAAGGCCATCGCCGGCAAGGCCTGGCTGCGGCGACGCCTGCTGGGCCTGTCGCTGGTGTCGATGTGGGGCGTGCGCAAGCTGGCCGGCTACATGGACAAGCGCCTCAACCAGACCGGCACCGGCGAGCCGCACCCGGTCATGCGCCAGCTGCCCGAGTTCCTGGCGCTGTCGAACCGGTGCGCCGAGACCCGGCTGCGCCGGATCGGCGTGCTCGACCGGCCCCTGGCCGAGCTGGGCGCGCTCAAGCGGTTCGCCCTGGTGGCCGAGGCCTACGGCGGCAAGGCGCTGGGCGGCCTGCTGGGCCTGCTGGCCACGCCGCTGCGGCTGTTGCCGTTCTGGCCCAAGAAGAAGCGCCTGACCGACGTCTACCTGAGCGACCCGCACGTCGCCGGCTACACGCTGCCGGCCGCGGGCGAGCCCGATCCCAGCGACGCCTGACCGCCGGGACAGTCCGTTCGCGGTGGCGCGCTAGCCGCCGGCGGCGGCCTCGGTCATGATGGGCCGATGTCGTCTCCCTCCGCGCCGCCGGCCACCGGCCTCGAGCGGCGCGTGGTCTGGCTGGTCGCGATGGTCCAGCTCGTCAACGTGCTCGACTTCGTGATGGTCATGCCGCTCGGGCGCGACTTCGCCCGGGCGCTGGCGATCGACGAGTCGCGGCTGGGGCTGATCGGCGGCAGCTACACGCTCGCGGCCGCGATCGCCGGCGTGATCGCCGCCCGCTTCCTCGATCGGTTCGATCGGCGGCTCGCGCTGACGTGCGCGATGCTGGGGCTGGTCACCGCGACCGCGGCCGGCGGCTTCGCGCGCGATCTCCACAGCATGATGGCGGCGCGGATCCTGGCGGGCATGTTCGGCGGGCCGGCGACGTCGCTGTCGATGGCGATCGTCGCCGACGTGGTGCCCGCGGCGCGGCGCGGCGCGGCCATGAGCGTCGTCATGGCGGCGTTCTCGGTGGCGTCGGTCGTCGGCGTGCCGGCCGGGCTGTACGCGGCCGAGCTCGGCTCGTGGCGGACGCCGTTCTTCGCGCTGGCGGCCATCGGCCTGGGCGTCACGATCTTCGTGGCGCGGACGCTGCCGCCGATGCGCCGGCACCTCGACGGTCCGCGCCCGGCCCGCACGCCCACGATGGCGCTCTTGCGCCGGCCCGAGATGCTGATGACCCTGGGCGCGGCCGCGGCCATGACCTGGTCGGTGTTCATGGTCGTGCCGTACGTGCGGTCGTTCCTGCAGAACAACCACCACGTGCCCGACGCCGAGATCAAGATCCTGTACCTGGTCGGCGGCGTCGCCAGCTTCGTCGTCGTGCGCATCACCGGGCCGACCGTCGACAAGATCGGCTCGACCCCGGTGGCGATCCTGGGCACGGTGCTGGTGTCGGTCGCGCTCATGGTCGGGTTCCTCCCGGCGGCGCCGATCGTGCCGGTGGTGGTCGTGTTCGCGCTGTTCATGTGCACCGCGTCGCTGCGGGGCGTGCCGCTGTCGGCGCTGTCGTCGAAGCTGCCGGCGCCGCACGAGCGCGCGCAGTACATGTCGCTGCAGTCGGCGGTGCAGCACCTGGCGTCGTCGGCCGGCGCGATCTCGGCGTCGCAGATCGTCCGCAGCGCGCCCGATCAGCACCTGCTGCACATCGACGTGGTCGTGTTCGCGTCGATCGGCTTCGCGGTGTGCATGCCGATCCTGATGTGGCCGGTCGAGCGCCGGGTGCGGGCCCGGCAGGCCGCGGCCGCGGCGCCGGCGACGCTGCCCGAGGCGACGATCGCCTGAGCGCCGGCGACGGTCAGGGCGCGCACTCGGCGCCGCGGCCGAGCTGACGGAGCGCTCGGCACCGGAGCTGGCGCGTGTCGTCCACCAGCGAGTGGGCGGGCCAGGTCGCGAGCATGCGATCGGCGAGCGCCAGCGCGGCCTCGGGCGCCGCCAGCGCGTCGAGGTTGATCCGGATCGCCTCGACCAGCGCGATCGGCGCCCAGGTCGGATCGCCAGCGGCGGCGATCGCGAGGCACGCGGCCGCGGCGGCGTGGGGCTGGCCCTGGGCGCGCAGCAAGCGGGCCTGGCGCCAGCGCTCGACCATCGCCGGCGCCGCGGCGTCGGCCGGCGCGACGGCCGGGCCGGCGTCGGTGATCGCGCCGGCGGGATCGCGCGGCGTCAGGCCGGCGTCGACGGGTGGCGGCGCCAGGCCGCGCGGCGCGGCGGCGTCGGGCGCGCCGGCGGCGTCGGGCGTGTCGGGCGTGACCCCGGCGTCGACGGCGACGGGCGCCAGCGGCGCGGGGACCGCGGTCGGCGGGTGGGTCGGCGCCGCGAGCGCGAGCAGGCGCGCGGCCGCGGCGGTGCCGAGGTCGCGGCCCGCGGCGTCGGCGGGCCACCACGCGCCGGCCCTGATCGCGTGGGTCCCGCCGGGCTCGACCACCGCGACCGTGCCGGCGTGGACCCGGACCACCGCGCCGCGATCGTCGACCGCGAGCGTGTAGATCGTGCCGGTCGCGGTCGCGACGACGTCGGCGCCGCGCAGCGCCAGGTGGTAGCGGCGCGCGCCGGGCCACAGCCGGGCGGTGACCGTGCCGCGCTCGATCGCGATGATCGTGCGGTCGGCGTCGGCCGCGACGACCCCGTAGCGACCGCCGGGCTCGACCGCGATCGCGACGCGATCGCCGATCGTCAAGACGGTCGCCGCCGTCGGGCCGCCGGGCCGCGGGCGCACGAGCAGCACCAGCACCGCCGCCGCGACCGCCAGGCCACCGGCCACGAGCGGCCACCGCCACCGCCGCGGTGGGGCGGCCACCCGGACCGCGCGCGCGGCGTCAGCGACCGCGGCCGCCGCGAGCTCCGGGCGCACCTCGGCCGCGCGCGCGCGCGCCAGCAGGTCGTCGAGGCCAGGCCCAGCGCTCATGGGGTCTCCCTGGTTGGTGGCCGCGCGGTGGGCGCGGTCGTCAAAGATTCGTCACCGCGACGGGCCAGGTAGGCCTCGAGCTCGGCGCGCGCGTGGCGGTAGCGGCTGGCGGCGGTGTTGGCGAACGTGCCGAGCGCGCGGCCGGCCTCCTCGGCCGTCAGCTCGAGGATGCCCATCACCACGAACGCCTCACGCTTCTTGAGATCGAGGGTCGCGAGCGCGCGGCGCATCACCGCCAGCTCGGCGGCGCCGGCCTGATCGACGTCGAAGGTCGCGACCTCGACGTCGTCGCCGCCGTGGGGGTGGCGGGCCTCGCGGCGACGCTGGCGCCGCGCGGTGCGCATCGCGATCGCGATCGCCCAGGTGCGCGGGCTGGCCTCGCCGCGGAACCCGGGCAGGCCGCGGTGCAGCGCGATCATCGTGTCCTGGACCGCGTCGTCGACGGCGGGGCCGCTGCCCAGGATGAAGTGGATCTGCTTGCGGACGACCGCGTACAGCGCGCGCAGGAGCTCGCCGGTCGCGACCGCGTCGCCGGCTTGCGCTCGGCGCGCGAGGTCCGCGAGCTGTTCGGCCGACACCGGCGCCATGCCCGCGGTGTATGGCGCACGCGCGCCGCGGGATCGAGCGGTCCCGTGACAAAATTTGACGAGCGCGGCCGGCCCCGTGCCACTCACCCACCATGAAGTCTGTCGTCCTCGTGTCGTGCCTGGCGTGCCTCGTGGGCGCCTGGTCCCTCGCCGCCGCCCAGCCCGCGCCGCCGGCCGCGGCCGAGTCCCGGGAGGCCTTCCTCGAGCAGCGGGTCACCGACGAGCTCGCCGCCGACGGCATCCTCCTGGCGCGCCTGGGCGTGACCCTCGACCTCACCGCCGTCGGCGACGCGCTGCAGATCACGCTGATCGATCAGGCGACCGGTCAGCCGGCCGCGTCGTCGCGGCTGGCGCCGGTGCCGGCCGATCGCGAGGCCGCGGTCGCGACGCTGACGCCGGTGGTCGCCAACCTGGCCGCGCGGGTCACCGCGACCCGCCCGCCCGTGACGGCGCCGCCGGCCACCGCCGCGGCGGCGCCGGGCCCGGTCCGCCGCGCGCGCCGCGTCGCCGCGCTCGAGGGTGGCATGACGTCGTCAGACTTCTTCGCCGTCGGCGCCGCGGTCTATCCGATCCCGGGCCTGGCGATCGAGGGCTGGATGGGCCCGACCGAGCTGTGGGGCACGGTCGGCGGCGCGGTCGCGTACACCCACGGCGTCGCCGACTGGACCCAGCGGTCCAGCTCGCTGTGGCGCGGCGTCGCCGGCGTCGGCCAGCTCCGCGTCGGCGGCGGCGTCGGCGTCAAGACCTTCTCGTCGTGCGTGTTCTTCTGCGTCGACGGCGACGCGGTCGACGCCTTCGTCCGGGTCGAGGCGATCAAGTTCTTCTCGCCCCACGTCGGCGGCCAGATGGTGCTCGACGCCGGCGGCAGCGTGATCGACGCCGACGACGGCGGCGGCGCCGCGCTCTACCCGTTCGTCGGGTTCCGGATCGGGCTGGTCCTGGGGCTCTGAGCCGGGGCCGGGCGATCCGCTCGCGTCGCCAGCTCGGTCGAGCACGGGTCGACGCGCCGGGCGCCTCGCCTGGCGACAGGCCGCCCGGGAAGATCAGCTCAGCGGCAGGTGGCCGATGAACACGATCTTGCCCAGCTCGACGCCGTTGTGGCGGAGGATCGAGTAGGCGGTGGTCAGGTGGAAGTGGAAGTTCGGCAGCGCCATGTGATCGAGGTAGTCGCCGCCGCGCATGCCCTTGCCGCCCATCCAGTCGTGGGCGCAGCGGCGCTCCTCGGCGCCGACGAAGTCGTCGGGGGTGAACGTCGCCAGGTAGGCCAGGCAGGTCTGGATGCGTGCGCGCACCTCGGCCATCGTGCGCTCGGTGTCGGGGTGCGCCGGCGGCTCCTTGCCGGTCAGCTTGGCGACCGTGTACTTGGCCTGATCGCACGCGGCCTGGACCTGCTGGCGCAGCGCGTACTGATCGAGCGCCAGGCGGGCCTCGACGAAGCGCTCGGGCTCGAACTTCTTGGCGGCGGCCAGGGCCGTGGCCCGCTCGAGCCAGCCATCGAGGTTGGTCAAGAACTTGGTGAAGATCGGGACGGTGGCGTCGTAGAGGTTCATGCCGGCGATGCTACGCCGCATCCGCGGCGCCGGCGGGCGCGCAGGGTAACTTCACGATCGGATCCCGCGGCCCGCGCTCGCGTGGCGTCATGGACCAGCCCGCCACCACGACGTCGACTTCGCGCGGCTGGGCGTGCTGGCCAAGGTCACGCGCGGCGCGCGGCGCCGCCAGACCGCGTGATCGTCGAGGTCAGGCCCGGGCGCCGCGCGCGTCGCAGGCGAACCACAGCACCAGCCGGGCCGGGCGGCGGCCGTCGTCGAGCATCGCCGGGCCGAGGAACAGGCCGGGCGCGACCTCGCGCAGCTCGTCGCGGATCATCCGGATCGGCCGCGGGTTGGGGGCCTGATCGTAGTCGAGGAAGATGCACGGGCGGCCGTCGATGGCCGACGCCTCGAAGCGGGTCTCGAACGGGAACCAGCGCTTGCCGTCGCCGAGCCGGACCCGGTTGATGCCGCGGCCGTGGCCGTCGTCCTCGGCCGCGAAGCTCTTGCCCGCCCAGGGGAACCGGCGGGCCGCGGCCAGCGCGCGGACGGCCTGGCCGCGGGCGCCGCGATCGAGCCCGCGGATCGCCAGCATCCGGCAGGTGGGGTCGCCGTCGAGGGCGGTCAGCGACGCCGGCACGGTGCCGGCGCGGTAGACCGCGTCGAGCGCGGCGACGTCGAGCGCGGCCAGCGCGTCGAGGCTGGTCGGGCGCGGCGCGGCGGCGGTGGACGACGGGGACGAGGACGAGGACGGGGCGACGGTGACGGTCATGGTGAGTCCTTGCGAGCGTGCGAGGTGGCGGGCGCGGCGATCGCGGCCCACGCGCTGGCGGCGACCTCCCGGGACAGGGCGGCGGTGAACGGGACGTAGCCGGCGCGGGTGGCGCGCACCATCCCGACGAACGCGCCCCACACCGTGATGATCAGCGCCGGCGCCGAGCGACCGCGCAGCGCGCCGGCGGCGAGGCCCTGGGTCACGACCGCGGCGATCGGCGCGAGCACGCGCAGCTCGACCGCGCGCGACTCGGCGTCGAGGTAGTCGCCGTGGTGGTGCAGCTCGAGGAACGCGAACGCCCGCGGCTCGGTGCGGGCGAACCGATCGAGCGCGGCCCAGAGCGCGTCGAAGCGCGTGCGCAGCGGCCCCTGCGCCGGCACGCCCTCGACGAGCGCCGCGCCGAGCGCGCCCTTGGCCTGCCGGAACACCAGGTTGACCAGCGCGTCCTTGCTGGCGACGTGCCGGTAGATCGACGCGGGCGCCATGCCGGCGGCGGCGGCGATCTCGGGGATCGACGCGCCGTGGTAGCCGCGCTCGGCGAACAAGGTCAGCGCCGCGTCGAGCAACGCCTCGCGCCCGCCGCCGACCCGCGGCGGTCGCCCCCGGGGGGCGGCGATTCGGCGGCCGAACGTTGATTCCGCGGGAGAGAGCGCCGGCGGCCGAGGAGGTCCAGCGAAAACCTGCGCCGCGGCCGCCCCGGCGCGGTGATGCCGTCGGTCGCGTGCGGCGGCCCGGCCCGCGTGGTCGCAGGTCAGTACGCGTGGATCAGCGGGCGCACCTCGCTGCACGGGCGGCACAGCGCGCTCGGGAGGCCGGTGTTGCGGCGGGTGCGGCCGGCGATGGCCTTGAACACCGGGCCGCTGTTGACCTCGTCGCAGCGGAGGCACTCGTTGAGCGAGCCGTCGGGCAGGTGGTACGGCTGATCGAGCGCCGCGAAGCACGGCGCCAGGCACGCGGCCCGGGTGTGGACGGTGTTGTAGTACCAGATCTGCGCGCACGGCTCGGTGAAGCCCAGGTCGCGCAGGCACTGGACGTGGTCGGCGGCGGGGCCGCTGGGGAAGGCCAGGCCGCACGCGCGCACGGGCGCGGTCAGATCGCCCTGCTCCATGTAGACCGCGAGGTCGGCCAGCGGCGAGCACCGGCCGCACACGCCGAAGTGGGTCGGCACCGCGCCGTCGGCGAGCGCCGCGGCCTGGGTCGGGTAGTCGCGCAGGCGGTACTGCCGGGCGACCGGCTCGCGGACCACCGCGCAGACCGCGTCGTCGCCGACCGGCGGCGGCGGCGCGGCGTAGGGGTCGTCGGTCAGCGGCGGCGGCGGATCGAGCAGCGCCCAGGCGCGCAGCGCCGCGACGTCGGCGGCGGTGTACGTCGGCGGCTCGAAGTCGACGTCGCCGCACGTGCACCGCGGCGCGCACCGATCGGCGCCGAGGCCGGTGCTGGGGCCGGGCCGCCCGAACAGGATCAGGTCGCACGCGGGCGCGGCGGTATCGCCGCAGCTCCCGGCGGCGAGCGCGACGGCGGCGAGGACGGCCAGGGCGGCGAGGCGAGGGCGGCGCATCGTCGGCGCAGTGTCCCACGATCCGCGCGGGCCGGCGGCGGCGCGCCGGCGTCGCCACGCCCCGGTGAGCCCCGAGGGCGGGCGCGCCGCGCGTGGAAGTTCTGATCGCGCGCGCCGATCGCGGCGGTCCGGGCTAGAGTGCGCCGGATGTCCGCGCCACGGCCGCTGTTTGGCTATCGCAAGTTCTGGGCGCACCGCCTGGGGCCGGCGCCGTTCCTGCCGACCACGCGGGCCGAGATGGACGCGCTCGGCTGGGACGTGTGCGACGTGGTCCTGGTCACCGGCGACGCCTACGTCGATCACCCGAGCTTCGGCATGGCGATCGTCGGGCGGCTGCTCGAGGCCCAGGGCTTCCGGGTCGGCATCATCGCCCAGCCCGACTGGCGGTCGGCGGCGCCGTTCGCGGCGCTGGGCCGGCCGGCGCTGTTCTTCGGCGTGACCGCCGGGAACATGGACTCGATGGTCAACCGCTACACCAGCGATCGCAAGCTGCGCTCGGACGACGCGTACTCGCCCGACGGCCGCGGCGGCCTCCGGCCCGATCGCGCGGTGGTCGTCTACGCCCAGCGGTGCCGCGAGGCGTTCGGCGACGTGCCGGTCATCATCGGCGGCATCGAGGCCAGCCTGCGGCGCATCGCCCACTACGACTACTGGTCCGACAACGTCCGGCGCTCGGTGCTGGTCGACTCCCACGCCGACCTGCTGGTGTTCGGCAACGGCGAGCGGGCGATCGTCGAGATCGCGCACCGCCTGGCGGCGCGCCAGCCGATCGCGTCGATCCGCGACGTGCGCGGCACCGCGTTCATCGCGCCGGGGCCGCGCGACGGCTTCGTCGAGCTCGACTCGACCACCGTCGATCGCCCCGGCCCGGTGGCGCCGCCGATCGATCCCTACGCGATGGTCGAGGACCAGCCCGGCGCGGCCTGCGCCACCGACGGCGCGGCGCCGGCGCCGCTGGTGCAGCTGCGCGCGCGGCCGCCCCGGATCGATCGCGGCCTCCAGGTCATCCGCCTGCCGGCGTTCGAGGCGGTCAAGACCGACCGCGTGCTCTACGCCCACGCGTCGCGGGTGCTGCACCAGGAGTCCAACCCCGGCAACGCCCGCGCGCTGGTGCAGCGCCACGGCGAGCGCGACGTGTGGCTGACGCCGCCGCCGCTGCCGCTGACCACCGCCGAGATGGACGCGCTCTACGAGCTGCCGTACCAGCGGGTGCCGTACCCCGGCTACCGCGGCGCCAAGATCCCGGCGTACGAGATGATCCGCTTCTCGGTGACGATCCTGCGCGGCTGCTTCGGCGGCTGCTCGTTCTGCTCGATCACCGAGCACGAGGGCCGGATCATCCAGAACCGCTCCGAGGAGTCGATCCTGCGCGAGATCGAGGCGGTGCGCGATCGCACGCCCGGGTTCCACGGGATCATCAGCGACCTGGGCGGGCCGACCGCCAACATGTGGCGGCTGGCGTGCAAGACCAAGGAGATCGAGGCGGCGTGCCGCAAGCCGTCCTGCGTGTTCCCCGACGTCTGCGAGAACATGGGCACCGATCACGGCCCGCTGATCGCGCTGTACCGCAAGGCCCGGGCGCTGCCGGGCGTGAAGAAGATCTTGATCGCCAGCGGCCTGCGCTACGACCTCGCGGTGAAGTCACCGGCGTACGTGAAGGAGCTGGCCCAGCACCACACCGGCGGCTACCTGAAGATCGCGCCCGAGCACACCGAGGACGGGCCGCTCGCGCACATGATGAAGCCGGGCATCGGCAGCTACGCGAAGTTCAAGGAGCTGTTCGATCGGGCCAGCGCCGAGGCCGGCAAGGAGCAGTACCTGATCCCGTACTTCATCGCCGCGCACCCGGGGACGACCGACGAGGACATGCTCAACCTGGCGCTGTGGCTCAAGCAGAACGGCTTCCGCGCCGATCAGGTGCAGGCGTTCCTGCCGTCGCCGATGGCGAGCGCGACCGCGATGTACCACACCGGCTACAACCCGCTGCGCTCGCTCAAGTCGCGCACCGAGGTCGCGACCGTGCGGAGCCCGCAGCGGCGCCGGCTGCACAAGGCGTTCCTGCGCTACCACGATCCCGCCAACTGGCCGATGCTGCGCGAGGCGCTCGAGCGCATGGGCCGGGCCGAGCTGATCGGCAACGGCAAGCACCACCTCGTGCCGCGCTGGCAGCCCCAGGGCGTGGCGGTCGTCGGCGAGGGCACGCGCCGCCCGGGCGGGCCGCGCAAGGGCACCGCGCTGACCCAGCACACCGGCCTGCCGCCGCGCCCGCGCGAGCGCGACGTCGGCAGGCGCAAGCCGTAGGGGGACGCGCGCCCCGGGCGGGACGCGATCCGCGTCCGTGCGTCGACGCGCGCGCTCGTGGTCGCCGTGACGCCGCGGCGCTCAGGCCGTCGGCGCGGTCAGGCGCGCGCGCAGCGCCTCGGCCGCCTCGATGCGCGGGCGCAAGCGCGCCTCGATCGCCGCGACCTGGTCGGCGCTGCCGCCCATGCCCTTGCGCGCGCGCTCGGGCGCGCCGCGGTAGTTGTCGATCAGCGCCGCGAGCGCCGCGGGCAGCTCGGGGGCGAGCGTGCCGCGGGCGGCGGCCGCGAGGAGCGCGCGCCAGCCGGCGACGTCGCGGCCGGTGCGCTGCGTGAAGCCGCGCCGCACCATCGGGCGCACGAAGAACGGCAGCTCGCCCCAGTCGCGCTCGGTGTCGTCGATCGCGCGCGCGACCGCGGCCACGGCGGCGGCCAGATCGGTCGCGGTCATGGCGACCTCGGGGTGGGCCCGGCCCAGGGGATGACGGTCTCGCGCATGGCGCGATGGTGCCACCGCGGGCGGCGCCGCGCGCGCTGATCGAACCCTGGGGAATTCAGAACTGCGGTGGGTCGGCGAGGCAGGCGTCGAGCTCGTCGGTCTCGGTCCACCCGCACTCGCCCTCGACCTGCTCCTCGCAGGTCGCGGTCCGGTAGCACGTGTACTCCGGCCGGTACTCGCAGGTGGTGACGACGCCGGGGCGATCGCTGCACACCTGGCCCGAGCAGCCGCCGACGTAGCAGGTCTTGTGGTCGCGGGCGCGGGTGTAGAACTGGGTCACGGTGCGCGCCTTGGCGCTGCCGGCGGCGCCGCGCACGGTGTAGCGATCGCCCGCGATGATGATGTTGCGCACGAACAGCTCGGTGATCCCGTCGCCGATCTGGTCGTCGTCGACGTCGGCGTGGTCCCAGCCCAGCTCGGCCAGCGCGGCGGTGGCCGACGAGTTCAGCTTCTTCTCGCGGAACGAGTTGCACGGCGCGGCCATGCAGCGGACGCCGGTCTCCTCGACGATCGCGAACGGACCCGTCGGCGCGTTGGGGCCCTGGCCCAGCCACGCCTCGGTCGGCTTGAACTCGCCGAGGCGGCCGATGTCGGCGCCGAAGCTCTTGTTGACGACCGTGCCGCGCAGCAGCACCGGGCTGGTGTGGATGGCGCCGACGATCCCGTCGATCGTGTCCGGCGTCATGCCGAGCAGCGACCAGCGGATCTCGGCGACGTAGCAGCGGTCGGCGTAGACGCCGTCGGCGCACTTGGTGTCGGAGCGGTTGGCCCGCGACACCCAGTAGCCACCGCAGTACGGCGAGGCGCAGCGGCGGGCGTCGGCCTCGACGTGATAATAGGTGTACGTGCCGCCGATGTCGGCCTTGGTCTCGTCGACCTCGGAGGTGTCCTCGGTCGCGAACTCGTCCTCGATCATCGAGTCGGTGCACGCCGCCAGCCCCATCGCCACGAACGCAGAGAGCATCAAGCCAGTCTTCATGATGACCGCGCGCGGAGCACGGGGCGTGCCATCCGGTGATTCGCCTGAAGTCGTGTCGTGTCGTGGGGTTGGCCACGCGACCCGGTGGCTGATCGACTTGCGCGGAGCGCCGCGTGTGGCCACTCGATCTGCCGCTGTCGCTGGCGCCGACAGGGGCGAACCCCGCTCGCCGAGATCGCACGCGACATCGGTGTCGCGGATCGCGCCCGCGTCGACGAGTCACGATCGCCAAGCCCGCGACCTCGCACGGATCGAGCTGGTCATCGCCTTGCTGTAACGGTGGCCGTGACGTGTACGCGCTCGATCGTCGCGATGGCCACAGTCGGCGTCGCGGCTGGACCCGCCGCGGCGGCGCCCGGCGGAGGCGGCTCGCTGGTCGCGATCGGCTTCGGCCCGAGCGCGACCCTCGGCGGCGGACTGGCCGACGAGGTGTACGGCGCCGGCGCCGCGGCGCGGGTGCGGATGGGCGGACGGTTCGGCCGGGTCGGCGCCGAGCTGGTCGTCGCCGTGACCGGCCTGACGACCCACGATGGTCGCGACGCGCCGGCGGTCCTCACCGGGCCCAGCCTGGCGTGGTACCCGGTCGCGACCCCCTGGTTCCAGCTCGGCGCCCGCGGCGGTCTCAGCGCCGGGGCGATCAACGAGGAGCGCACGACCACGGGCCCGTGCGAGCGCGCCGGCACCTGTACGACCACGACGACCGCGAGCCACGGCGGCTTCGCGCTCGACCTCGGCGTCACCGCGCAGCTCGAGCTGGGCGCGCGCCGCGGCGGCCGGCTGGTGCTGTGGCTCGACGTCGGCACCCAGCTCATGCGCTTCCAGCTCGACGATCGCGTCGTCGGCGGCCACGCGAGCCAGATCACGTTCGGACTCGGCCATGGCATGGCGTTCTGACCCCAGGGCGCACGTGGCGCGCGCGATCATCGTCGCGGCGGCGCTCGCGGGCCCGGCCCGGGCGTGCCCCGACGGCGGCCTCGAGCTGGCGCTGTCGACGTCGCGGTTCGCGATCGCGCCGACGCCGGCCCAGGGCGTCGGCCTCGATCTGTGGGCCCGCGGCCCGACCGGCGCGTGGGGCCGGTGCGCCGCCGTCGGCCATCGGGTGATCACCGTCGAGGTCGAGGCGCCCGACGTCGGCGACCGCGCCCACACGGTCGTCCACGCCGGCGGCTACCGCGCGATCGTCCACGCCGGCGACGTCGAGCTCGAGCTCGGCGCGTACCTGCTGACGTCGTGGGCCGACGCGCTGCGGTTCGTGACGCCGATGGCGGCGGCGCAGGTCGAGCCGGCGCCGGGCCTGGTCGTGCGCGCCGAGGTGATCGCCGCCGGCGCCGCCGTGATGGCGCGCGCGCGGACGCCGCGGACCTTGACCGACGACGTGGCGATCAGCGGCAGCGCCGCGTGGCCGGCGGCGGCCGCGACCCGCGGCGAGGTGCGCGTGCGCCTGCGCCGGTACCACGCCGACGACCTCGACCGCCGCGACCTGACCGTGACCGTCGGGCTCGGCCTGGCGCTGGCCGCGCACGACCGCGCGCGGGCGCTGCCCGGGTTCGTCGGGCTCGCGGTCCGGCGCGGCGCCGACCCGGCGGTCCTGGTGGTCGCCGAGCTGAGCTACGGCGTCGGTGGCCGGTGAGCGGCGCCGGTTGACCGTCGGACGCCGAGCCCCTAACGTCCGCCGCCATGAGCGACAACCGCGACAAGTTGCGGGCCACCTTCCGCGAGGCGCTAGGCTTGCCCGCCGAGGCGCCGGTGGACGAGCTGGCCTACCGCGCGGTCAAGGAGTGGGACTCGGTCGCGCACATGCAGCTGGTCGCGAGCATCGAGAGCGCGTTCGAGCTGATGCTCGATACCGACGACGTGATCGGGATGTCGAGCTTCGCCGCGGCCTGTGCGATCGTCGGGAAACATGGCGTGGCGCTCTGACCCACCGCTGCTGGCCGGGCGCACCGCGTTCGTGACCGGCTCGTCGCGCGGCATCGGCCGCGAGGTCGCGCGCACGCTGGCCGCCCACGGCGCCGACGTCGCCGTCCACGGTCGTCAAGATCCGACCGCGCTGGCCGAGCAGGCGGCGGCGCTGGCGGCCGAGTTCGGCGTACGCACGCTGGCGCTGGCCGGCGACGTCGCCGATCCGGCGGTGGTCAAGGGCTGGTTCGCGACGCTGTTCGCGCAGTGGAAGCGGCTCGACGTGCTGGTCAACAACGCCGGCGTGCTCGAGGGCGCGCTGCTGGGGATGGCCAGCGCCGAGCTGATCGATCGGGTGATCGACGTCAACACCAAGGGCGCGATCCACGTGCTCCAGGCCGGCGCCCGGCTGATGGCGCGGCACCGCCACGGCGCGATCATCAACGTCAGCTCGATCCTCGGCACCCACGGCGGCGCCGGCCAGGCGGTCTACGCCGCGAGCAAGGCCGCGCTCCTGGGCCTGACCTGGTCGGCGGCCAAGGAGCTGGCGCCCCAGGGCATCCGCGTCAACGCGATCGCGCCCGGCTACATCGACACCGAGCTGGTGCGGGCGCTGCCGCCGGCGGTGCAGGCCGAGCGGACCGCGGCCATCGGCCTGGGCCGGGTCGGGACGCCGGCCGACGTCGCCGGCGTCGTGCTGTTCCTGGCCTCGGAGCTGGGGGCGTACGTGACCGGGCAGGTGATCGGCGTCGACGGCGGGCTCGCGGCCTGATGGCGCGCCTGGCCGTCGGCGCGCCCGCCGCGATCGCGCTGATCGACGCGACCACCGATCGCCGGATCAGCTACGCCGAGCTCGACGCCCTGGTGGCCGTGGCCGCGGCGCGGCTGCGCGCCGACGGCGGCGGCCTGGTGGCGCTGTTCGCCGGCAACGACGTCGCGTCGATCGTCGAGCTGCTCGGGGCGTGGGCGGCCGGCCTGCCGGTGCTGTTGCTCGATCGCGCCCTCGACGCCGAGCTGGCCGACGCCGTGCTCGACCGCTACCGGCCCGAGGTGGTGCGCGGGCGGGCGTGGGTCGGCCGGCGCGGCGGCGTCGCGCCGGATCCGGCGCTGGCGCTGCTGCTGTCGACCTCGGGCTCGACCGGCAGCCGCAAGCTGGTGCGGCTGTCGGCGGCGGCGGTCGAGGCCAACGCGCGCGCGATCGCGGCGGCGCTCGCGCTCGGGCCGGGCGCGGTGGCGCCGACGACGCTGCCGATCCACTACTCGTTCGGGCTGTCGGTGGTCACCAGCCACCTCGCGGCCGGCGCGACCGTGCTGGTCACCGGCGACGGGCTCGTCACCGACGGCTTCTGGGCGGCGTGTCGGCGCCACGGCGCGACCTCGCTGGCGGGCGTGCCGTACTCGTTCGAGCTGCTGCGCCGGCTCGAGCTCGCGACGATCGCGCCGCCGAGCCTGCGGTGGTTGACCCAGGCCGGCGGCGCGCTGGCGCCGGCGCAGGTGCGGCGGTTCCACGAGATCGCGGGCGCGCGCGGCGGCGGCCTGTACGTGATGTACGGGCAGACCGAGGCGTGCGCGCGGATCGCGATCTTGCCGCCGGGCGAGCTGCCGGCGCGGGCCGGCTCGGTCGGGCGCGCGCTCGACGGCGGCGAGGTTTGGATCGAGGTCGACGGTCGGCCGGCCGCGCCGGGCGAGGTCGGCGAGGTCTGGTGCCGCGGCCCGAGCGTGATGCTGGGCTACGCCGAGGACCGGGCCGATCTGGCCCGCGGCGACGACCTCGGCGGCGCGCTCGCGACCGGCGACCTCGGCTACCTCGACGCCGACGGCTGGCTGTGGATCACCGGCCGCGCCCGGCGCTACGCCAAGGTGTTCGGCCTGCGGGTCAGCCTCGACGAGATCGAGGCGATCGCGACCGCGGCGGCGCCGGCGGGCACGGTCCTCGCCGCGGTGGCGGACGGCGACCGGATCAAGATCGTGGTCGAGGGCCCGGCCGACCTGGCGGCGGTCCGGGCGGCGGTCAGCGCGCGCACCGGCATCCACCCCAGCGGGTTCGCGCTGATCGCGGTCGCGGCGCTGCCGCGGTTGCCCAGCGGCAAGCCGGACTACCGTACCCTCGAGGGACCGTGACCACCGCGCCCGCGCCCGCACCGCTGACCGCCGCGATCGACGCGCTGCTCGACGCGCCGCCGTTCGGCCTGGCCCAGGCCGACAAGGCCGCGCGGCTGGTGCCGGTGCTCGACGCCCTGACCCGGCACCACCGCGCGTCGTGCCCGGCCTACCGCCGGCTCACCGACGTGCTCGGCCGCGGCGATCGCCCCGCGACCACGCTGGCCGAGGTGCCGTGGCTGCCGGTCGGGCTGTGGAAGAGCCACCGGCTGGTGTCGGTGCCCGACGACCAGATCACGACGACCCTGACCTCGAGCGGCACCACCGGCCAGGTGCCCAGCCGCGTCTACCTCGATCACGACACCGCGCGCCGCCAGGCCCGCGCGCTGGCCCGGGTCCTGACCCACGTCCTCGGGCCGCGCCGCGTGCCGATGATCATCGTCGACCACGGCGGCGTGCTGCGCGATCGCGCCGCGTTCTCGGCCCGCGGCGCCGGCGTGCTCGGCATGATGACGTTCGGCGCGCAGCCGCGGTTCGTGCTCGACGCCGACCACGCGCTCGATCGCGCCGGGCTCGCCGACTTCCTCGCGCGCCACGGCGACGCGCCGTTCCTGATCTTCGGCTTCACGTACATGATCTGGGCGTACTTCTACGAGCAGGTGCGCGACCTCGGGCTCGATCTGCGCAACGCGACGCTGATCCACTCGGGCGGCTGGAAGGTGCTGGCCGAGCGCGCGGTCGACAACGCCACCTTCCGGTCGGCCCTGACGGCGGCGACCGGGCTGACGCGGATCTACAACTTCTACGGCATGGTCGAGCAGATCGGCTCGGTGTTCCTCGAGGGCGACGACGGCCTGCTCTACCCGCCGACCTTCGCCGACGTGCTCATCCGCGATCCGCTGACGCTGGCGCCGGCGCCGATCGGCACGCCCGGCGTGATCCAGACCGTGAGCGCGCTGCCGACCAGCTACCCCGGCCACTCGGTCTTGACCGAGGACCTCGGCGTGATCGAGCGCGTCGACGACGGCGATCGGCGCGGCCACGCGCTGCGCATGCTGGGGCGGGTGCCGCGGGCCGAGCTGCGCGGCTGCAGCGACACCCACGCCGCGGCGGTGACGCCGTGAAGGTGGTGTGCCGGGTGCCGGACCGCGGCGAGGTCGAGCTGGCCGAGCTGCTGCGCGGGCTGGTCGCGGCGCCGCCGGGGCAGCCCTACGCCGACGACGTCGTCGAGCTGTGCCAGCAGTTCGGCGCCCGGCTGATGGCCGACCCGGTCGCGCGGGTCCACCCCGAGCTGATGACGCTCGGGTTCTTCATGCGCAAGGCCGAGCTGGCCCGGGGCAAGCGCGAGCACGAGGCCGCGGCGCGCCAGGACCTGGTGCAGGTGCCGGCCGGGCTGGTGTTCCACGTGCCGCCGGCCAACGTCGACACGATCTTCATGTACTCGTGGCTGCTGTCGGTGCTGGCCGGCAACACCAACGTCGTGCGGCTGTCGAGCCGGTCGGCGCCGGTGGTCGATCACCTGTGCGCGCTGCTCGACGAGCTGCTGGCGGCGCCGCGCCACGCCGACGCCCGCGCGCGGGTCGCGATGATCCAGTACGGCCACGACGACGCGATCACCGCGGCGATCTCGGCCCACGCGGCGATCCGGGTGATCTGGGGCGGCGACGCCACCGTCGCCACGATCCGGCGCGCGCCGCTGCCGCCGTACGGGCGCGACCTGACCTTCGCCGACCGCTGGTCGCTGATGGCGCTCGACGCGGCCACGGTCGCGGCGCTGGCGCCGGCCGAGCTGGTCGCGCTGGCCGAACAGCTCTTCAACGACATCTTCTGGTTCGATCAGGCGGCGTGCTCGTCGCCGCGGCTGTGCCTGTGGATCGGCACCGGCGCGCTGGTCGCGACGGTGCGCGACCGGCTGTGGTCGGCGGTGGCCGACGTCGCGACCGCGCGCGGGCTGCGGCCCGAGGTGGCGCTGCGCATGGCCCGGGAGCTGTTCGTGCACCAGGCGGTGCTCGACGGGCCGGTGGTCGGGCGCACCGACTACGGCGCGGCGCTGACGGTGGCGCGGGTCGATCGGCTCGACGGCCTGTCGCGCGCGCACCCGGGCGGCGGGCTGCTGTTCGAGGCGATCGCGCCGTCGCTGGCCAGCCTCGATCGCTGGGTCACACGCCGCGATCAGACGCTGACCCACTTCGGGTTCGCGCGCCACGAGCTGATCGAGCTGGCGCAGCGCCTGGCCGGCCGCGGGATCGATCGCCTGGTGCCGGTCGGGCAGGCCCTGCACCTGGCGCGGTTCTGGGACGGCTACGATCTGCTGGCGCAGCTGGTCCGCAACGTCCACGTCGTCGGCTGACCCGCGCGCGCGGTCACGGCGCGCGCGCCAGCAGCACGAGCCAGCCCGGCACCGGCAGGTCGGCCTCGTGGCGGACCTCGAACGCCTCGAGCGCGAGCACCGTCAGGCCGTGGGCCGCGGCCAGGCGCGCGACGTACGCGCGGCCGTGGGCGTAGCGGCCGGTGGCCTGGAGCACGACGTCGTCGGCGTCGCTGCGCTCGACGGTGAACGCGAACCAGCCGGCGTCGGTCAGCGCCCGCGCGACCGCGGCGAACAGCGGGGCCAGGTCGCCCAGGTAGATCAGCACGTCGGCGGCGGTCACCAACGCCAGCGTCGCGGCCGGCACGGTGGCCAGGTGATCGACGACGTCGGCGACGGTCAGCTCGTCGTACAGCCCGCGGGCGCGCGCGACCTCGATCATCCGCGGCGCCAGATCGACGCCCGCCAGCCACGCGACGTGATCGCGGACCAGCGGCGCCACCAGGCCCGAGCCGCAGCCGAGGTCGAGCGCGCGCGCGAACCGGCGGCCGGCCGCGCGGTCGGCGATCAGCGCCGCCAGGCGGCGGTGGCCGGCGTAGCGGAGCGTCCCCACCATCAGGTCGTCGAACCGCGGCGCCAGCGCGTCGAACAGATCGACGACGTAGGCGCGCGGCGCGGCCGCGGTCAGCTCGCCGCGCAGCGCGGCCCGCAGGTGCGGCGTCATCGTGTTGGCCGGCACCAGCGCCTCGATCTCCTGGTACAGCGGCTCGAGCTCGTCGAGCCGGCGCAGGTCGACCAGGACCCGGGACAGGTTGAGCAGCGACGGCAGGTGCCGCGGCGCCCGCGCCAGCGCCGCCCGATAGTGCGCGATCGCCAGGTCGGGCTGGTCGGCGGCCTCGGCCGCGAGCGCGCAGTTGTAGTGCGCGTCGGGATCGTCGGGCGTCAGGTCGCGAGCTGCGGCGTAGGCCGCCGCGGCCGCGGCGTGGTCGCCGGCCCGGGTCAGCGCGCTGCCGTGGACGGCGTGGCCGCGCGGATCGGTCGGCGCGAGCGCGCGGGCGGCGGCGGCGGTGGTGACCGCGTCGGCGACCGTGCCGTGGGCCAGCTCGGCCAGCGCCAGCGCCAGCGCGGCGTCGGCGCGGGTCGGCGCGAGCGCGCGGGCCTGGCGGTAGGCCGCCCGGGCCGCGGCGTGGTCGCCCTGCGCGGTCAGCGTCGCGCCGAGCGCGAGCGCGGCGTCGGCCAGCGTCGGATCGGCGGCGAGCGCCGCGCGGTGGTGGGCCGCCGCCTCGTCGAGCCGGGCGGTCTGGCCGCACACCAGCCCGAGGTGGTGGTGGGCCAGGGCGTGATCGGGCGCGAGCGCCAGGGCGGCGCGGGCGGCGGCCTCGGCCTCGGGCCACTGCCCCAGCAGCGCGCGCATCGCCGTCAGGTTGTCGAGCGGCGGCAGCCAGCGCGGCGCGAGCGTCGTCGCGGTCGCGAACGCGGCGGCGGCGTCGTCGAGGCGCCCGGCGGCGACCAGCGCGGCGCCGAGGTTGTAGCTGGCGATCGCGGCCTGCTGGTGCGCGGCGTCGACCGCCGCCCGGTGCGCGCCGATCGCGTCGTCGAGCGCGCCGCGGGCCTGCAGCGCCGTCGCGAGCGCGGCGTGGGCGCCGGGCGCGTCGGGCGCGTCGGCCACCTGCTGGCGCAGCGCGCGCAGCTCGTCGTCGTCGTCGTCCATCGCGGCCGCAGCGTACCGCGGGCGCGCCCAGGTCAGGTCGGCGCGAGCCGGCCGTTCCAGCCGGTCGGCACCGCGAGGACCGGGCAGCCAGCGTCGCGCATGATGTGCTCGGTGTGGGTGCCGAACAGCGCGTCGAGGACGCCGTCGTGGCCGGCGGTGGTCATCACGATCACGCACGGATCCTCGGCCGCGACCGCCGCCAGGATCGCGGCGTCGAGCCCGCCGGTCGCGGCGCGGACCCGCAGGTTGGGCTCGCGCGGCACCTCCAGCGGCGTCGCGCCGACGTGGAGCACGATCCGCTCGATCGCCGTCGCGCCGGCCAGCTCGGCCAGCGCCGCCGCGGCCGCCAGGCCCTGGGCCAGCTGGAGCGCGTCGCCGGCCGGGATCAGCACCCGCCGCAGATCGATCGCGCCGGTGGCCTCGTCGACGAACCGGCGCCCGCGGTTGGGGACCACCAGGGTCGGCACGTCGAGGTTGCGCGCCAGGGCCATGCCGACCGAGCCGTGGACCAGCGCGGCCAGGCCGTGGCGGGCGTGGGTGCCCGTGACGACCAGGCCCGGCGCGATCCGCCGGAGCGCGTCCAGGACCGTGTCGGTGACGTCGTCGCAGCACTCGTGGCACAGGCGCTCGTGGGCGATCGGGCGGCCCCAGGCGGTGGCCAGGGGCGCGGCGTCGGGCAGGCGATCGCTCGCCGTCGCCGGCGCGTTGCCGTGGACGGTGATCAGCCGCGCGGCGCTCGCGGCCGCGAGGCCGCTGGCGTGGACGAAGGCGGCGCGATCGTCGCCGGACAGGTCGGTCGTGTGCGCGATGGTCGTGGCCACGGTCAGCTCCTCGGCAGCGGCTGGCCCAGCTCGTCGGCCGGGCGCAGCACGTTGAGCGGCACCATCAGGTAGCGGTGGCCGTTGGCGTGCGGCGCCGGCAGGCGGCCGGCGTCGACGTTGACCTGCACGCTCGGCAGCAGCAGGCGCGGCGCGGCCAGCGTGGCGTCGCGGGCCTCGCGCGCGCGCACGAACGTGTCCTTCGACGTCGTGCCGTCGAGCTGCGGGTTCTTCGCCTTCGACGCGCCGATCGTGGTCTCCCAGCGGACCTCGCGCCCGCCCGGCTGGTAGTCGTGACCGACGAACACGCGCGTCGCGTCGGGCAGGCGGTAGAGCTTCTGGATCGACTCGTAGAGCTCGGCGGCGCTGCCGCGCGGGAAGTCGCACCGGCCGGTGCCGTAGTCCTCGGTGAACAGCGCGTCGCCCGTGAACAGCGCGTCGCCGATCTTGAGCGTGACGCAGGCCGGGGTGTGGCCGGGCGTGGCGATGACCTCGATCGCGAGCGCGCCCGCGGCCACGACCTCGCCGTCGACGAGCAGGCGGTCGAACTGGCTCCCGTCGGTCGCGAAGCTGGCCGGCAGGTCGAAGATGCCCTTGAACGTGTCCTGGACCTCGCGGATGCGCTCGCCGATCACGACCCGGGCGTCGAAGCGCCGGCGCAGCAGCTGCGACGCCGACAGGTGGTCGGCGTGGGCGTGGGTCTCGATCACGTAGTGGACGCGCAGGGCGTGGGCGCGCACGTAGGCGCTGACCTTGTCGACCGAGGTCGTGCTGGTCGAGCCCGACGCGGGGTCGTAGTCGAGCACGGGATCGATGATCACCGCGTCCTTGGTGGTCGGGTCGGACACCACGAACGTCAGCGTGAACGTGGCCGGGTCGTAGAACGGTTCGACGTGGATCAGCGTGGACATGGGGCGCTCCTCCGGGGCTGTGTCAGGTGCGCTCGACCGGCAGGCCGGCGGCGTTGTAGGCGAGCATGCCGCCCGTCATGTTCATGACCCGCGCGAACCCGGCGGCGACCAGGGCCTCGGCGGCGCGCCCGGAGCGGTTGCCCGAGCGACAGATCAGGATCAGGTCGCGGGCGCGGTCCCAGGCGCGGGCCGCGTCCATGACGGTCGCGAGCGGCACCAGCTCGGAGCCGGCGATGTGGCCGAGCTCGCCGGTGAACTCGTGGGGCTCGCGGACGTCGACGAGGTGGACCGCGCCGCGCGCGGCGATCGTGGCCGCCGGGCTGACGTCGCGGTAGCCGCCGCGCATCGCGACGCCGTGGTCGAACGGGCTGACGGGAGGGGCCGCGGCCTCGGCGGCCGGGCGGATCGAGTCGGGGCTGGCAGGTGTCGTCATGGGGATCCTCGAGGGCGGTCAGGCGACCTGACCGCAGGCGCGGTTGGCGGGCACGGCGGTGGCGAGCTTCTTGGGCGGCGGCAGCCCGAGCGCGGCCATCAGCGCGATGAACTCGTCGCGCGACCGGCCGGCCAGGCGCGGGTTCCAGCGCTGCTCCTCGCCGATCGACGAGGCGGTCCGGCCCTGGTAGTCGTGGCCGGGGTAGACGACGGTGTCGGCCGGCAGCGTGAACAGCTGGGTCGTGATGCTGTCGTAGAGCGCGCCGGCGTCGCCGTTCTGGAAGTCGGCGCGGCCGCACCCGCGCACGAGCAGCGTGTCGCCGGTGAAGACCGCGCCCGGGGCCGCGAACGTCAGGCTGTCGTCGGTGTGGCCGGGCGTGGCGATCACGGTCAGCGCGAGCGCGCCGAGCTCGATGACGTCGCCGTGGGCCAGCGGCCGGTCGACGCACGGGGCCCCGGCCGCGCTGGCGCAGGTCACGGCGCCGGTGCGCGCGCGCAACAGGCCGGCCGCGGTGACGTGGTCGGCGTGCACGTGCGTGTCGAGCACGAAGGTGAGGCGCAGGTCGAGCTCGGTGAGCAGGCGCAGATCGCGCTCGACGTGCTCGGCCACGGGGTCGATCAGCGCGGCCACGCCAGCGGCGCGGTCGGCGACCAGGTACGTGTAGGTCGAGCTCTCGGGGTCGAAGAGCTGGCGGAGGAACATGGCGATCGGTATTGCAGGGACGGTGCCAGCCCGGGACGGTCGCCTCCGGGGCGGTTTCGGGGGGCCGCGGTCAGGGTGAAACACGGTGAAACACCCCCGGCGCCGCGGCGCCGTGCCAACCGGTTGCAGCCGATGGGGGCCGAAAACGCCGCGCGGCGCCACCCGGCGCCGCGCTCGAGCCCCTCGCCGCCGCGGCTACATGCGGCCGCGCAGCATGCCGTTCCAGTACATCTCGGGCAGGCCGGCGCGCTGCGCTTGATCACGCCGGGCTGCCGCAGACCGTAGCGGGCCGTGCGGCAGGATCGTCTCGGTGCCCCGTCAATGGCCGTGGCGGCGACGATCTTGCGCAGGGCCCGGGCGTAGCGCTCGACGCCGAAGATGCCCTTGCCGGCCGAGGCGAAGATCACCGGCACCGGCGCGGACGTCCCCGCGCCGCGGTTCAGGACGCCGCGATCACAGCAGCTCTTTGGCGAGCACGACCGCGGCCATGACCAGCACGAACACGCCGAAGCCCCGCCGCAGCGACGTCGGCGAGACCTTGCCCGCGAGGCCGCCGCCGGCGATCGAGCCGACGATCGCGGCCGCGGTCACGGCGAGGGTCAACGGCCAGTCGAGCTTGACGTGCTGGAGGTGGCCGAGGAACCCGGCGGTCGACTGCATCGCGATCACCAGCAGCGACGTGCCGACCGCCGACTCCATCGCCAGCCCGCCCAGCAGCACGAGCGCAGGCACGACGACGAAGCCGCCGCCGGCGCCGACGGTGCCGACCACGAGCCCGACCACGGTGCCGATCGCCAGGACCTTGCCGATCGGCAGGTCGACCACGGTGGTCGCGGCGGCGCGTCGGCCGCGGAGCATCGCGAACGCGGCCACGATCATCAGGCCGGCGAAGCCCAGCATCAGGCCGCGCGCGGGGAGGTGCCCGGCGATGTTGCCCCCGGCGTACGCGCCGACCATGCCGGCGGCGCCGAACACCAGCCCGGTGCGCCAGCGCACGCGGCCCGCGCGGGCGTGGGCGACGACGCCGGTGGCGCTGGTGACGGCGACGACGAACAGCGACGCCGCGATCGCCGCCTTGGTCTCGACGCCGGCGACGTACGTGAGCGTGGGCAAGGTCAGGATCGAACCGCCGCCGCCGAGGAGGCCGAGGGTGACGCCGATCAAGAGGGCGAGGGCGAGGACGACGATCAGCATGCCCGGGACCCAATTCAAGCATGATGCCAGCGGTGCGCGGGGCCCCAGCGCCATCCACGCGCGCCCGCAGCGCGCGCGAAACGCGGTGAAACGTCGGTGCGGGCCCGAAACGTTTCACGCCGATGCAGATCCGGACCTGCCGCGCGCGCCGGGGCGCCAGATCGCCGCAGGGGCGGCGGGCGCCCCTGGCACTCGCGCTGCAAGGGCGACCGGCATGTCCTTGTCGTGGTCGTACGCACTCGCCGGCGGCGCGCTGATCGGCAGCGCCGCCGTGCTCCTGTTCCTCACCCATGGCCGGATCGCCGGGATCAGCGGCGTGGTCGGCTCGCTCTTGCCGCCGGTGCCCAGCGATCGCGGCTGGCGGTTCGGCTTCGTGCTGGGCCTGGTCCTCGCGGGCGTGGTCGCGGCCGCGCTGGCGCCGGCTGCGGTCGGCGCCTCGGTGCGCTCGTCGACGGTGGTGCTGCTGGCCGGCCTGCTGGTCGGGTTCGGCACCCGCATGGGCAGCGGCTGCACCAGCGGCCACGGCGTGTGCGGGCTGTCGCGCCTGTCGCCGCGCTCGATGGTCGCCGTCGTCACCTTCATGGTGACCGGCGCGATCACCGCGATCGTCGCCGGAGGTGCCGCGTGAGCGCCGCCGTACCCGCGTGTGGTACCCGCTGCGGCGTCGCGTCGTTCGTGCTCGCGACCGTGATCGGTGGCCTGTTCGGCGCCGGCCTGCTCCTCAGCGGCATGACCGATCCGGCCAAGGTGGTCGGCTTCCTCGACGTGAGCCGCAGCTGGGATCCCAGCCTGGCGTTCGTCATGGGCGGCGCGATCCTGGTCTACGCGCCGCTCATGCGCCTGGTGCAGCGCTGGCGGAAGACGCCGTGGGTCGACACCGCGTTCCACCTCCCGAGCCGGCGCGACATCGACGCCGGGCTGGTGGTCGGCGCGGCGATCTTCGGCGTCGGCTGGGGCCTGGGCGGCCTGTGCCCGGGCCCGGGCGTGGTCGCGGCGGCGTCCGGCAGCACCACCGGCGTGCTGTTCGTGGTCGCGATGCTCGTCGGGATGCTGGCCCAGCACGGCTGGGTCCGGCGCTGACTACTCCTCGATCCCGAGCGCGCGCATCCGGCGCCACAGCGTCACGCGCGACAGCCCGAGCAGGCGCGCGGCGCGGTCGCGGTTGCCGGCGGTGCGGGCCAGCGCGTCGCGGATGCGGCGGGCCTCGGGCGGCCCCACGTCGGCCAGCGGCGGCGCCGCCGTCACGGTGACCTCGGCCGCCAGCGGCAGCGGCGCCGCCAGCTCGTCGGGCAGGTCGCGCAGCTCGAGCACCGGGCCGTCGCCGATCGCGAACGCGTAGGCGATCACGTTGCGCAGCTCGCGCACGTTGCCGGGCCAGGCGTGGCGCTCGAGCGCGACCGCCGCCGCCGGCGCGACGCTGACGACCTGGCGGCGGCCGTGGCCGTTCCACTCGGTGATCAGCTTCTCGGTCAAGAGCTCGACGTCGCTGGGCCGCTCGCGCAGCGGCGGCAGCCGCACCGGGATCACGCGCAGGCGGAACATCAGGTCGGCGCGGAACCGCCCGGCCTCGACCTCGGCCCGCAGCGCGCGGTGGGTGGCCGAGACCACCCGCACGTCGACCGGCACCGGGTCGCGCCCGCCGACCGGCAGCACCGTGCGGGTCTCGAGCACGCGCAGGAGCTTGGCCTGGAGCTCGAGCGGCAGCTCGGCGACCTCGTCGAGGAACAGCGTGCCGCCGTGGGCGAGCTGGAAGTGCCCCGGGTTGTCCTTGATGGCGCCGGTGAACGCGCCCTTGGCGTGGCCGAACAGCTCGCTCTCGAGCAGGTTGGCCGGCAGCGCCGCGCAGTTGAGCGCGCGGAACGGGCCGGCGTGGCGCGGCGACAGCGCGTGCAGCGCCCGCGCGACCAGCTCCTTGCCGGCGCCGGTCTCGCCGCGGACCAGCACGGTCTCGTCGGTGTCGGCCACGCGCTCGACGATCCGGAACAGCGTCTTCATGCGCGCGTCGCGGGTCCACATGCCGTGGAACAGCACCGGCGCGCCCGCGTCCTCGGCGGCGTCGGCCAGGTACACGGTCCAGCCGACCGGCGGCCCGTCGACGTCGGCGACGATCGGGATCGACCTCACCCGCACCTGGGCGTCGCCGCGGCCCGGGTGGGCGATCAGCGCCTGGAACGGCACGCCCTCGGCCAGGGCCTCGGCGAACGGGCGCTTGCCGCGATCGCCGCACAAGAGCGTCGCCGCCGACGTGCCCAGCGGCGCCTGCGAGCCGAGCATCGCCTCGGCCGCCGGCGTCGCGAAGCGCACGCGCAGCTCGCGGTCGAGCACCAGCGCGGCGCCGATCAGATCGTCGAGGAGGTGCCCGACCAGGGCGTGATCGTCGGCGCGGGGGCGGGGGCTGGCGCGGGTCATCGGGCGGTGCGCGCGGGGGACGGGCCGAGCATGGCGGCAGTGTAGCCGGTCGGCGTCGCGCCGACGGGCGCCGGCCGCGACTTGTGGCCGCGCGCCCGCGGGCGTCAGCCGCGGCCGTGGCAGCGCTTGTACTTGGTGCCGCTGCCGCACGGACACGGCGCGTTGGGCCCGGGGCGCTCGGGCGCGGCGACGGCGCCGTCGACGTAGACCCAGCGCTGATCGAGGCGGCGGAACCGCGAGCGCTCGCGCTGCGTGAACGGCGCGCCGCGGTGCACGCCCGCGGCGGCGAACTCGACGATGCCGGTCGCGTCGTCGACGCCGCCCGCGACCGTGGCGACGATCGTCAGCCCGGCCCAGGTGGTCGCGGCGGTCCAGGCGACCAGCCCGGCGCGATCGACGCCGCGGCGCGTGGCCGGATCGTGCGTGGCGATCAGGTGGTCGACCGCGCCGCGCACGTACGCGGTGTAGCGCGACCGCATCAACGCCAGCGCGGTCGGCGCCGGCGCGCCGGCCAGGATCGCGGCGCAGCACCCGGCCTCGGGCAGATCGGAGCCGCACGGGCAGCGCGCGTCGAGCATCGCCCGACCATGCCACCGCCGCCGGCGCGGGTCAGCCGGCGGCGGCGCGATCACGGCGCCGTCGGTCAGCGCTGGCCGCGCGCGGCCCGGGCCCGTTCGCGCAGCATGAACAGGTACAGGTCCTCGACCTTGGCGCGCGCCCACGGGGTCTTGCGCAGGAACTTCAGGCTCGACGGCACGCTGGGATCGTCGGTGAAGCACCGGATCCGCACGCGGGTCCCGAGGTCGGCCCAGCCGTAGGTCGCGACCAGCTCGGTCACGATCGCCTCGAGCGTGAGGCCGTGGAGCGGGTTGTTGCGCTGGTTGGTCGCCATGGGTCAGCGGGGCGGGGCCGGGGCCTCGGCCGCCAGCGTACAGCCATCGGCGTCGCCGAGCTTGCACGCGCGCGCGAAGTCAGCGACCGCGGCCTTGCGCTGCCCGAGCCGGGCGTAGGCCTTGCCGCGCCCGATCCGCCAGGCGGCGGTGTCGTCGGCGGCGATCACCTGGGTGAGGTCGGCGATCGCCGCCTGGTAGTCCTTGGCCTGCAGCAGCGTGATCGCGCGCAGGCCGCGGACCTCGTGATCGCGCGGCGCCAGCTCGAGCGCCCGCGCGCACGCCGCGCCGGCGTCGGCGCCGGTCTGGAGCAGGCGCACGCACAGATCGCGGTAGGCCTCGGGCCAGTCGGGCGCGAGCGCCACCGCCTGGCGCAGGCTGGCGACGGCGTCGGCCGGCGGCTCGCGCCGCGAGCGCTCGAACCAGCCGCGGGCGCTGGTCGGGTCGGCCTCGCCGGCGCGCTGGGCGGCCGACGCGTCGAGGACCTTGCCGAACAGCCCCACGAAGTCTCGCGCCAGGGCGCGCTCCTCGGGCGTCGCCGGCTCGGTCCGCGACGTGGTCGTGGTGGTCGTCCAGCCGCTCGGCTCCGACGCGCGCGCCGGCTCCGCGCGCCAGTCCGAGGTCGTGGCCGGGCGCCCGTCCGCGAGCATCGCGATCACCACCAGCGCGATCAGCGCGGCCGCGATCGCCACGAGCAGCGGGCCGCGTCGTCGCCGCGGCGTGGCGACGGTGGTCGGCGCGGTCGCCGCGATCGGCGCGGCGGTCGGGGCGGGCGCGGTGGCGACCGCGGTCGCGCGCTCGGCCGCCTGCACCAGCGCGGCGAGGGCCGCGTCGTCGGGCGCGTAGGCCAGGCCGCGATCGCACGCGGCCAGCGCGGCGAACGGCTCCCCGCCCGCCAGCGCCGCGCCCGCCGCCGCGGCCGCCGCGCGCACCTGCCGCGGCGCCACCCGGGCCTGGTAGGCCGCGGGCGCGGCGATCAGCGCGGCGCGCTCGTCGTCGTCGGCGCCGTCGAGGTCGTGGGCCGCGAGCCAGGTCGCGAGCGCGGTCGCCAGCGCGGCCGCGGTCGGGCGAGCCTCGGGCGCCGGCGCCAGGCACCGCGCCACCAGCGCGCCGAGCTCGGCGTCGACCCGGCGATCGATCGACGTCAGCGCCGGGTAGGTGCCGATCAGCGTCGCGGCCGCCTCCTCGCCGCCGCGCGCCCGCGCGAACGGCCGGCGCCCGGCGGTCCACTCGTAGAGCATCACGCCGATCGCCCACACGTCGGCGGCGGCGTCGACGGCGCGGCCCTCGAGTTGCTCGGGCGCCATGTAGCCGATCGAGCCCACCGTCGTGCCGGTCTCGGTCAGCCGGGTCATGCCGTCGCGCCACGCCAGGCCCAGGTCGATCACCGTGACGCGGCCGTCGGGGCTGGCGATCACGTTGTCGGGCTTGAGATCGCGGTGGACGTAGCCGGCCGCGTGGAGCGCGGCGACCGCGCCGGCGATCGGCGCGGCCAGGAGCGCGGCGGCCTCGGGCGGCAGCGCCGCGCCGGCGGCCAGGGCCCGCAAGGTCGGGCCCGCCAGCAACGGCAGCACCAGGTATGGCCCGAGCTCGTCGTCGACGCCGTGATCGAGCAGCGTCACCAGCGCCGGGTGGCGCAGCGCCGCCAGGGCCGCGGCCTCGTGGGCGAACCGGGTCCGGGCCGCGGGGTCGAGCTCGGCCGCGGGCGCGAGCACCTTGATGGCCACGGGCCCGTCGGGGCCGTCGGCTCGATACACCTGTCCGCTGCCCCCTTCGCCGAGGCGTTCGCGAACCTGGTATGAACCCAGGCGTATGGAAGCGGAGCGGTCCACGCGGCCGGGGTACGAGCTGATCGTCTCCTCGAGCAGTGGGGTAGCGGTTCGAGCGCCGCTGGTCAAGCAGATCACCACGGTCGGATCGGCGCCGGCCGCCGATCTGCGGGTCGCGGCGCTGCCGGCCCACTGGGCCACGATCCACCGGGTCGGCGGCGCGGTCGACGTGCACGTGCTCGCCGGGGGCCAGCGCCTGACGCTGGTGGCCGATCAGGTGGTGCAGATCGACGGCTACTCGGTCGGGCTGGTCACCGCGGGCGAGACCCTGGCGCTCGACGTCCTGGCCGAGCGCCTGGCCGGCGCCGACGGTCCGGCCGACGCCCTGACCACGATCGTCGACGGGGTCATCGCCGTGGCCGGCGCCGACCTGGGGGCGGTCATCCTGGCCGAGCGCGGCGGCTTCACGGTCGCGGTCGCCCGCGACGCCAGCGGCCGCACCCTCGACGACGCCGACCAGCTGCTCAGCGACACGATCGTCGACGAGGTGCTCGGCAGCGGCGCCGCGGTGCGCGCCGACGACGTCGCGGCCGGGCCGTACCGCGACGTCCGCTCGGTGGTGCGCCTGGGCCTGCGCGCGGTGGTGTGCCTGCCGCTGCGCCTGGGCGGGCGCACGCTCGGCGCGATCTTCGTCGGCGGCCGCGCGCGGCCCTTGGTCTTGCCCGAGCGGGTCCACGCCGACCTCAAGGTGGTCGCGGCGCTGGCGCTGCCGTTCCTGGCCCAGGTCCGCCGCCGGGAGGCGCCCGCGGCCGGCCCCGACGACGTGCTCGGCGACTCGGCGCCGATCGAGGCGGTGCGCCGGCTGATCGCCCGGGTCGGCCCCACCGATCTGTCGGTGCTGATCGGCGGCCCGTCGGGCGCCGGCAAGGAGGTCGTCGCCCGGGCCCTGCACGCGCGCAGCCGCCGGGCCGGTCGGCCGCTGGTGGCGATCAACTGCGCCGCGGTGTCGCCGTCCTTGCTCGACGCCGAGCTGTTCGGGTACCGCAAGGGCGCGTTCACCGGCGCCGCCAGCGATCGCGCCGGCCTGATCGAGGCCGCCGCCGGCGGGGCGCTGTTCCTCGACGAGATCGGCGACATGCCGCTGGCGATGCAGGCCGCACTCCTACGCGTACTCGAGCAGCGCGAGGTCCGTCGGCTCGGCGACACCGAGGCCCGCGCGGTCGACTTCCGGTTGTTCGCCGCCACCCACCGCGATCTCGCGGCCGAGGTGGCCGCGGGGCGGTTCCGCGAGGATCTGCTCTACCGCATCCAGGAGGTGCGGATCGACGTGCCGCCGCTGCGCGACCGCGGCGACGACGTGCTCTTGCTGGCGCGGCTGTTCCTGCGCCAGATCGAGCAGCAGCTCGGGCTGCCGACGCACGCGCTGGCGCCCACCGCCGAGGCGGCGCTCCGGGCCCACGCCTGGCCGGGCAACGTGCGCGAGCTCAAGGCCGCGATGCGCCGGGCCGCGATCCTCGCCGACGGCAGCACGATCGCGGTCGCGGACCTGCAGCTCCCAGCCGCGCCGGCCACGCCCGGCGCCGGGCCGGCCGCGGTCGACCGTGACGCGCCGCTGGCCGAGGCCCGCGACGCGTTCGTGAAGGCCTACGTCACCGCGGCGCTCGCGCGCTGCGGCGGCGATCGCGAGGCCGCGGCCCTGGCGCTGGGCATCGGGGTGCGCTCGCTGTACCGATACCTCGAGTAGCGCTGCTGCCGGATCCGGCAGCGCCGCTGCCATCGATGGCAGGGCGCCGCGCGCCGGTCAGCGCAACTACCTGGACCCACTCGCGCCCGCGCCTGGCACGCGCCGTGGATATACGGTCGCCATCCACGAAAGGACTCGCCCGATGTCTCGCCTCCTCGCCTCATTCGTCCTCGCCCTGACCGTCCCCGCCGTCGCCTGCTCCGGCGGCAGCGGCGGCGGCGGCGCGCCTCCGCCCAAGCCCGCCACCGGCGCCCCGCTCACGTTCCAGGTCACCAAGGTGACGCCGGGCGAGCGCGGCGCGCTCGACGTCAAGGCCTACAACTTCTCCGACAAGACCGTCGCCGGCTACGGCATCCTGATGCGCTACGCCGACAAGGACGGGCAGCGGGTCAAGGTCAAGGTCGGCACCCCGTTCGAGAAGGACTTCGACTTCTGGTCGATGTCGGGCAAGAAGTACGCGTGCAAGCCCAGGAGCTGGTGCAGCTTCGAGCTCGATCACCTCGAGATCCCCGCGACCGCGGCCAAGGCCGAGGTCATCGCCAGCTCGCTGCGCGTGCTCGCCGCCGACGGGATGAAGTTCGAGGACGCCGACCTGTGGGCGCTCGATCGCCAGATGGAGTGGCCCGAGTCGGTCCAGTGATCGGGCGCGGTCGGCGCCGGCCGCGCTCGACCTGACCGCGCCGGGGCGGTCTATGATCGCCCGCGATGCACGACCCCGCGCTCTACAACGAAGACCTGGCGCCGGTCCCGCTCGAGAGGCGGACCTGGCGCACCGGCCACATCGCGGCCTTGTGGGTCGGCATGGCCATCTGCGTGCCGACCTACACCCTGGCGTCGGAGCGGGTCGGCAGCGGCATGAGCGCGTGGCAGGCGGTCATGGTGATCGCCCTGGCCAACCTGATCGTGCTGGTGCCGCTCATGGCCAACGGCCACCCCGGCACCCGCTACGGCATCCCGTTCCCGGTGGTCGTGCGCGCGTCGTTCGGCGTGCGCGGCGCCCAGCTGCCCGCGATGCTGCGGGCGCTGGTCGCCTGCGGCTGGTTCGGCATCCAGTGCTGGTTCGGCGGGCTCGGGCTGTGGGCGACCGCCTCGGCGCTCGCGCCGTCGGTGTCGCTGCCCGACGTGACCTTCCTCGGCGCCGACGTGGCGCCGCTGTGCTGGTTCGTCGTGTTCTGGTTGATCAACGTGTTCTTCATCTGGCGCGGGATGGAGTCGATCAAGTGGCTCGAGACCCTGGCGGCGCCGTTCCTGCTCCTGTGCGGCGCCGGCCTGCTCGGCTGGGCCATCGTCCGCGGCGGCGGGCTCGGCACGATCATGTCGCAGCCGGCGACCAAGCCGCTGTCGGAGACGTTCGCGGTGGCGCTGACCTCGGGCGTGTCGTTCTGGGCCACGCTCGCGCTCAACATCCCCGACTTCTCGCGCTACGCGCGGAGCCAGCGCGATCAGGTCCTGGGCCAGGCGCTGGCGATGCCGACCTCGATGACCCTGTTCGCGTTCATCGGCGTCGCGACCACCGCGGCCACGGTGCTGGTGTTCGGCGAGGCCATCGCCTACCCCGATCAGCTCGTGACCAAGTTCGGCAGCCCGCTGATCGTCGGGCTGTCGATGCTGGGCCTCGCGATCGCGACCTTGTCGACCAACATCGCCGCCAACGTCGTGTCGCCGGCCAACGACTTCGCCAACCTGGCGCCGTCGAAGATCAGCTACCGCGCCGGCGGGCTCATCACCGCGGTCATCGGCATGGTGATCTGCCCGTGGCTGATCCTGAAGTCGGCCGGCAACTATATCTTCGTGTGGCTGGTGGGCTACGGCGTGCTGCTCGGGCCGATCGGCGCGATCATGATCGTCGACTACTTCGCGCTGCGCCGGACCGTCCTCGAGGTCGACGACCTGTACCGCCGCGGCGGGCGCTACGAGTACAGCGGCGGCGTCAACTGGCGGGCGATGGCGGCGTTCGGCCTGGGCGTCTTGCCGTGCCTGCCCGGGTTCCTGGTCGCGGCCAGCGGCGCGGCGCCGGCGACGGTGCCAGCGCTGTTCAACCACCTCTACACCTGGGCCTGGTTCGTGTCGTCGGGCGTCGCCGCCGCGGTCTACTACGGGCTCATGCGCCGGCGGGTGTGACGGCGACCAGCTCCTCCCAGGCCCACGGCATCGACGACACCTCGGCGAGCTCGACGGTCAGCGACCAGGTCGGCGCGTGGGCGGTCGCGCGCCACTCGACCTCGTGGATGACCTCGGCCGGGCCGACGTCGCGGTCCTCGATCGCGGCGGTCCAGCCGCGGCCGTCGATCCGGCGATCGAGCTCCTCGCGCACGGCGCAGTAGCCGCGGTAGGTCACCACCAGCGCGGTCGGATCGAGCAGCGGGAACGCGGGGTCGAGGCGCCGCGCTCGGGCGGTGGCGAGCGCGCAGAAGTCGGCGACGCCGCGCGGGGTGGGCAGCGGGAGGAGCGTGCGCCTGAGCCAGGTCGTCAGCTCGCGCTGACGGTAGTCGGGCAGGCGCGCGCGCAGCGCCGCGACCGCGTCGGGGCGGGCCTGGAGCTGCGGCAACACGCCGCGGAGCACGTCGCGGAACCACGGGCTGGCCACGACCCGGGCGACGAACCCCTCGAGATCCTCGTCGAGCAGCCCGCGCAGGCGGTCGATCTCGGCCGTGAGCATCGGGCGAGCGTCGCACGATCCTGCGCGCCGGCGGGCATCCGCGCCGCGCTCGCGCTACCGTGGTCGCGCCATGACGTCCACGCCCGTCGAGCTCATCGGTGACGACCAGCACTTCGGCTACCGCCTGCTCGAGATCATGCACGATCCCGACGAGGGTCCGGTGGCGCGGCCGTTCTTCAGCGGCCGCGTGGTCACCGCCGCCGAGCGGGTTGCCTACGCGGACTTCCTGACGGCGCGCGGCGACGTCCGCGGCGAGGTGGTCGCGCTGACGGCGCGCCTCTCGGCCGAGCCGACGGCGGCCGACGCACCGGCCGCGCGCGCGCGTCTGACCGCGCTCGTGCCCCAGGTCGACCCGGGGTGGTGGGCGCTGGTCCGCGAGCCGCAACACCTGCTCAACTGCGGCGAGGCGCGCGCGCGCCACCCCGGGGTCCGGTTCGCGTACGCGTGCCCGCGGTCGTGGGAGCAGCTCGCGCCCACGGCCAGCGCTGGCGTCCGGCACTGCGACGGCTGCCGCGAGGACGTCCACCGCGCCGACACGATCGACGCCGCCGCAGCGCTGGCCCGGGACGGGCGCTGCGTCGCCGTGCCCGCGGCGCTGGCCGAGACCGCGGCCTACCCCGACGGGCGCACGATGATCACCGGGCGGCCCGCGCACCCGGTGCAACGGTGGAGCGCGCAGCTGTTCGGACCGTTGCCCGAGCACGACGACCGATGACGGGCGCGTGACCGCGAGCGGTGATCAGAACAGGTCGGCGCGCAGATCGACGATCGTGGTCGGCGGCGCCGCGACGAAGACGTCCGGGGCCAGCGCGGCGCCCAGCGCCACGTTGATGGTGCGCTCGAGGTAGTACGGCTCGTCGTGGGTCGAGACCCGCCCGTTGATGATCAGCCGCGCGACCTGGCCGGGCTCGAGCGCGATGCCGGTGCGCGCGGCCCGCGGCGGCTGGCCGACGGCCGGGCTCCAGCGGAGCGCGAGCGTCGCGCGCTCGGCGGTGAGGGCGATCCCGACGTCGCCCTCGACCTCAGGCGCGGCCGCGGCGGTGCGCGCGCTGACCCGCTCGACCGCGAAGGCGACCGGCACGCCCTCGAGGTCGCCGCGCTCGAGCTGACGGACGTGCGCGAAGGCGTAGGCCGCCGCCGGCGCCGCCATCGCGAACGCGCGCGGTAGCCGGTTGCGCATCGTCGCCGCCGGCGCGCCCCGCGCGCGCTTGGTGTAGATGACGTCGACCTGCTGGATCCAGAGCATCGCGCGGCAGCGTAGCGCGGCCCCGGCGGCGAAGTTCGAGCTTGACCTCGCGCGCCAGATCCGTAGTGTGGCCGGACGACGCACGGTCGCTGCTGGCGCGTCGTTCCTTCCCTCGGTCCTCGAGCCGTGGCGCGTCCGTGCGCGCTCGCTCGAGGACGCGCCCGTCCGCGCGGCCTGCGCCGCGCCGGAGTCAGCCCGTCATGTCCAGCAGCTTCCGTGTCCGCGACCGCGTCCGTCGGACCGACGACGCGCACGTCACCATCGATCACCCTGACGGCGTCCCGATGACGCTCCTGGCCGGCGCCGACGTGCCGGTCGAGGACGACGCCATCGTCGCCGCCGTCGACTTCGCCCGCCTGGCCGGCACCCTCGACGACCTGTGGCAGCGCCAGCGGCGCGGCGCGATCGCGCCGTACTGGGGCGACCAGCCCGGGCGCCTCGAGCAGGTCGTGCTCACGCCCGATCTGCACAAGGGCAGCGGCATCCCGGTCGGCACCGTCGCGGCGTGCCGCGGCTTCGTCGTGCCCCAGGCGGTCGGCAACGACGTGTGCTGCGGCATGCGCCTCGCCGTCACCGACGTCACCGCCGACGAGCTGGCGCCGCACCTCGACGCGCTGGCGCGGCCGCTGCGCCACGCGTACTTCGAGGGCGGGCGCGACGTGCCGCTGTCGCCGGCGCAGCGCGAGGCGATCCTGCGCCGCGGCGTCGCCGGCCTGGTCGACACCTTCGCCGACAACGCCGACCACGGCGTCTGGCGCGGGCTCACCGCCGCCGGGCTCGCGGCCGACCTGGCGCGCGCGCACCTGGGCGGCGGCCTGCCCGCGCGCGACCTGCACACCTTCGGCGACTGGGTCCGCTCGTCGGGCGGGATCCACGGCCGCGACGCGCAGATCGGCTCGATCGGCGGCGGCAACCACTTCGTCGAGCTGCAGGTCGTCGACGAGCTCAGCGACGGTCGGATCGCGCACGCCTGGGGCGTCGGCCGCGGCCAGGTCGCGATCATGGCCCACTCGGGCTCGGTCGGGCTCGGCCACCTGGTCGGCGGCTGGTTCGCCGATCAGGCGCGCGCGATCTACCCGGCCGGCGTGCCGCACCCGGCCCACGGCTTCTACCCGCTGCCGACCGCCGGGCCGCACGCGACGCTGGCGGCGCGCTACCTCGACGCGCTGGCCAACGCCGCCAACTTCGCGTTCGTGAACCGCCTGGTGCTGGTGCGGCTGGCGGCGCAGGTGCTGGCCCGGGTGCTGGGCCGCGCGGTCGACGTGCGGCTGATCTACGACGCGCCCCACAACCTGATCTGGCCCGGCGACGACGATCTGCACCTGCACCGCAAGGGCGCGTGTCCGGCGCCCGGCCCCGACGGTGGGGCCGGGCCGTTCGGGTGGACCGGGCACCCGGTGATCATCCCGGGCTCGATGGGCGCGGCCAGCTGGTTGCTCGCGGGCGACGGCGCGATCGCGACGCTGTGCAGCGCGTGTCACGGCGCCGGTCGGTCGGTCGCCCGCGGCGCCGCCCGCCACGTCGAGCCGGCGGTCTGGGACGCGGCGCGGGCCGGCCTGCGGGTGATCACGCCGGTCGACGTCGACGATCCGATCGTGCGGCGCCGGCGCGACGTCATGGCCCGCCACGACGATCGCCTGAAGGAGGAGGGCCCCTGGGCCTACAAGGACGTGACGCCGGTGGTCGACACCGTCGCGCGCGCCGGCGTCGCGCGGCGCGTGGCGCGGCTGTGGCCGCTGGCGACGGTGAAGGGGTAGGGCCGACCGCCGCGTGGCGATGGCGTACACTGGCGACGGCCGATGACCCTCGACGAGCTCACCTCCAACGCCTACGCCCGCCAGGGCGGCGCGCTGCTGGTCGCCGTCGTCGTGGTGGTCGTGGTGACGCGGCTCTTGCGGGCGGGGGCGGCGCGGGCGATCGACGACAAGGACACGCGCTACCGCGTGCGCAAGCTGATCGGCGCGCTCGGCTACCTCGCGGTCGCGATCGCCGGGCTGTCGATCCTCAGCGGCGACTTCGGTCGCGTGACGGTCGTGCTGGGCGCGCTCAGCGTCGGCATCGGGTTCGCGCTGCAGGAGGTCATCGCCAGCGTGGCCGGGTGGCTGGCGCTGTCGTTCGGGCGGTTCTACGGCCCCGGCGATCGGATCCAGCTCGGCGGGATCCTCGGCGACGTGATCGACATCGGCATCCTGCGGACCACGGTCATGGAGTGCGGCGGCTGGGTCAAGGGCGACCTCTACAGCGGCCGGATCGTCCGGGTCGCCAACAGCTTCGTGTTCAAGGAGCCGGTCTTCAACTACAGCGGCGAGTTCCCGTTCCTGTGGGACGAGCTCACCGTGCCGATCAAGTACGGCAGCGACCACCGGGCCGCCCGCGCCATCCTCGAGCGGGTCGCGGCCGAGGTGGTCGGGGCCTACGCCGCGACCGCCAAGGTGTCCTGGGCCGAGCTGGTGCGCCGGTACCGGATCGAGGACGCGAAGCTCGAGCCGATGGTGACGATCGTGGCGAACGACAACTGGATCGAGTTCACGGTCCGGTACGCCGTCGACTACAAGGCCCGCCGGATCACCAAGGATCGCTTGTTCACGCGCATCCTCGACGAGATCGACGCCACCGGCGGCGCGGTCGCGCTGGCGTCCGCGACCTTCGAGCTCGTCGGCGCGCCGCCGGTCACGGTCCAGCTCGACGATCGCCGCACGCCGCCGCCCCCGCGCTGATCGGCGCGCTCATCCGCCCGGCGGGGTCCAGTCCGGCGGCGCCAGCTCGAACGTCTCGAACACGAACGCCGGCGCCACCGTGCAGCCGACCAGCGACCACGCGCCCTGAGGGCGGGCCTGCTGCCACCACCCGGCCGGCACGATCGCCTGCGGGCGCTGACCCGCGGCGAGGTCGTCACCCAGCTCGACGGTCGTCACCGGCGCCGCGCCGTCGGACATCGCCAGGGTCAGCGGCGCGCCGGCGTAGTGGTGCCAGATCTCGACCGCGTCGACCTTGTGCCAGCGGTGCCGGTCGTCGGCGCGCAAGAGGAAGTAGATCGCGGTGCCGTGGCCGCGGCCGCCGTCGGGGCCGTGGTCGCGCCAGGTCTCGCGGTAGTAGCCGCCCTCGGGGTGCGGCGTCAGGCCGAGGCGTGCGATCAGGTCATCGGCGGTCATGTCCGCGCATCTTCGCGGGCCGCCGCGCGGGTCACAAGTCAGCCGGCGCTGACGGGGCGCAGCCAGCTCCGCCCGCGCCTGACGAGCCTTGGCCGCTCGATCCAGCTGGTACGCTCACGCCCGATGGCGCGGATCATCGTGCTCGGGGCCGCCGGCGCGCTCGGCAAGCACGTCGCCGCCCAGGCGGTGGCGCTCGGTCACGACGTCACGGTGATGGTGCGCACGCCCGCGAAGCTGCCGGTCGGGTGGCGCGATCGCGTGCGCGTGCACGCCGCCGACATCGCCGCGTTGACGCCCGGCGCGCTGACCGCCGCGCTGGCCGAGCACGACGCGGTGATCAACACCGCGGGGCAGGTCACCGCCGGCGCGGGGTTCGTGGCGCTGGTCGCGCACGTCGTGGCCAGCCTCGAGGGCGTCGCCCCAGCCCGACGCCCGGTGGCCTGGTTCCTGGCTGGCGCCAGCGTGCTCGATCTCGGCGCGACCGGCGTCCGCGGCAACGATCTGCCGCTGGTCAAGCGCGGGTTCTGGCCCCACGAGGCCAACTGGCGTCGGCTCGAGGCGTCGTCGCTCGACTGGCGGCTCCTGTGTCCGGGCCCGATGCTCGAGGGCCCGGCGCTCGGCGCCGACGCGATCCACGTCGCGGCCGATCGCCTGCCGATCACCCCGGCGCGGCCGCCGCGCGCGCTGCGGGTGCCGGCGTTCCTGGCGGCGCTGCCGGCGATGACGGTGCCGTACGCCGACGCGGCGGCGGTGATGCTGGCGAACCTGGCGCCCGGCGGCGCGCTGTCACGGCGCCGGGTCGCCATCACGCGGCGCGCCGGCGCGTCGTAGGGGCGGCGCATGATCGACCGACGACACGAGGCCTACGAGGCCCGGCGCCGCGAGCTCACCGGCGAGTAGCCGCGCGCGCTACTGCCAGTGGCCCGCGGTCCACACGTAGTGGTCGCCCTGCAGCGTCCACTGCCCCGCGACCCAGACCTTCTGCGCCTTGGCGCGCTCCCAGTGGCCCGGGGTCCACGCGTACGCGCCGTCGACCCAGGCGTAGTTGCCCGCGATCCACACGTACCCGCGCCGCGGCGGCTGCGGCTGCTCGATCGGCGGCGCCGGCGGCGCCGCGCTCGGGAACTCGGGCACGTCGACCCAGGCCTCGCCCGCGTACTGCCACTGATCGCCGCGCTGCTCCCACTGGCCTTGCTGCCAGCGCTTGCCCTTGCGCGCCTTCTCCCAGCGCCCGCGGGTCCAGGTCCACTTGCCCTTCTTCCACTCCCAGCGGCCCGCGACCCAGACCGAGCCGCGGCGCGGCCGGCCGGCGTTCTCGACCCGCGTCTCCGGCGGCGCCACCGAGGGCGGCCCGCTCGGATCGATCCACGCGTCGCCGGTCCACTCCCAGTGATCGGCGCCCTGCCGCCACTGCCCCGGCTGCCAGCGCTTGCCCGGCTGATCGGCGGTCCACTGCCCCGCGGTCCAGGCCCAGGCGCCGTCGCGCCAGTCCCAGTGGCCGGCGGTCCAGACCTGGCCGCGGCGGGCCCGACCCGGGCTCTCGACCTGCGGCGGCGGCGGCGCCGAGGTCGGGTGCAGCGGCAGATCGACCCACGCGTCGGCCTGCCACTCCCAGCGATCGGTGCCTTGCTTCCACTGGCCCTGCTGCCAGCGCTTGCCCGCGCGCGCCGGCTGCCACTGACCGGCCATCCACGACCAGTTGCCGTCCTTCCAGTCCCAGCGGCCCTCGACCCACACGTGTCCCGCCGGGCCATTCCCGCGGTTGTCGACCTGCGGCGCCGGCGGCGCCACGTCGAGCCAGGTCTCGGCGACCCAGGACCACTGGTTGCCGCGCTGCTCCCAGCGCGCCGGCTGCGGTCGCTTGCCTGGGCGGTCGGGCTCCCAGCGCCCGCCGACCCAGGCCCAGTCGCCGCGCTCCCAGGCCCAGTGGCCCGCGATCCAGATCTGGCCGCGGCGCGGCTGGCCACGCTGCTCGCGCTGCGCCGGCGGCGGCGGCCGGTTCGGCGCGCTCACGGCGGGCGGGCGGCGACGACCGCGCGGCTGGGCCGAGGCGGCGGTCGGGACCGCCACCATCGCCACCAACAGCACCATCAGGACACGACGAAGGTTCGACATATCAGTTCATCTCCTGTTCACGGACGTGGGGACCGTAGCAGGCGCTGCAACCACTGGACCGATCCGGGATGTCGCACCCACGGGGCTCGCGGGGGCTCCCAGGGGCGACCGCTTCGGGCGGGTGGGCCCCTGCGCTCAGCGCGAGCGCATGCGGCTGACCAGATCGACCCAGCCCGCGACCGTGCCGCCGTCGCCGAGCGCCTGCGCGAAGCCGCGGCACACGGTCCAGCACTGCTGGCAGCCGGCCACGCGCGGATCGTCGTGCATGCGCGCGAGCAAGGTCGTCAGCGGCGTGTCGCGGATCGATCCGGCGGTCCAGTCGATGCGCTCGATGCACGGCGACACGCCGCCCTGGTGATCGATGTTGAACGACTGCTCGCCGGCGCGGCACCGGGGCAGCGCGGCCGTGTCGCCGGTGGTGAACGCGTCGATGCCGGTGACGTAGTCGCGGAACACCCGCAGGTGATCGTAGCGGCGGCGCAGCTCGAGCAGCCGCGCCGACAGCGGGGCCGTCGGCGCCACGCCGCCGGTGCCGCGCCGGTAGCCGCGGACCGAGACCAGCGTGACCCAGTGGCCGACGCCGGCGGCCTGGCTCTGCTCGAGCAGGCGCTCGAGGTCGGGCAGGTTGTCGTCCATCAGCACGGTCATCACGTGCAGCGCGCGGCCGCCGGCGGGCGCCGCCTCGCGCAGGTGCGCCAGCGCGCGCCAGGCCCGGGCGGTAGCGCCGTCGACGCCGCGGCGACGATCGTGGGCCGCGGCGTCGGCGTAGTCGATCGACACGCCGACCTGGGTGACGCCGGCGTCGAAGATCTGCCGCGCCAGGGTCGGCGTGACGAACCAGCCGTTGGTGTACAGGCAGGTCAGGTGCTGGCGCGACAGCACGCGCAGCACCTCGACGATGTCCTTGCGCACCAGGGGCTCGCCGCCCTCGACCGAGATGAACATCGTGCCGAGCGCGGCCAGCTCGTCGGCGAGGCGCGCGAAGTCGGCCACCGTGAGCTCCTGCTGCGGCGCGACGCCGTTGGGCCAGAAGTCGCAGAAGTCGCAGGTCATGTTGCAGCGGTTGGTGACCTGCACCAGCACCTGGAACCGGCGCCGGCGCGCGACCCCGAGCGCGAACGCCGCGTCCTTGCGCAGCTCGGCCAGCGTCACCACACCCAGCCTCGGACGCCGCGGGTGGCCATGCGCACGCCGACGTCGCGCAGCACCGCCGCCGCGCCGCGGTACTCATCGAGGATCTCGCCGAGCGTCGCGACCAGCCCGCGGATCTCGGCCTCGGTGATCGTCAGTGGCGGCTCGAGCTTGAGCACGTCCCAGGCGTGCGCGGTCGGCTGGCACACGTAGCCGGCCTCGAGCAGCCGCACCGCGATCCACTGGCCCAGGAACGGCGGCGGCGCCAGCCGGCCCAGCGCCGGCGCCAGCGCGCCGAGGCGCGCGCCCGCGGCCCGGAGCGTCGTGGTCACCGCGGTGCCCAGCTCGACGCCGACCAGCAGGCCGCGGCCGCGGATCGCGCGCACCAGCGGGTGGCCGCCGATCCGATCGTTCAAGAGCGCGACCAGCAGCGCGCCGAGCGTGGCGCTGCGCGCGGCCAGCCGCTCGTGCTCGAGCACGTCGAGCGTCGCGATCGCGGCGGCGCACGCCAGCGCGTTGCCGGCGAAGGTCGAGCCGTGCAGATCGAACCGATCGAGGCCGCCGTAGGCCCGCTGGTGCAGCGCGCGCGTGCACAGGGTCGCGCCGACGGGCACCATGCCGCCGCCGAGCGCCTTGGCCAGCACCAGCGCGTCGGGCACGACGCCCTCGGCGGTGCACGCGTAGGTGGTGCCGGTGCGGCCGAGCCCGGTCTGGACCTCGTCGAGGACGAGCTGGGTGCCGGCCTGCGTGCACAGCGCCCGGGCCTCGGCCAGGTAGCCCGGCGGCGCCTCGATCACGCCGGCCTCGGCCTGGATCGGCTCGACGACGAACGCCGCGGCGCGCTGGCCCTTGAGCGCCCGGCGCAGGCCGTCGACGTCGCCGAAGCGGACCGCGACCGTGTCGGCGCCCAGCGGCTCGAACGGCGCGCGCAGGCGCGGCGCGCCCATGATCGACAGCGTGCCCAGCGACAGGCCGTGGAAGCCGCCGTGGCAGTAGACCACCCGTCGGCGCCCGGTCGCGGCGCGGGCCAGCTTGATCGCCGCCTCGACCGCCTCGGCGCCGCTCGACGACAGGAGGGCGATCTCGAGGTCGCCGCCGACCGACGCGGCCAGGCGCGCCGCCAGCGCCGCCTCGTGCGGCGTCGGGCCCAGGTGGCACACGTGCACCGGCGACGCGGCCAGCGCGTCGATCAGCGCGGCGCGCACCGCCGGGTGGTTGTGGCCGAGGCTGGTGGCGCCGAACCCGGCCACGAAGTCGACGTAGCGCTGGCCGGCGTCGTCGACGAGCGTGGTGCCGTCGCCCTGCACCCAGACCCGACCGTAGCCGAGCACGCCGAGGAGCTTGCTGAACGTCGGGTTGACGTGGCGCGCGTACGCGGCCCGCACGTCGTCGCTGCTGCCTGGGTCCGTCACCGCTCGCGGTTTACCACGGGCGCGCCGGGGCGCGCCGGGGGTACCATCGCCGCGATGAGCCGGTCGGTCCGAGAGCAGGTCGATGGCTGACGTCGCGATCATCGGCGCTGGCCCCGCCGGCCTGGCGACCGCGGCCATGCTGCGCGCGACCGGCGCCAGCGTGCGCGTGCTCGATCGCGCCGGCGCGATCGGCGGCGCCTACGGCCGCATGGATCCGACGCTGGTGATGACGTCGCCGACGCGGCTGGTCGGCCTGCCCGGGCTGGCGCCGCCGATCGACGGGCCGTACGCCACCGCCGGCGCGTACCACGCGTACCTGGTCGACTACGCCGCGGCGCACGCGGTGACGCCCGAGGTCGGCGAGGTCACGGCGGTCGTCGCCGCCGGCGCCGCGTACGAGCTCGCGGTCGCAGGAGGTGGTGCCCGCGCGACCGTCGAGCGGATCGCGGCCCGCGCCGTGGTCGTCGCCACCGGCATGTTCGACTTCCCGGTGGTGCCGGTGCTGGCCGGCGCCGCCACCGTGCCGGTGATCCACGCCGCGGCCTGGCGCGCGGACCTGGCGGTGCCCGGCCGTCGGGTGGTCGTCGTCGGCGGCGCGTCGAGCGCGATCGAGATCGCCGAGCTGTGCGCGCGGCGCGGCGCGTGCGTCACGGTCGCGGCGCGGCGGATCTCGGCGACGCCGGCCACGATCCTCGGCGTCGATCCCGCGTTCGCGTTGTTCCCGCTGCTGGCCCGAGTGCGGCCGCGTCGGTGGTGCGCGCGCGGCCAGACCGTGCCGGCCGCCGATCGCGGGTTCGCGGAGCTCCGCCGCCGCGGGGCCATCACCGTGCGCGCCGACCTGACCCGGCTCGACGGCGCGCGCGCGACCTTCGCCGACGGCACCCGGGCCGACGTCGATCTGGTCGTGCTCGCCACCGGCTATCGCTTCGCCAGCGCGTTCCTGCCGGCGACGGTGGCGCGGTGGCCGCGCGGCACGCCCCGGTGCGACCGCAACCTCAGCGCCTCGCACCCCGGGCTGTTCTTCGTCGGCTCGCCGTGCGCCCGCAGCGCCGCGTCGCAGTACCTCTACGGCATCGCCCGGGACGCCGCCGCGGTCGCGCCGGCGATCGCGCGCTGGCTGCGGACGTCGCGCTGACCCGCGCTAGCGCCGGCGGGCGATCATCCGGACCGCGCGGCCGTGCTCGCCCGACGGCTTGACGTTGGTCATCTGCAGCACCAGCTCGTCGCTGTCGGGGCGATGGGCCAGCGTGATGCGCCAGCCCCACGGCGGCCCATCGCCGGCGGCGTAGGTGCCGAAGACATCGATCAGCGCCCACGGCGCCGGCGCGGCGGCGCACGGCATCGGCGTCGGGGAGTGCCAGGTGTCCGAGAAGTCGGCGCCGTCGGCGCGCAGCGCCAGGCGGCCGGTCTGCGGCGCGCCCTCGTAGGTCCAGGCGTACGTGACCGCGTCCGCGCCGACCGCGATCGTGCAGTCGCACAGGATGGCGGCGTTGCCCGCGGGGTCGAGCCACAGCTCGGCCGATCCGGTCCAGCTCGTGTTCGCCATCTCGTGCAGGGTCATCGGCATGCGCCGAGCGTACGCCAGAAGCCGGCGTCCGAGCTCAGTCCTGGTCGCGCCCGAGCGCCACGTCGCGCCGGCCAGATCGATCGTCCGCACCATGGATCAGCTGGGCCCGGCGAGCGCGGTAGGCTCCCGCCGATGAGCGACGCCGCGGTCACGCGCTACCTGCTCGACGACGCCGCGGTCGCGCGGGCCGCCGCCGGGATCGCGGCCGCGCTCACCGCGGTCGGCTGTCGACCCGGCGAGCTGATCGCGGTGCTCGCCGGCAACCACCCGGGCTTCATCGCGGCCCGCGCCGCGGCGACCGCGCTCGACCTGGTGGTCGCGCCGCTCAACCCGCGCCTCGCGGCCGCCGAGGTCGAGGCGCTGTGCGCGTTCGTCCGTCCGCGGGCGCTCTTGGTCGACGCCGCCCACGCGGCCCAGGCCGCCGGCGTCGCGTGTCCGCGGATCGAGCTCGCCGCCGCCGCGGCGGGCGCGGGCGCCGCGGTCGAGCCCTCGGCGCGGCTCGGCGCGACCGTGCTGTTCACGTCAGGCACCACCGGCCAGGCCAAGGCGTGCTTCCGGCCCGCGGCCGCCGAGGCCGCGCGCGCCGCCGAGCTGACCGCGACCTACCAGCTCGCGCCCGACGACGTCCACCTCGTCGCCTGTCCGCTCGCGCACTCGGCGCCCGGCATCCTGGTCCGGGCCGCGCACGCCGCCGGCGCGCGCACGGTGATCCTCGACCGGTTCCGGCCGGCCGCGTTCCTGGCCGCGGTCGCCGACACCGCCGCGACGGTGTTCTTCCTGGTGCCGACCCAGTGGTACCGCGTGCTCGAGCTGCCGGCCGCGGAGCGTCCGCGTCCTGCCTCGGTCCGCGCCGCGATCGTCGCCGGGGCGCCGCTGGCGCCGGCGGTCAAGGACCGCATCCTCGACTGGCTCGGGCCCGACCGGCTCTACGAGTTCTACGGCTCGTCGGAGACCGGCACGATCACGGTGATCGGTCCCGACGCCCACCGCGCGCACCCGGGCTCGGTCGGCCGGCCGCCGCCGGGCGTGTCGGTGCGCGTGCTCGATCCCGACGGCGCGCCGGTCGCGCCCGGCGTCGCCGGCGAGGTGTTCGTCCGCTCGGCCGCGGTGATGGCGGGCTACCTCGACGCGGCCGGCGCGCTGGCGCCGCTCGACGCGCGCGACGGCCACGTCAGCGTCGGAGATCTCGGGCAGGTCGACGCCGACGGCTGGCTCACGCTGGTCGATCGCAAGCACGACACGATCATCTCGGGCGGCAGCAACGTCTACCCGGCCGAGGTCGAGGCCGCGCTCGCCGCGCACCCGGCGCTGGCCGGCGCGGTGGTGTTCGGCAGCGACGATCCCGAGTGGGGCCAGGTCGTGACCGCGCTGGTCGCGCCGCGGGCCGCGGCCCGGGCGCCGTCGGCCGCCGACCTCACCACGTTCCTGCGCGGGCGTCTCGCCGGCTACAAGCTGCCGCGGCGCTGGGCCTGGTGCGCGCTCGACGCGCTCCCGATCGGCGGCAGCGGCAAGGCGCTGCGGCGGGCGGCCCGCGCGGCCTACGCCGCCGGCGACTACCTCGCGCTCGGATCGAACGTGCGCGGGCCCGCCCGACGCTGATGGCAGGATCGCGCCGTGCCGATCGGAGGACCGACCCCGTCGGCGCCCATGGCCTGGGTCGAGGGCTTCTACCGGCTGCAGCGCGATCTCTCGCCGACGTCGGCGTCGGCGTCGGCCGAGCTCCAGGCCGAGCGCCTGGCGCTGGTGCGCGCGCGGTTGCCGCGCGCGCCGGTCCGCGGCACGCTGCCACCATGTGCGAGCTGCTGGCGATGTCGAGCCGGGTCCCGGCGACGGTGCGGCTGTCGCTGGGCGAGCTGGCGCGCCACGGCGGCCTGACCGGGCCGCACAAGGACGGCTGGGGCGTCGGGTTCTACGACGGCACCGACGCGCGCGTGTTCAAGGACGTGACCGCCGCCAGCGACAGCCCCTGGGTCGAGTTCCTGCAGCGCCAGCCGCTCGCCAGCTCGATCGTGCTCGCGCACGTCCGTCGGCTCACCCAGGGCACGCGCACGCTGGCGAGCTGTCAGCCGTTCGCGCGGGAGCTCGGCGGCCGCACGCACCTGTTCGCGCACAACGGCGATCTCGATCGCGCGCGGTTGCCCGCGGTGGCTCGCGCCGGCGCGCGCCCGCTCGGCGACACCGACTCCGAGCACGCGTTCTGCGTCCTGCTCGATCGGCTGCGCGAGCCGTGGCTCGGCGACGAGCCCCCGACGGTCGAGCAGCGGATCGCGATCGTCGGTGAGTTCGCCGCGACGCTGCGGCCGCTCGGCCCGGCCAACTTCCTGTACAGCGACGGCGAGCTGCTGTTCGCGCACGGCCACATCCGCACCCGCCCCGGCGGCGGCTTCGGCCCGCCCGGCCTCCACGTCCTGACCCGCGTGTGCGCGGTCGAGCCGTCGCCGATCGAGGCGCCGGGCCTCGCGATCACCGGCGCGCACGCTGGCGAGCAGCGGGTGGTGCTCGTCGCCAGCGTGCCGCTCAGCACCGAGGGCTGGGCCCCGCTCGCCGAGGGCGAGCTGCTCGTGGCCCGCGCTGGCGCCATCGTCGCGCGCGTGGCGTAGCGGCGCGGCGGTGCCGCGGCGCCTGGGGCCGACCGAGGCGCTGGCCCTCGACGGCGATGGCCGCGCTGCCGGCGTCGCGGGTCAGCCCACGCCCGCGCGTGCGCCGGCGATGTCGGCGCCAGGATCGAGGCACAGCAAGCGCACGCGGCCGGTGGCCAACGTGCGGCCCGCGGCGTCGGTGACCTGGGCCTGCCAGACCTGGGTCCGGCGGCCGCGCGTGATCGGCGTGGCCGTGACGCGCAAGACCCCGTCGCGCGCCGCGGCGATGAACGACGTGGCGTTCTCGAGCCCGACCACCGTCTGGCCGCGCCCCAGCGCCACCACCGCCGCGCCGGTCGAGCACGCGGCCTCGATGATCCCGGCGTGGACGCCGCCGTGGACGATGCCGTAGGGCTGGCGGTGGACGTCGGTGACCGTGAGCTCGCCGACGCACTCGTCGACCGAGGCCCGGATCAGCCGCAGCCCCATCGCCTGGTTCCATCCTCCGAGGTGCGCGTTGAGCTGGGCCGCGAGGTCGGCGGGGTCGGGAGGAACGGCGGGCGTGGTCATCGCCGCGAAGCGTGACGGACCCGCATCGCGTCCGCAACTCGCGACGCGCCGACGCTCCGTGGTGAGGTCGCGCGCCCGCGCGATCGCCGAGGTGCTACCGTGCGCCGTGCTCATCGCGGTCGAGCGCCTCCTGATCAAGCTGCGCCAGCCGGCGTCGCGGGCCGACGAGGTCGTCGCGGTCCGGCGGCGCCTGCGCGAGGAGCGCGCGCGCCCCATCGACGACGACGAGCGGGCCCTCGCGCTCGAGCTGCGCGCGCGCAAGCTCGCCGTCGCCGCCGAGGTCGAGGCGATCGCCGGGTGCCGCACCTGCGCCGCCGGCGCGCCCTGGCCCCGCGGCGGCTACGACGGCGGCGACTGCTGCGCCGGCGTCACCGAGGAGCTGTTCGAGGATCGCGAGATCGCCGCGCTCGCCCACGCCGGCACGCGCCCGCGCGACCTCGTCCCGCCCCCCGGCGCCGACGGCCACGCCGGCTGTGCCTTCCGCGGCGCGCGCGGCTGCACGCTCGCCGTCGCGCACCGCCCTGGCCGCTGCGTGTACTACCTCTGCACCGCCGCCCGCCGCGAGCTCCACGCCCGCGGCCAGCTCGCCGCCGTCGAGACCAAGCTCGCCGACCTCAGCCGCGCCATGCTCGACTTCGTCACCGTCCACCAGGCCCGCGTCGACGACGACGTCGCCGCGCCGATCGTCGCCGGCATCGCCGCGGCCCTGCGCGGCGCGTGACCGCGGCGGCGCGACCGCGACGGCGCGATGGCGGCGTCGTCGACGCGGGCCTGGTGGACGGTCGCCCGGCCGCGCGATGGACCGCGCACGCCGCTCGATCGGGTGGCCAGGCCGCGGCGTCCGCCCTCCGGACCGCGCCCGCGCCGGCGACGCCCAGCCAGGCGCCGCGGCGGGTTGTTGGCGCGGCGCGCCCGGGTGACAGTCGGCGCGTGACCCTCGCCCTCGATCCCCACGCGCTGCGCGCGCACTACCGCCAGTTCCTCGCGGTCCCGGCCGGCGCGCCGCGCCGGGTCCTGCTCACCGGGCACTCGCACCAGGCGTGGCCCGACGTCGCGCGGGCCGGGCAGGACGCCGCGTTCGCCGACGCGGCGCTGCACGTCGACGACAAGTGGGCGCGGGTGTTCGCGGTGCAGGACGAGCTGCGCCGTTACATCGCCGAGCGGATCGGCGCCCAGCCCGCCGAGCTGGCGTTCGCCGCCAACACCCACGAGCTGGTCGCGCGCTTCCTGTCCGCGCTCGACCTGCGCGCGCGGCCGCACCTGGTGACCACGACCGGCGAGTTCCACTCGATGGATCGCCAGCTGCGCCGCCTGGCCGAGGCCGGCGTCGAGGTGACCTGGGTCGACGCCGCTCCGGTCGACACCCTGGCCGAGCGGCTGGCGGCGGCGGTGCGCGACGACACCGCCGCGGTGCTGGCGTCGAGCGTGCTGTTCGAGACCGCCACGATCGTGCCCGACCTCGCCGCGGTCGCGGCGGCGGCCCGGCGCCGCGGCGCCCAGGTGTTGATCGACGCCTACCACGCGTGGCACGTCGTCCCGATCACGCTGGCCGAGCTCGGCGACGACGTGTTCGTCGTCGCGGGCGGCTACAAGTACGCGCAGTGGGGCGAGGGCACGTGCTTCCTGCGGGTGCCGCCCGGCGGCGCGGCGCTGCGGCCGGTCTACACCGGCTGGTTCGCGGGCTTCGCCGAGCTCGAGGGGCCGCGCGATCGCGCGCGGGCGATCGGCTATGAGGCCCACGGCGCCGCGGCGTTCGCCGGCAGCACCTTCGATCCCGCCAGCTTCTACCGGGCCGCCGCGGTCGCCCGCTTCGCCCAGGACGCCGGCCTCGACGTCCGCGGCTGCGCGCGCTGTCGCTGACCCAGACCCAGCGCCTCATCGACGCCGCGCTCCGGCTCGAGCTCACGGTCGTCACCCCGCTCGACCCGGCCCGTCGCGGCGGCTTCGTCGCGATCGAGACCCCACGCGCCGGCGCCCTCGTGCCCGCGTTGCGCGCCGAGGGCATCTACGCCGACGCCCGCGGCAGCCGGCTCCGGCTCGGCCCGGCGCCGTACGTCACGGACGACGAGCTCGACCTCGCGGCCGCGACCCTCGGCCGGTTGCTCTCCGTCGGCTGACGTGGGGCGCGCTGCCACATTGTGCGCATCCGCACGGGTCGACTTGCCCCGCTCCTCGAGCGCGTCGACGGGAATAAGGAGGAGCGCGACCGCGGTCCCGATCACCGAGATCGCGGCGGACCCAAGCCGCGCGCAGGCTGCTCGCGCCACCCGCCGGAGCGAAAAAGCTGCGCGATCGGCCACAAGTTCCCACCAGTGACGCGCTCGTCCGCAGCCTCGGCGCGATCCCTCAGCGAACGTTCTTCCATCTGAAATCAAAAGGATTTCGGGCCCCATCGTGGCCCGGGACATCCAGCCTTGAGCCGTATTCCGGCGCGGCGGCGGCCGGTGCATTGACGCACCACGCCGGATCGCCCGCACACCTTGCGCGCGCATCGGATCATGCGCGGCGAATTGCCGGCGATCTGGTGCGGCGGCGCGGTTCATGGCCAAGGACCGGCGAAATTTCGGCCCTAAGAAGGGTTCGCCTGGGTGGTGTAGGTTTTGCACACGTCGGGGCAAACATCGTGGAGAGGTTTGCCATGCGCTTGCGACCACTTGGACTCGGATTGATGGTTGTCGGGCTACTCGCCTGTACAGGCGACCCTGGCCCCAACGGCGGCGACGGCCACACCGCGCTGGCCACGACCTCGGCCGAGCCTCCGGGGGCCAACTGCGCCAACGGCGGCGTCGTGGTCCAGGTCGGCGTCGACACCAACGACAACGGCACGCTGGACGCCAGCGAGGTCACCTCGACCTCGTACGTGTGCGACGGCGACCCGGGCGGTGGCGGCCACAGCTCGCTGGTCACGACCGCAGAGGAGCTGGCCGGCATGCACTGCCCGTTCGGCGGCGTGCGCATCGAGACCGGCGTCGACGTCAACGACGACGGCACGCTCGACCCCAGCGAGGTCAACGCCGCCGCGACGTCGTACGTGTGTAACTTCGGGCCGAGCGGCGCGCTGTCGCCGAGCACCGGCGTCAACGTCGAGATCGAGTCGGTCAGCACGACCTCTCCTGTCACGGTCCGCTTCAACATGAGGGACGACCGCGGCTTCCCGCTCGATATCGGCGCCGGCGGCCAGGCGGGCGTCTACTCGATCAACACCGCGATGCAGCCGCGCTTCGCGATGGGCTACTTCACCAAGAGCGCCAGCGACATCGTCTCGCCGCTCACGATGTACACCAAGACCGCGAGCACCTCGGTGCCGGCGGGCACGCCCGGCCAGTACAACCCGACCGGGACCGCCGCGGGCCACGGCACCCTGACCGAGATCGGGCGCGGCGCCGGTGAGTACCAGTACGTCTTCCCGACCACCGACACGGCCAACGGGCCGCGCGCCGTCGCCTACGACGCCGCCCACCTCGCCGACAACCACGTGGTCTGGGTCCAGGTGACCCGGCAGACCGATCTGTTCTACACGATCAACGCCAACACCTACTACGCCGCCAACGAGCCGTACTACTTCGTCCCGAGCGGCGCCGGCGCCCCGACGGTCCGCGAGATCGTGTCGCCGGACTCGTGCAGCGGGTGCCACGCCAAGTTCAAGACCGAGACCACGACGTCGGCGGCGTTCCACGGCGGCGGCCGCGTCGACCCGACGATGTGCAACACCTGCCACAACCCCGGGCGGACCAGCAACCCGCTGGCCGACTCGGCGTCGTTCATCCACCGCATCCACAACGGCGCGCAGGTCGCCACCGCCAACCTGTTCCACGGCATCGAGGCGACCTACCCCCGCGACATCCGCCAGTGCGACGCTTGCCACGGCAGCGCCACGCAAGGCACCCAGTCGCACACCGTCCAGAACCGGCTGGCCTGCCAGGGCTGCCACGACTACGTGTCGTTCACCGGCGCGGCGGCGCAGACCTGCGGCGCCGGCGGCGCGGTCGTGTATGGCATGGACGGCAAGCCGCTCCCGTGCAACCACCTCGGTGGCCCCCAGACCGGCGACAACACGTGCGCGACGTGCCACGGGCCGGCCGGCCCGTTCCCGGTCGCCAAGTACCACGTCCCGGTCGCCAAGCCCGACCCCGCCAACGCCTGGCTCCCGGGCGGCACCAACAACAACACCAACGCGTCGTACGTGGCCGCGGGCGGCTACGTCCCGCCTGGCGCCGACACGATCACCTACGACCTGAAGAGCGTCGACACCTGGCTCGACGGCGCGATCAAGCGTCCGCAGATCACGTTCAAGCTGAAGCGCAACGGCACCGACGTGGTGTTCCAGACCTACAGCGCCGGCGTGGTCACCGAGCTGATGCCCAACTTCGTCGGCTCGCCCAGCGTGTACTTCGCGTTCGCGGTGCCGCAGGACGGCAACGCGTCGCCGACCGACTTCAACGCGTCGGCCAGCGGCTACATCAAGAAGATCTGGGACGGCAGCGCCACCGGCACCGGCGCCGGCACGATCGCCGGCCCGGACGCGACCGGCTACTACACCATCAAGCTCACCGGCGTTCAGATCCCGGCGACCGCGAAGATGCTGACCGGCGGCGTCGGGTACACCTACTCGCTGTCGAGCACGCCGCCGCTGGTCCAGACCAACGTCATGGGCTTCCCGTGGACGCCCAACGTCCCCGCCGACGGCAAGGCCCAGGGCGGCCTGAGCGTCCCGGCGCCCAACGTCTGGAAGACCGCCACCGGCTTCACCGGCCGCCGCGCCATCGTCGACAACGCCAAGTGCAAGGCGTGCCACGGCACCCTCGGCGTCGAGCCGAACTTCCACGCCGGGCAGCGCAACGACGGGCCGACCTGCTCGTTCTGCCACAACCCGAACCGCACCAGCTCGGGCTGGTCGGCTGGCTCGAAGTACTTCCTCCACGCCATCCACGCCGGTCGCAAGCGCACGACCCCGTTCACCTGGCACGCGGCCGCGGTCGGCGCTGGCTTCGGTGAGGTCGAGTTCCCCGGCACCCTCAACACGTGCACGACCTGCCACGTCCCCGGGACCTACGACTTCTCCAACGCCGCCAACCTGACCGCGCTGGCCAACGAGCCGCTGACCACCGTGGCGACCGGCGTCTACAACACCGACCCGCTGGTCAACTCGACCTACTACACGATCTCGCCGTACGTGGTCTCCGACGGCGTGACCAACTACGGCGGCGGGTTCTCGTTCAACGCGGGCACGGGCGCGACCACCGAGGCGGCGCCGACCACGCTGGTCCTGTCGCCGATCACCGGCGCGTGCTCGGCCTGCCACGACTCGACCCCGGCCCTCAACCACATGCAGGCGATGGGCGGCATCTTCTACGGACCGCGCTCGTCGGTCCCCGCCGGTGGCACGCAGGAGCAGTGCGTGATCTGCCACGGCCCCGGCCGGACCGCCGCCATCGGCGAGGTCCACCAGCGCTAGCCCCATAGCGCCACGGTCGTCCTCCAGCCCCGTCGGGTCACCCCCGGCGGGGTTCGGTCGTTTCGGGGCTCGGCTGCTTCGCCGAGGACGGCCGGCTCGTCGCGCGGTCGTCCGTGATCCGCGGGCGCGCCGGCGTCGAGGCCATGATCGCGCGCGTCCTCGCCGATCCGCAGGTGCTCGGGTTCCGCGTGACCAGCGTCATCGACGCCGTCGGCACGACCCAGCGTCGAGTTCTTCGACGCCGGCGAGCTCGACACCGACGGCCGGATCGCCACGTTGCTGGTGTTCGCCGGCCCCCTCGCGGACGCGACGGCCTGACCACGTTGGGTCGACACCGCCCCCCGCCGGATCAGGTCAGAAGAACTCGCCGCTCGCGGGGGCGGTCGGGCTCGCCGGGGGCCGCACCAGCTCCAGCAGCTCGCGCGCCAGCGGCACGACCTCGCCGGCGTCGCCCTGGGCCGCCGGGGGCAACGCCGACCACCGCTGGACGATCGCGTCGATCTGGTCGCTGAGGCCGAAGAGCCGCTCGGCCTTCACGAAGGCCTCCTGCATCACCTCGCACACCAGGTCGGGCAGCACCGCCGCGTAGGCCAGGGCCCGCCCGAGCTCGGCGGCGATCTTGGCCTTGAGGTCGGTGTCGTGCTTGATGAGCACGCCCCGCTGGGACAGGAACGCGAGCGAGTCGAGATACTTGTCGAAGCCTTCGCAGTCGTTGCGATTGCGCGCGGCGTCCCCAGCCTCGAGCACCTCGCGGACGTGGAGGAACTCCTTGCGGGTGTCGGAGCGCAGGTAGAAGAACACGTCGCGCTCGATGAAGTCGACCATCACCGCGACGACGCTCCGGTAGTTCGCCTCGGCCGCGGCCGGCGCGGTCGCGCGGTCCTGGATCGTGCGATTGAGACGGCGGACGGTGCGCCGCAGCTCGGCGACCGCGCGGCGCACCGCCAGGCCCTTGCCGAGGGTGTCGCGGTGCCCCGGGATCATGCGCTCGGGCTCGGCGTGCCCGAGGAAGCACTCGTACACGCTCGCCATGACCGCGAAGACCCCGTCCATCAGCGCGGACGTGGCGTCGTTGAGATCGACGAGGGCCTGCTCCATGCGGTCGTGGGTCAGCGCGTCCGAGAAGCGGCGATCGAACTCGCGCAGCTCCGAGCTCAGCCCGTACTGGAGCGTGTCGATCTCGCCGATGAGCGAGCGCCACTTCTGCTCGTCGGTCATGCTGCGCACGGCGATGATGCGCGGCGACGACGTCCGGGCCGGCGCCTCGGGGGCGGCGCCGTCGGGCGCCCCCGGCGCGGCCGCCTCGCCCGCCAGCACGCCGAGCATCTCGAGGAGCCGGCGGAAGTGGCTCAGGACCGCGTCCGCGACGATCTGGATCTGCGCCTCACCGTCCTCGTGGGCGTACATGGCGGTGTCGAGCTCGCCGAGCGCGCGGACCGCCTCCTCGCCGAGCTGCAGCAACTTCTGGACCTTCCGCCGGATCTTGCGATCGGCGATCGCGCCGAGCAGCTCGGCGAGCGCAGTATTCTCGGCGACCTCGGACACCCCAGTGGAATTGTACCTGGCCGCCGCCCCGGTGAGACGTTTCTTGCGGCCGTCCGACGGCATCCGATGGGGCAGCGCGCGTCGACCTTCCTCGTTTTTCTGAGGCGCGGGCCGGTCGGTGGGCGCGTCGGGCCTGACGCTGCGGACGCCCTCCGTGACCGCGCGATCCGCGACCGCGTCGGCGTGCTGGTCGTGCGCGCAGGTCGCTCGCGTCGACGCCGCGGACGCGTCCGGGGCGCGTCCTCCCGACGCTACCCCGGCGGCGGCAGCGCGCGAGCGGGCCGCGGGATCCGCCGACGTGGATCCGCCGCGGTTCCGGTCGGGGCGCACCTCGAGGTCCGGCCGCGGCTCACCGCGCGCGCGCGCGTAGCGCACGTGGGTCACGCGCGGCGATGGGATGGTCTCCACGAGCTCGACCCCGACCTCGCGGCCGATGCCTTCGAAGAGCCGGCGCCCGCCGCCGAGCATGACCGGCGAGATCGCGAGCGCGAACTCGTCGACGAGCCCCGCGCGCAGGTACTGCTGGATCACGTCGGCGCCGCCGGCGATGCGGACGTCGCGGTCGCCGGCCACCGCGCGCGCCTGGCGCAGCGCGCTCGCGATGCCGTCGTTGACGAAGTGAAACGTCGTGCCGCCGGGTCGCACCCACGGCGCACGGACCTGCGAGGTCAGCACGAACACCGGCGTGTGGAACGGCGCCTCCTCGGGCCACATCGCCTCGCCGAGCTCGAACATGCGCTTGCCCATGATGCTGACGCCGGTGCGCGCGAACGTGTGCTCGACGATCTGGTTGTCCGTGCCGGTCTCGCCGCCGTCGCCGAGCTTCAACCGCTCGCGGAAGAAGCGCAGCGGGAAGACCCAGCTCTGGAGCTTGCTCCACTGGGCCGCCCAGTCGTCGAAGGTCGGATCGCCGGCGTGGGCCAGGTCCATGCCGGGCGGTGCGAGGTATCCGTCGAGGGAGACGCTGACGCTGAAGAACGCGATGCTCATCTGTACGGGCCTTTCGCCGTGTAGTCTGGTCGTGAAACGACGGGCGCGCCCGCCGGTCATCGGTCCATGAGCGAAGAATTCGATCCCCTGGTCCAGGCCGCCCGCGGGGGCGACGAGCGCGCGTTTCGTGCGCTCGTCGAGCCGCTCGGCCGCGAGCTGCACGCGTACGCCTACCGCATGCTCGGCGGCTTCCACGACGCCGACGACGCCCTCCAGGAATCACGGCTCAAGGCGTGGCGCGCGCTCGCGACCTACGAGCCGCGCGGCACCTTCCGCGCGTGGATGTACCGGATCGTCACCAACACCTGCCTCGATCTGCTCAAGGTGCGGTCGCGCCGCGTGCTCCCGCAGGACGTGAGCCCGTCGATCGCGCCGGGGCCACCCACGACCGCGCCGCGCGCCGACATCGCGTGGATCGAGCCGTACCCGGACGCGTTGCTGCCGACGGCGCCCAGCCCTGAGCAGGCCGCGCGCCTGCGCGAGAGCGTCCGGCTCGCGCTCGTGCGGGTCGTGCAGGTGCTGCCGCCGCGCCAGCGCGCCGCGCTGATCCTCCACGACGTGCTCGACTGGAGCGTCGTCGAGGTCGCCGCCATGCTCGAGACCACCGAGGCCGCGATCAACAGCGCCCTGCAGCGCGCCCGCGCCACGATCGCGCGCGCGGCACCGGCGACGTCGGTGCTCGCGCCGAGCCACGCGGAGGTCGTCGAGCGCTTCGTGCGCGCGTGGGAGAGCGGCGACTTCGATGGCTTCGTCGCCCTGCTCGCGACCGACGCGGTCATGAACATGCCGCCCTGGGAGTACTGGCTCGACGGCAAGGACGCGGTGGTCGCGACGATGCGGTCGCCCGGCACCTGGGACGGCGAGCCGCGCCCGGGCCGCTACAAGATGGTGCCCGCGCCGATGAACGGCGAGCCCGCGGCGCTGGCGTATGTCCGCGCACCCGACGGTCGCTACCACTCCGTCTGCCTCACCGCGTTGTCCCTCGACGCCCACGGCCGCATCGTCGAGCTCACGACCTACGTGCTGCCCGAGCTGTTCGCGGCCTGGGGCTTCCCGGCCGTGCTCGACGCCTAGTGCTCCGACCGGATGATTCTGAACCCGCCACGATCCCTTCAGGTCGCTTCGCGCCTGTGGGAACCCTGCCGATCCATCCCCATGGGCTTCGTTCCAACTCCTCGAGTTACAGGCAGTAGCCCTTCGTCGTTGCGCCTCGCCCTTGGGGCGCCTCGACGCCGTGGACGGATCACAGTCACCCGGTCGGCGCACTAGTACGAGCTGCACGAGGCGGGGAGGGAAGGCGCGACCATCACGCCGCCCGCGGGATCACGGCTCGCGCGGCGGCAGCCCGCACTGCTCGCGGCAGTACGCCTCGACGGTGTCGGCGTCGCCTTCCTCCGTGGTCTCGCACTCCTCGTCGCAGCGCAGCGCCTCCTGATAGTCGCGATCGGGAGCCTCCGGGGCCTTGGCGGCGGGGCGCGCTGCCGCGGGCGACGCGGTGGGGGCCTCCGGGGCCTTGGCGGCGGGCGACGACGCGGGCGACGAAGCGCCGCCGCAGGCGAACAGCAACATGAACAACGGCATCGAGCAGCGGAGCATCGCGGCAGCGTAGGCGATCTCGTGCGCGCGTGCGACGACCGTGCCCCGCCCGAAGCTAGGCTCATCGCATGGCCGAGCAAGATCCTGGCAGCCCGAGCGCACCGGCCCGGCGCGGCGCGGCTCGTGTGGCGCCGGAGCGGAAGATGGCGTGGTCTGAGTGGGGCCCTGCGGACGGCGCGCCGGTGCTGTTCTCACCGGGCGCGGCCACGAGCAGTTGCTCAGGCTGCCGCCGGCGCGGTCGAGCGTCTGGGTGTCGGCTGATCGCCTTCGACCGGCCCGGGCCTCGGCGGCTCGGATCCGGACCCGGGCCGCACGCTGCTCGACACCGCCGCGGACGTCCGCGCGCTCGCCGCGGCGCTCGCGCTCGCGCGGCCGGCGATCATCGGGTTCTCGCAGGGCGCGCCGCTCGCGCTCGCGTGCGCCGCGGCCGACGCCGTCTCGGCGGTGGCGGTGGTCTCGGGGACCGACGAGCTGGCGGGGCCGGTGCTGCGCGGCATGCTCCCGCCCGAGGTCCGGCAGCTCGTGGAGCTTGCGGAGGCGGACCCACTCGCCGCCGAGGCGCTGTTCCGCGGCATGATGACGCCGGCGACGCTGCAGGAGATGGTCAGCAGCCGCAGCCCCGAGGTGGACCGCGCGGTCTACCTCGAGCCGACGTTCGCCGCCGCCTTCGCGTCCGCCCTCGACGAGGGCTTCGCCCAAGGGCCGGACGGCTACGCGCGCGACACGCTCCTGGCGATGCAGCGCTGGCCGTTCGACCCGGACGAGCTCCGCCAGCCCGTGCACCTCTGGTACGGCAGCTGCGATACGAGTCCCTTCCACTCGCTGGACTTCGGCGCCTCGCTCGCGCGCCGCATCCCCGGCGCCGCGCGCACCGTCGTGGCGGGCGCCGGCGGCTCGGTGCTATGGACGCACGGTACCGAGATCCTCGAGGCGCTGCTGGAGGCGCGGCGGGGGGCAGGGGGCTGAGGAGTGGCTACGGGCCCCCCGATCGCGCAGCCGGGCCTGAGCCAGTGTCTTGGCACCGGTCACCCGGTCCAGGTTCACGCGGATCTACGTGCCCACCGACACGCTCGCTTGCTCACGCACGATCGATGGGTGCGCCGGCGCCGCGGATCCTCGCCCCGCGTCGCGCGGCGCTGCTCGCGCTCAGGCGCGCTGGGCTTCGCGCGCTTCTCGCGCAGCCCGGCGCCGCGCGTACCCGCGGTAGATCCACAGCAGCAGCATCGCGCCGAGCACCGAGGCGACGAAGCCCGCCGTCTCGTTCGTGCGATACCAGCCGCCCGCGACGCCGATGAGGCGCGCGGTCACCGCGCCGAGCACGCCGAGCAGCGACGTGACCAGCAGGCCAGCCGGACCACGCCCCGGCATCAGCAGGCGCGCGAACGCGCCCACGATGACACCGATGAACAGGACCCAGAGGATGGACATGCGGCCTCAGTAATCACGATCGTCAGGCCGCGCCAGTGGTGCCGTCGCGCAGCGCCCGCGGGCCGCGCGCGCGCCGTCGGCTGCCGGCGTACGTCCCCGGCGTGCAGCCCACCACGCGCACGACGTGCCGGTGCAGCGGGCTCTGGTCGCAGAACGGCTACGTCGCCACCGACCTCAACGCCTACCAGGGCCTCCGCACCGTCGCGCAGGGCGCCGCCATCATCGCGCGGCTCGCGACGCTGCCCGCCGGCGGCCCGACGGGCGGCTTTTCGACGACGCCGGCGCGGTGCCATGGTGAGCCTGGCGCCCACGGCGCGGCGTGGCTATTGCGCCAGGACCGTCACCTGGCCGTAGTTGAGATTGCCGCTTCGCGGCGCGCCGGGATGGGTGCAGCGTCCCGCCGGGTTGATGAAGAAGTAGCTCTCCGCGAGCACCGTCGCCGGGTTCAGGTTCTTCTTGAAGTGGAAGGTGTAGCTGTCGGGGAACGGATCCTTCATGTGGCGATTGTTCGCGTTGCTGACGTCGTTGGCGATCGTGCGCCGACGCGCGTGAAGCTCGGCGGTCCAATCGGCGAGGCTCTTCTGCCGTTCGGGGATGTCGGCATATCCAGCCGCGGACGTGCTCAGGTAGGTCTGGCCCAGCGAGACCCGCTCCTGGAGCGCGCGCCAGAGGGCGAGCTCGTAGACCTCGAGGAACACCGCGTTGGTGTCGAGGGTCTCGTTCCACAGCGCGGAGGAGAGCTCGTCGGAGTTCGCGATGTCGTTCTTCGTCTGGTACCCCGTGATTGCGCCGCGGCGACCTTCGACGTTGGCCCACTTGTTCGGGCACCCACCGCGGCGCCGCTGAAGGCGCCCAGCGACGGGTTCGCGACCGGCGCCGCGAGCACGCCCCGGCGCTTGCTGTTGACGAGCGCGGTCGCCAGCATCTGCTTGCACCCGACCGTCGCCAGGTTGTACGGGTCGGGCAGCCCCGTGATGGGGTCGACGGGCAGCGGCCCGAGGGGAGGCGTTCATCGCCGAGAAGAGCGATGGCGCGTCGGGGTCGACGCCGGTGCGGAAGAGGCCGTTTCGTCCGTTCTCGAGCGCGAGGTTGGTCTGGTGGTCGAAGTCTTCGAGATAGCCCAGGTTGGGGGCGACCGGCGCGAGCGGGTCTTCTTCCTCGTAGTGGGTGGCATCGGTGACCTTCGGGAACCCATCCTGGATCAACATGTAGTGCATCGTCGTGCGGCGGCCGAGCCCGATGAAGATGGCGTTCTCGACCGCGGTCATGAACGCCTGCGCGTTGGCCTCGGTGTAGCCGCCGGCCCAGACCGGCGTCGCCGGCGCGTCGCCGTTGCCGACGTAGCGGTAGTTGTCGACGGTGGTCTTGACGGCGCTCGCCCAGTCCTGGGGCGTGGCCCAGATGCGCGTATTGCAGTAGCAGCTCGCGTTGACCGGGTCGGCGTGGCTGAGGCACCGCTTGGGCAGCCGCATCTCGCCGGTGAGGAAGTTGAGGCCGGTGACCTTGAGGCTGCCGAGCGCCTGGAAGTGCGTCGCGCTGGCGCGGATGTGCGCGGTGACGTCGTCGATGGTGGCGATCATCGCGGCCTGGTAGTTCGCGTCGCCCGGCGAGCCCATCGTCTTCGGGTAGCCACAATGCGTCGCGTCGACGACGTAGCTGCCCGAGGTGCCGAAGTCCTGGGTCTCGATCGGGAGCACCGAGCGCGCGACCAGCTCGGTCTGCGAGCTGTCGATGGTCGGCAGCGAGCCGGCCACCTGTGACGGCGTCTCGCTGAACAGCCAGTCAGGGGTGCCGGCGCCGGCGAGCAGCTCGAGGAAGACGAGCTTGCCGCGCTGGGCGGCATTCTCGAGCTCGGTGTCGAGCTTGGTGTAGTCGTGAACGTAGACGCCAGGGCCCGGCGCCGTCTCCTTGTAGAGATCTCGCCAGTTGATGCGGACCACGCCGCCGGTCACGTCCGGGTTGTCCCACGTGCTCTGCAGGATGTAGGGGGAGTTGGAGCTCGCGACCTTGCCGTTGCGCCGGAGGAACTTGCGGCACAACTTCCCGGTGCCGACGATGACCGGGTCTTCGAGTCCGTCGCCGTCCTGATCCCAGGTCTCGATGGCTGAGGGGAGCGTGCCACCGGCGGCCAGCGCGATGTCATCGCACGTCTGCGCGGTCGTGCCTTCGTAGTACCTTCGGCCTCTTCCGGACCGAGCGCATAGATGCCAGACGTCCCGCGACGAAGTGGCCCCGTCAGCTCGTTGTCGTCGCCCGGCAGGACGTGCGAGATGTCGTAGGCTCGGTTCGTCTGCAAGCACGCCGTCGTCGTCGCCGCCAGGATCTCCGCGAGCGACACCCGCACCACCGCGTCGGTCGTCCGCAGCGTGCCGCTCGCCGCGACGAAGGTCACGCTCTCGCCTTCATTGACCGTCACGTTGGGCGGCGTGAAGGAGCCGTCCAGGTTGACGGTGACCGTGCAGGGCGCCGCGCACAGGGGCGCGACCACGATGGCCGAGGACAGGGTGTCCGTCGCGAGCTCATCGGAGGTCACGCACGCCCCGAGCAACGCCGCCGGGACCAGCAGCCGGTAGATGTGAAGGTTCATCCTGCGTGGCTAGAGCAACCACCGTGCCGCTCCGGAACCGCGCCAGCGCCGCCGTTGGGCGGGACGCTGGGATCTGGAGGTACCGCCGGCGCCGCCGAGGCGGCGAGCGCTACGTGCGCTGCGTCGGCGAGGAGCTCGGCCCCGAGGCCCAGCGCGCCCGGGCGAGGACCGGCGAGGAGCTCGGCCCCGAGGCCCAGCGCGCCCAGGCGAGGACCGGCGTCGCGCCCGCCGAGCGCGCGGGCTGGAGCGAGCTCGTCGCCGAGGCGCGGGTCGCCGACGTCGAGGCCGCGCTGAGCCCCTGCTCCCCACGACCTTGATCGGGGGGCGTCGCGTGCACGCGCGTGATCGCCCCATGGCCGACGCGTGCGGTAGTGTCCAACCATCATGCGCACGCTGCTCCTCACGGCCCTGGTGACGCTCGCCGCGTGCGCGTCGCGCGCCGACGCGCCGCGCGCGACCGAACCGTCGAGCCCGCCGGCCCCGCACGCCGAGGCGTGGACCCTCCGGTTCGATCCACCGCTCGAGACCGAGGGTGGCCTGGGCCAGCACGGCCTCGTCTGGACCGAGGTCGTCATGGACGTGGCGATCGATCTGAGCGCCGCCGAGCTCGTCGGGACCTGCACCTGGGCCTACGGCGACACGTTCATGCGCGCCAGCGCGACGCTGGCCGGTAAGCGCACCGGGGCGCACGTGCAGCTCGCCGTGGCGCAGCGCGGGCGGCGACGAGTTCCTGACGCTCGAGGGTGACGAGCAGGGCGGACAGGTGATCGGCACCGCCACGCTCACCGCGCACGGCCCCATCCTGCGCCAGGGGCCGCCGTGGCAGGGCCGCTTCACGATGGTGCGGGGCGCGCCCCCGCGCGGACCCTGAGGCGGCGCGCGTCGCTGCGTGGACCGGTCGCCGCGCCGCCTCGAGACGGGCGCGCGCCGCGACCCCATGCCAGGGTGGGTGCATGCATCCGGCGTTGGCGGCGTTGGCACCCAGGCAGGCTCGTGCGCTCTTCGATGACCCCGAGGCGTTGGAGGCCTGGCTCCGTCAGCACCAGCTCCGGTACCGCGAGGTGATCGCCGTCATCGGCGAGCGCATGCTCGACGTCGGGGCCACGCCGCCCGCCGTGCGGCCGAACCGCCGCGACACCGCGGAGCCCTCGCCTTCGTCGAGCGCGCGGCCCGGCTGCCCGCGCGGCTGCGCGCGGTCGCCGCGCTGTGCCTCCGAGACGGCGCCACGCTCGACGAGACGGCGGCGCGGCTCGGCATCGCCCGTGAGACCGTGCGCGTCCACCTGCGCCGCTTGCGAGCGCTCCAGCGCCGCCGCCGCCCGAGCGCCGCGCTGATCGGCGGAGCTGGGGCGGTCCTGGGCCGGAGAGGGCCCTGTTCACGCGGCGTCGTTACCCAGTGGGTAAGCGCCGGTCAACGAAGTCGAGCGGATGCGCGCACCGTTGTTACCCACTGGGTACGCGCGCGCGCGCAAGGCCGCGACTGGACACAGGCGCGGTTACCCACTGGGTAACCGGGCCGTCCGCCCCCAGGCCCATGACCGTGGCGCCGCACGCGGTCGCGAACCGCGGCGCCGTCCGCCGCCGGCGTCGCCGCGCCCATCGGCCGAGGGTGCCGCCCGCGATGCGCGACGTCCCCCATTCCGCCGCTGGCCACCTCGGGTCGCTCGACCCTATCGCCGCGCGAGTGGCCGGCGGCTCGCGTGGCGGACCCGGACGACCACCGTCAGCCTCGCGCCTTCCGGCAGCTTGGCGCGCGTCACCACCTTCCCTCCACCACCTTGGCGCTCACCGAGTGCATGGGACGACGGCAGCACGGCCAAGCGCGAGCCAAGGGCGTGGTTGGGCGCGCGGGCAGGTCGCCGCCGCGGTGACGTACTTGCCGGCCCGGCGCCGCCGCGCCGCATCACATCGGCGGCGAGGCGGTCCGGTCCTCGACGAAGATGGCGTCCGGCACGATCAGCGAGCCGGTGGACACCCACTGCTCGGCGGCGCGCACCCCACCGATCCCGATCGTCCCGGTCGCCGGCCCGGCCGGCCCGAGCGCCATCGTGCCGATGACCGCGACGCCGGCGGCGCTGGTCACCAGGTCGGTCGCCGGCGTGAGTCCGCCGCGGCTGGCGTCGACGAAGCGCACGTCGGCGCCGGGGCGCAGGGTGATGAACGCGCTGGCCAGCTCGGCGCGCCACTGCGGCGAGCGTCGCCGCCGGCGCGACGATCGTGTGATCGAGGCGGCAGGGGTCGGACGCGCCGTTGGAGCACGCGCGGTTGTCCGACAGGGTCAGCGCGCGGCCGCCGCCCTCGACGCGGAACAGCATGATCGGGAAGAACGTCCCGGCCCCCGCGTAGACGGCGACCGGCCCGAACCGGCCCTCCGCGTCGGTCGTCGCGGTCGCCAGCAGCGGACAGTCGTCCGCGGGGATGTCGCCGTCGGTGTCCCACGCCGTCGTGATGGCGACCGTCGCGCCGGGCACCGCCTGGCTGGTCGTGAAGTCGACGATCGTCCCGCTGACCTCCACCGTGATCGCGCGCCGGACGTCCGGCTGGACGCAGTGCGCCGGGGCCGGGGCCGGCTCGGGCGGCTCGAGCGGGTCCTCGCCGCAGGCGGCGAGGGCGAGGGCGGCGAGGGCGAGGGCGGCGAGGGCGAGGGCGGCGAGGGCAGCGGTGGGGGCGGAGGCGGAGGCGGGGGCGGAGGCGGGGACGGGGGCGGGGACGGGGGCGGAGGCGGAGGCGCGGGGGCGGAGGCGGGGACGAGGCGCGCATGGTGGCCGTAGCAACGCCTGTGCCCCGCGACGGTGGGCCGCCACGCGGCGGAGGCGGCGCCGGAGGGGCGCCGGTGGTGAAGGCTCATCGATGGCGCGCTGTGCAGTTCCCACTGCCGTGATGGCGCACGGCGGAGGCGCGGCGCGAACAGCACCGCGATGCCGGACCCGGAGACGCTGAGCAAGATCCAGGCGCGCCACGCCAAGCGCCTGAAGTCCACCACGGGCAAGGCGCAGTCGACCACGCTCGACCTCGCCGGCGCGTCGCGGCCGCTCACGGCACGGTGAAGGTGGCGACGAAGGCGGTCCCGTCCGCGGTCGCGGGCAGCGCGACGTCGGTCGCGAGGGTGACCGCGCCGCGGTACCGGCCGAGCAGCACGACGCTGGTCCCGGCCAGCAGGGCGCGATCGACGCGGACGCCGTCAGGCAGCCGGTAGCGCCACCGACCACGCCACGGGTGACGTCGACGACGCGCACGGCCGCGCGGCGCTCGTGGGTCACCACGGCGATCGCGCCGGCCCCATCGGAGCTCACGCCGATCAACTCGAACAGCGAGAACCGCTCGACCATCGACGCGCGGGTGCCCGTGGCCGCGACGGCCTCGAGCAGGTGGTCGCCGCGCGTGAGGCGCGTCGCGCCCCCGCTCCCGGCGGTGAAGCCAGCGCACGGCTGGGCACCGGCGGCGCCCAGCCGGTGGGTCGCGACCACCGCACCGCTGGCGCCGTCGATCCACGCGGCCACCTCCTGCGGCGCCGCGTCGGCGAGCGCCATCGCCGGCGCCCCGCCGAGCCGCAGCGTCGGGCCGCGCGCGACCAGGCAGGCGACGAGCTGCCCCGCTGACACCTGCGCGGCGGCGAGGTCGACGGTGTCGGCGTCGGTGTCGGTGTCGGCGTCGGTGTCGGTGTCGGCGTCGGTGTCGGTGTCGGTGTCGGTGTCGGTGTCGGTGTCGGTGTCGGTGTCGACGTCGGCGTCGACGTGCCACGCCACGGCGCGCCCGCGCGCGCCGATCAGCCGTGGTCGCGCCTCGTGGCGACCCGCGACGACGAGCACGTCCCCGACGGCGCCGACCACCCGAGCGTCGTTGAGCGGGGCGGCGGCCAGCGGCCGGGCGCCGGCGGGATCGACGCGCACCGCGAGGGTCTGCGGTGGCAGCCGGACCGCACGGCCCGCCCAGCGCACGCGCGCGGCGCCACCGACGCCGAGCACGAATCCGTCGCCGACGAAGGTGGCGCCGCGGATGGTGGTCAGGCCGGCGCCGACGCCGACGGCCGGCGGCGCCGCCGGGCCACCGACCACGACCGCGAACAGCGGCCCGTCGCCGTTGGCCGGCTCGGCGGGCCCCGCGCCCAGCGGCGACACCCGACGTCGCTCGCGGCGAACGCCACCGCGACGCCGACGCGCCCATCGGCGGCGACCGCGACCGCGACGTCGTCAGTCGCCCGTGCCGGGAGGGCCATGGCCCAGCCCGCGCTCGCCGGCCCGAGGTCGGTGACGTCCCCGGGATCCGCCGCCTCGAGCTCGTCGCGATCCGCGGGTTCGGTCGGCGCCGGGCTTGGTTCGAGGCCCCGATCAGCGGGGCGTCGTCGCGCGCGGGCTGCGCGCCGGGGGGCGGCGACCGGTACGCGGGCGGCTCCCAGCTCGGCCGCCTCGACGGCGAGGGCTCGTGGCTGGCGATCACCGCCGCCACCGTCCACCCGACGCACCCGAGCGCCAGCACGCCGAGCACCACCGAATTCCACGGCCGCGTCCGTCCCAGCGACGTGACGAACAGCGCGGTGAAGATGGCCATCAGCGCGGCGATCAGCAGCATCGATCCTCCCGTCTTCGGGGCGGCGGCGCCTGCATCCACAGGCGGCGGTGGTGATGGACGGGACGCGTCGGCGAACCGCGCGATCGAGCCGGTGGGCGGCGGGCGTCGGGAGTCCGTGGGCATCGTGACGCAGGTATCGACCGCTGTCGCCGGCGGTTGCGTGGGCCGGCGGGCCGAGGGGCGGGCACCGTGGACGCGTCGACGATCCGTCCGGGACGGTCCCGGTCCGGAGCGCCAGTTCTCACGCGGCGCCGTTACCCAGTGGGTAAGGGCCGGTCAACGAAGTCGAGCGGATGCGCGCACCGTTGTTACCCACTGGGTAAACGCGCGCGCGCAAGGCCGCGACTGGACACAGGCGCGGTTACCCACTGGGTAACCGGGCCGTCCGCCCCCAGGCCCATGACCGTGGCGCCGCACGCGGTCGCGAACCGCGGCGCCGTCCGCCCGCCGGCGTCGCCGCGCCCGTCGGGCCGAGGGTGCCGCCCGCGATGCGCGACGTCCGCCATTCCGCCGCTGCCACCTCGGTTCGCTCGACCCTATCGCCGCGCGAGTGGCCGGCGGCTCGCGTGGCGGACGCGGACGATCCAGACCTCTCGCTCGGCCTCGTGGACTCGGTAGGCGACGAGGTAGCGGCTACGATGCAGGACCGCGACGCGGACGTCGCCCACCGATCGCGGCGGGTTGGCCTGCCCAGCATCGGTTGGTGCTCCGCAGGTCCATCATCGAGTCCAGTTCGCGGTCGAACAGGCGCGGTGCCTGAGGACGTGCAACGCCTGTGCCCCGCGACCGTGGGCCGCCGCGCGGCGGAGGCGGGCACGGAGGGGCGCCGGTGGTGACGGCTCATCGATGGCGCGCTGTGCAGTTCCCACGGTCGTGATGGCGCGCACGGCGGAGGCGCGGCGCGAACAGCACCACGTCGTCGCCAGCCCCGCCGCGAAGGCGTCGACGATCCGGCCGCGAGCCGATCCCGGCGGTGTTGACGTCCCTGCCGTCCCGGCATACGCCACCGCGATGGCGAGCTGCCTCCACTGTGACGCAGAGCGAAGGGCAAGCGCGACTGTCCAGCGCTCGGCGGATGATCTGCCCGCCCTGTTGCGGCCGGCACCGACTCGGCGAGATCGCGTGCCCACCCGGTTGCCGTTGGCTCGGCGGGCTGGCGGTGGTGCGCGCGAACCAAGCGCGCGCCTTCACGCGCGGACGACTACGCCGCGGCGACCGACAAGCTGATGGCGTTCGTCATGCGCCACGCGAGTTCGAGGCCCGGCGGGTCGCTCGCCTTCCTGCGCGACATGATCGCGGGAGTCGGGAGGGTGGGGCGCGCGCGACGACGGCGGATCCCGGAGTGGATGGGCCCAGTGCTCGATGGCTTCGTCGGGTACGGCGCGCGCGATCGCGACCGCCGGCGTGCGGTCGATCGCTTGATCGCCGCACGGGGCGCGATCTCTCCTCCGGCGAGGTCGCCGCACTCGGTGCGCTCCCGGCAGGCGCGGGCGTCCTGTTCGGAGGTCGTGGCGGTGGAGTCGGCGCTGGCCCTACCCGCGCGATCGACTCGGCGACGGCGAGATCATGGTGCGCGAGCTGACGGCGAGCACGCTCCGGCCCGGCGAGGACGTCATCTTCGCGTGGGTCATGGCGGTGGGCGACCACCTCGAGTTGACCGGCGCGTCGATGCGCGTGCCGCCGGCGCACGTCGCCGCGGTCGCGACCGCGCTCGCCGACGAACTGGACGCGCTGCGCGGTGAAGCGCAGGCCGCCGATGTTGCCGAAGTCGCCGACGTCGCGCTCGACGCGCTCGCGGAGGCCGTCGCGATTCTTGCGAGCGCCAGCCCCTGGTGACGACGCACGGCGAGCCGCTCGTCTTCTGCGCCGCGCACTCACACGGTCGGCGACGGCGCGGCCGTCCAGGCGCGGCTGGTCGTCGCTGAGATCGACGACGACGACCTGACGGCTGCGATCTCTCGATGACGTGGTTTCGATCGCGAGCCGAACCCCCGCTCGCCCACGGACCGACCGTCCTGGGCCAGCTGCGCGTCGCCGATGGCGAGCTGGTGCTCAGACGAACTCGCGCGCGCGGCTCGCGCCTGTCGCGCCTGATCGAGACGCTCGGGGAGCTGGCGGCGCACCGCGCCGACACGTTCCAGGACCCGGAGAGCGGCGCTGCGCGACCGACGCGCAACATCGCCGTCCGCGCCGACCTCGGCGGGGGTACCCCCGAGGTCGCGGCCGAGATCGTCGGTCACCGTGCCTGCGCGACCACTACACCGCTGGATGGACGAGCCGGTGCCGGCGCTCGATGGCAAGCCCCCTGCAGCAGCGACGCGGACCGCGGCCGGCAAGCGGCGCGTCGCGGCGCTGGTGATGACGCGAGCGGTTGTCACGCGCTATGCCGAGCCGTCCCCCGGGTTCTTCGATTGGCCGGCGCGAGCTCGGGCTGCCGGTCCGCGAGGCGCCCAGGACGGCCCTGGTGTACGACGCCGACGAGGCGCCGGCGCCGTCGCACCTAGTTAGCGCCGCCGAGGACGTCGGCGCGAACAGGCGGCCCGCAATACCATGCCGGGCTCACCGATCACGCACACGGTGGCGCGGCCCGGCCTCTACACCGCCCCTGCACGTGATCGTCGAGAACCGTGTCGCCGCCGGCGAGCCCGGAAGAGACGGCGGCGACGTCCGCCGCCTCGTCAGCGCGGGCACGACTCGTCACGAGGGCGATCCACGCGGTCGCCTCGGTGGTCGTGCGCCGGATGGACGCCGTGTTCGGGAGAAGCGCCGATCGATCGCCGAAGCGCGTCGCGCGCGAGCTGGACCAGGCCCGCGCGCGACTGGCATGGGTCATGAGGGACCGCGCGCGGGTGTGCCCAGAAGGCGTCATCCCCGGGCGGAGAACCGAACGACGCCGACGCGCCGATCACACTCGGGCGAGGCCGTGGCGCCGCTGCTCGAGCCGCCTACGCCGATGCGGGACACGAACATCGCCGGCCGGCTCGTGACCAGGCGCATCACCTCACGGCGCGGCGGATGTGATCGCGCTCGCCGAAGCTTTCGCTCAGCACGGACGCGACCTTGCGGTGGACCTTCGCGTCGTCCGGCGGTGCGACCATCAGACCCGCGACGGTCTCCTCGGTCTGTGCCCACAGCTTCACGTAGGTCGTGATCGACCGCGTGATCGGCGTCGAGGAAGGACACCAGTGGTCGAGACCTGGGCGTGGGCGGGATCCCCGCGCTCAGGATTGGGTCGCCCGCCGGGCCCACAGCGGATCGCGAAGTATGGCGCGCCCGTGGAACCGGCATCGATGGCAGGGGGCCGAAGCCCATGGCGTCGCTCGCGTTGCCGTCGACGTCGTCCAGTCGAGGCCGACGAGGACGCACCCTGCGGCGACCGGCCGCGGTCGCGACCGCGCCATCGTGGTGATCCGGCCTGCAGCGCGGTCGCACCTCGACGGGTGCGGCCTCGCTCGCGAAGAGGCCCGGCAAGCATGATCGCGGAACGCGCCCCGGCGCCGTGGACGTCGGGCCGGTGTTGAGGTCGTCGACGTTGGGGACATCGACGTGCGCGGCCTGTGGCGACCCTGTCCGGCCGCCACCAGATGCGCGGCGAACCGGCACTGAGTCGACCTGCGGGAGCCACGACGAGAAGCGTCGACCGCCTCCTTCACACGCCCTCCTCCTCCGCGACGGCCCGGTCGGGCGCTGTTCTCAGTCGTTCGCGCCGGTCGGCTCGGCCGGCGGATCGCGATCGTGAAGCAGGGGTGCCGTCGTCACGCGTGACCATCGCGCTACCCGTCGCCACCGCGTGTGCGCGATCACCATGCCGGCGTCGGCGCGTTACTCGGCTTCGGTGAACACCCTCGTCGTGGGCACACCAGGCGAGCGCTGGGGTCCATCTCATCCTCCCTCGAACCTGTTCCACGGATATCACCAACCATGCTGTTGAGCGACAATTACATCTCCCCAGCGACGACAGTTACATCGCCCCATCCTCGAAGGCGTGACTCGCCGGCCTGCGCAGCCTGCACCCAGGGGTGCGAGGCTGGTGGGATGCGACCGGTGGGCGACGCTCGGGCGAGGAGAATGATGGAGGAGATGAGCAAGC